>DATARI010000089.1:0-4020 GCA_036264255.1 Acidimicrobiales bacterium | reverse complement strand
ACCATCCACGTGACCGGAGTGGGATCGCCCTCAGGGGCATGCGGGGTCCTGAGTCCCTCGACGGAGACGGTGGGTACCGGCATGGTCCCCTTCTTCTTCTACACCGCCTCCACCGCCCCGGGCACCTGCGCGGTGATCGCCACCGAATCCCTGCAGGGGCAGAGTGCACAGCTGGTGATCACCCAGCAGTAGGGCGAGGGACGGGCCGGCGGTCCGCATCCGACTCCGCCGGAGTTGGAGTCACGCCGGCGCGGCCGGGTGCCGTAAATGAAGCAGCAGATTAGGCTGGAGCCCCGACGGATCCCACCTGGAGGTTGCCCTATGCCGGCCGTGACCGTTGACAATCTGGCCGCCCTGCCCCACGTCACCGACCCCGATGACGCCACCACCACCGAGCGGCCGGTGGCCTCGGTGACCACCGCGCCGACCGGCCTGGAGGGGGAAGGGTTCCCGGTCCGGCGGGCGTTCGCCGGGATGAGCCTCGCCGACCTCGACCCGTTCGTGCACATGGATCAGATGGGTGAGGTCGACTACGCCCCGGGAGAGCCGAAGGGGACCCCCTGGCACCCGCACCGGGGGTTCGAGACGGTCACCTACATGATCGACGGAACCTTCGCCCACCAGGATTCCCACGGCGGCGGTGGCCTCATCTCCAACGGCGACACCCAGTGGATGACCGCCGGCGGGGGGATCCTCCACATCGAGACGCCCCCCGAGGAGCTGGTCGTCTCCGGAGGCCTGTTCCACGGCATCCAGCTCTGGGTCAACCTGCCGGCCAAGGACAAGATGATCCCGCCCGCCTACCAGGGCCTCGAAGCCGGGGATGTGACGTTGCTCTCCTCGACCGACGGGGGAGCCCTGGTCCGGGTGATCGCCGGCGAGGTCGGAGGCCATGCCGGCCCCGGCTCGACCCACACCCCGATGGCGCTGATGCACGCCACCCTGGCCGCCGGCGCCCAGTTGCGCCTCCCCTGGAATCCCACCTTCAACGCCCTGGTCTACGTCCTGGCCGGATCGGGGCGGGTCGGCTCCGAGGGCCGGCCCATCCGGGTCGGTCAGCTGGCTGCCTTCGGGCCCGGGGACTGGATCAGTGTCCGGGCCGACGACGACGGGGATTCCCGCCATGCCCAACTCGACATCCTGGTGCTCGGAGGCCAGCCGATCGGCGAGCCGGTCGAGCACTACGGGCCGTTCGTGATGAACACCCGGGCCGAGATCCAACAGGCCATGGACGACTTCCAGGCCGGTCGGCTCGGCACCATCCCGGAAGGCGCCCTCATGCCCCATGTTCCCGACCCCGATCCGGTGCGGGCCGACGACCACACCGGGATCTGAATCGAGGGCAGCACACCGGGGTGACCGGGTCATCCCGACGTTCAGCCCCTGAACCTGGGAGTCGCCGGCCTTCTAATTGCATCAGTTTCCATAGAAGGGGATGGCATCGTCCGGTTCGGCGGCCGCGGTTTATCGATCACTGGCCTGGCTCGCACGCGGGATGACAAGATCGCTGGGACGAGCCGGCCTGAACGGGACAAGGAGGGGACAGATGCGCCGACGGGGAGTATCGCGATGGGGTTTGCGTACCGTGCTCTCCGGGGTGGTGATGGTGGGCAGCATCGGCGTCGGCCTGGTTCTCTCCGGTTCCCCCGTCGCGGCGCTGACGCCGGCGTGCACCGGTCCGGTGGCGATGGGGACGAACTCGGTCGTCACCTGCGCGGGGGCGGGCAGTCTGCAGAGCTGGACGGTGCCGACCGGGGTTAGCTCGGCCATCATGGATGTGTTCGGGGCCTCGGGGGGCGCAAGCGACCCAGGCGTGGCCGGCGGTTCTGGTGGCGAGTTCCGGGGCACCATCGCGGTCACCCCCGGTGAAGTGGTGACCGTGCTGACGGGTGGGGCCGGACAGCGGTCGAATGGCATTACCGCCGGGACCGGAGGGGCGGGTGGCGGAGCAGACGGGGGAGGACCCGACTCCGGTGGCGGGGGTGGTGGCTCCTTCGTGTTCGACGGCACCGGGAACCTCCTCGGTGCCGCCGGGGGTGGCGGGGGTGGTGCCGGCGGATGCTGCATCGGCGGAAATGGCGGCGGGCCCACCGGCGGATCCGGAGATGCCATCAACGGAGCGACGGGCGGAGGGGGCGGGACCCAGAGCAGCGGCGGCACGGCGGGCATAGCCACCGCCGGCGGGACGAACGGTCAAATGGGAGGAGGTCCGGTGACCTGGGGCTCTGGCACGCCGGTTCCCGGCGCCGGAGGACTCGGGGGTGGCGGCGGCGGTGGGGGCGGAGGCGGCGGCTACTTCGGCGGCGGCGGAGGAGGCGGCGGCCTGAGTGGACTCGCAGGTGGTGGCGGCGGTTCGGGGTTCATCGTGGCCTCGGCAACGTCACCGTTTTGGGCCAACGGCATCAATAACGGCGATGGCAAGGTGACGTTCACCTACGGGCCCACCGTGACCGCAGTCAGCCCGACTGAGGGCCCGACCAGCGGGGGCACCTCGGTCACCATCACCGGCACCAACCTGGGCGGCGCCACCGCCGTCAAGTTCGGGAGCACGGCTGCCAGCGCCTTCACCGTCAATTCGGCGACCCAGATTACGGCGACCGCCCCGGCCGGAGCCGCCGGCACCGTTGACATCACCGTCACTGCGGTGGGAGGCACCTCGGCCACCAGTGCGGCCGACCAGTACACCTATGTGGCCCCGCCCACCATCACCAGCGTCAGCCCGACTGCCGGGCCGACCACCGGTGGCAACTCGGTCACCGTCAACGGCACCAACTTCACCGGGGCCACTGCCGTCCACTTCGGAGTCACCGCCGCCACCATCGTCGGGGCCTGCACCGCCACCCAGTGCACCGCGTCGGCGCCAGCCGGAACCCCCGGCACCGTGGACGTCACCGCCACCATTCCCGGCGGTGGCACGTCGGCCACCAGCGCGGCCGACCACTACACCTACGTGGCCCCACCGGCGGTCACCAGCGTCAGCCCGACCGCCGGCCCGGTCTCGGGCGGAAACGCAGTGACCGTCATCGGCACCAATCTGAACGGCGCCACCGCCGTCCACTTCGGAAGTAATGCCGCCACCATCGTCGGCAGCTGCTCGAACACCTCCTGCACGGTCACGGCCCCGGCGGGAGCCGCCGGCACCGTGGACGTCACCGTCACCACCGCCGGGGGCACCTCGGCCCCCAGCGCCGCCGACCAGTACTCCTATACCCCGGCGCCCACCGTGACCGGGGTCAGCCCGGTCGGCGATCTCTACACCGGGGGCGCAGTGGTCACCATCACCGGGACCAACCTCGGACCCGCCACCTCGGTCCAGTTCGGCTCGACCGTGGTGACCGGACCCATGTGTAACGCCACCCAGTGCGTGGTCACCGATCCGGGCGGGGTGCCGGGCTCGGTGGTGGACATCACCGTCACCACCCCGGGCGGGACGTCGGCGACCAGCCCCGCCGACCTGTTCACCTACGGAGCCGGCCCCGGGGCCCCGGTGGTCACCGGGATCAGCCCGAAGAGCGGGCCCACCACCGGGGGGACCGTGGTCACCATCACCGGCCAGGGCTTCGCCGGGGCCACCGAGGTCGACTTCGGGGATCCGCCGGCCACCAATGTGAGTTGCACCAACACCGAGTGCACCGCCACCTCCCCACCGGACGCCCCCGGCACGGTTGCCGTCACCGTCAAGGGCCCCGGCGGCACCAGCCGGCTGTCGCCCAATGACCAGTTCACCTACACCGGGGTGGCTCCGCCGCCACCACCCCCGGCCAACGGGAACGGCTATTGGCTGGTCGCCAGTGACGGCGGCATCTTCAGCTTCGGCGGCTCCCCGTTCTTCGGCTCCACCGGGGCCCAGCACCTCAACAAGCCGATCGTCGGGATGGCGTCGACCCCCGACGGAGGGGGCTACTGGCTGGTGGCCTCCGATGGGGGGATCTTCGCCTTCGGGAACGCCGGGTTCTTCGGCTCCACCGGGGCGATGACCTTGAACAAGCCGATCGTCGGCATGGACTTCGCCCCCGGAGG
>DATARI010000047.1:0-5136 GCA_036264255.1 Acidimicrobiales bacterium | reverse complement strand
CCGGACGTCGCCTCGAAGATCGGGACCTCGACCACCACGACCACCCATCCGGCCACCACGACGACCCATCCGGCGACGAGCACGACCCACCCGGCGACGACCACCACCAAGGCCAAGTCCTGAGCGACGGCAGTGCCGACGGGTCGGCCCTCGCCCCCGAGGTGGTGGCGGCCCTCTCCCCGCTGGTGGCCGACCCGTCCGCCACCGCCATCCTCACCGACTTCGACGGCACTCTCGCTTCCATCATCACCGACCCCGCGGCGGTGGAACCGCTGCCCGGAGTGGCCTCCACCCTCGCGGGTTTGGCGGCCCGCTTCGGGCGGGTGGCGGTGGTCTCGGGTCGGCCGGTCTCCTTCTTGGCCGAACAGCTGGCCGGAGCCGGCGAGCTCCAACTGGTGGGGCTCTACGGGCTCGAGCGGTCGGGGGGACACGGCGAAGTGATCGCCGCCCCGGGGGCCGAGCCCTGGCGCCGGGTGGTGGAAGCGGCGGTGACCCGGTTGGACTCGGCCGCCCCCGCCGGCGTCACCGTCGAGCCGAAGGCGTTGACGGTCACCATCCACTGGAGGCGGGACCCGGCCCTGGCCCCGGTGGCCATCGGGTTGGCCGAAGCCGAGGCAGCGGCCACCGGGCTGGTGCCCCATTCCGGCCGGATGAGCATCGAGTTGCGACCGCCGCTGGCCGTCGACAAGGGGACGGCGGTGGCCGGGCTGGTGGAGGGCTACCGCGCCGCCGCCTATCTGGGCGACGACCTCGGTGATCTCCCCGCCTTCGCCGCCCTTGACGCCGCGTCGAGCCAGGGGATGGTCACGGTGAAAGTGGCGGCGGTCGACGGCGAGAGCCCGCCGGAGGTGGCCGCCGCCGCCGACGTGGTGGTCGACGGCCCGGCGGGATCGCTGGCGGTGCTCGGGTGGTTGGCCGACCGGGCCCGAAACGGGGGCCAGGGACGAGAACGATGAGAGGTCAGTGGGCGGCGTTGAGGAGGTCGCGCAACCACGACGCCGGGCTCCGGCTGAGGATGATCTCCCGGAGCGTCTTGCCCATCGCCGCCCGTTCGGCCTCGTCCATGTTCAGCGCCTGACTCAGCACCGAGACGGTGCCGCCCACGTCGAACGGATTGACCTCGAGCACCCCGGGCCAGAGTTCCTCGAAGGCGCCGGCTTCCCGGGACAGGGCGACGACCCCGTTGCGGGTGTTGACCAACGGGCCTTCCTTGCAGACCAGGTTCAAACCGTCGCGGATGGGGTTGACCAGCAGGACGTCGTAGCGGGTGAGGGCGGCCACCGACCGGAGGTAGTCGTCGTCGACCAGCAGGATGATCGGGGTCCAGCCGGGAGTGGCCCACTGCTCGTTGATGCGGGCCACGGTCGATTCCACCTCGTTCTGGTAGGCGAGGTACTCGGCCAGACCCTGGCGGGACGGATAGGCCAGGGCGACGAAGACCACCCGCTCCCGCCACTCGGGCTCCTGCTCAAGCAGCTCTTCGAACGCCCAGAAGCCGCGGAGGAGGTTCTTGGAGAGCTCCATCCTGTCCACCCGCACGATCACCTTGCGGTCCTCACCCCCGATGGCCTCCTCCAGAGAGACGAGGGCCTGCCCGACCTCCGGTTTGGCCGCGCTCTCGGCCAGTTGGCCGGGGTCGGGGGTGAGCGCGGAGGTGAAGGTGGACATCCCCTCGCCGACCCGAGCCCGGCTGGTCCCGAGCTCGCGCTGGCACGCCTGATAGCCGGCGGCCCAGCGGTCGGAATGGAACCCCCGGGCGTGGAAGCCGGCCATCCCGGCCAGCAGCTCCTCGGCCACCGCCACCGGCAGCATCCGCAGCGCCGCCGGGTCGGCGAACGGGGTGTGGGTGAAGTGGACGGTGCGGAGGTCCGGGCGGTGCTGGAGGAGCTCGGAGCCGAGCAGCGACAGGTGGTAGTCGTGGACCAGGACCCGGCCACCGTCGGGGGCCACCTCGGCCACCCGGTCGGCGAACATCCGGTTGTAGTCCCGGTAGGCCTCCCAGGCCTCGGTCCAGTGCTGGTCGGAGCGGGGCCGACGGGCGGCGTCGAACAGATGGTGGTGACAGAACCAGAGGGTGGCGTTGGAGACCACGTCGTAGGCCATCTGGTACAGCCCGGGGTCGGGCTCCAACAGCTCGAGGCGGAGCCCGGGCTCGGTGGCCAACCCCTCGGCGATGGCCATGCGGTCGGCATCGCCGAGGGCACAGGCCACCCAGGTGGCGCCGGTGCCGGCCACCAGGGGATGGAGGGAGCCGGCCAGGCCTCCTGCCGACTGACCGGCCACCGGAGCGCCCTCGTCGAAGTGGAACGAGAGGGGCCCCCGGTTGGAAACGATCACCGTGTCGGCGAGAGAGTCGTCGCCGGCCCGTCCCGAGGGGGTGCCTGCCATGGGATGACGCTACCCGGTGCCGGTGGGTCCGAACCGCGGCATTGCCAAGGGCCGCACCTGGCCACTTGACAAGGTAGTGATCAACCACTCACAATGGCGTCGTGATGGTTTCCACCCGACAGACGGCAGAGGAGCGGCGCACCTCGGTGCTGGCCGCCGCCATCACCGAGTTCGCCCGATCCGGCTACGCCGGCACCTCGACCGACGCCATCGCCGCCCGCGCTGGAATCTCCCAGCCGTACCTGTTCCGGCTGTTCGGGACCAAAAAGGACCTCTTCATCGCCACCTACGACCTGGTCGGGGACCGGATCATCCGGGAGTTGACCAAGGCGGCCGAGGGGTTGCACGACGAAGAGGCGATGGCGGCGATGGGCCAGGCCTACCTCGAGTTGATGCAGGACCCGGATCTGCTCCAGGTGCAGATGCACGGGTTCGCGGCCGCCACCGGGGACGCCGACATCGCCCGTAGCTGCCGGCGCACCTTCGAGATCCTGTGGCAGCTGGTGGACGAACACAACGACCTTCCCGAGGAGGAGATGCGGAAGTTCTTCGCCACCGGGATGATGATCAGCGTGATGTCGGCCATCGACCTGCTGTCGATCCCCGAACACTGGGCCCAGTCGTTCTGTCCCCCATCCCCCGAGAAATTCAAAGCCGTGGCCGCCGCCGGCCGTGCCCTCGAGGAGCGGCGACGCTCCGGAACCGACATCGATAGGGAGGTATCGGCATGATCACCAATCAGCCCTTGTCAGTGCCCCTTTTTTTGCCCCGGTTAGGTAGTAACCACTCACAACCTAGGCGGGGATGGAGGGGAGGATCCGGACCCTTAGCGGCGCGGCGCAGCCGCCTCGACGCCACCCACCCCACCCCTCAGTCTCCCCGATCGAACCGCGCGCAATCTCAACCGGACACCCGTCACCACACCCATCACCGCAAGGAGAACCCCGTCATGACCACCGCCCTCGACCACTCCGGTGCCATCGCCCCTCCCACCGGTTCCGGACCCCCGGTGGCTGAAGCGCCATCCGGCCGGGGGGCGCGGTCGAGGGCGGTGTGGGCCATCGTCATCACCGGGCTGGCCCTGTTCATGGCCTCGCTCGACAACCTGGTGGTCTCGACCGCCCTGCCGGTCATCCGGGTCCACCTCCATGCCGGGCTCTCCGGGCTGGAGTGGACGGTGAACGCCTACACCCTGACCTTCGCGGTGCTGCTGCTGACCGCGGCCGCCATCGGCGAGCGGTTCGGGAGGCGGCGCATCTTCGTGCTGGGGATCGCCCTCTTCACGGTGGCGTCGGCGGCCGCCGCCCTCTCTCCCAACATTTCGATCCTGATCGCCGCCCGGGCGGTGCAGGGCGCCGGCGGCGCCATGATCATGCCGCTGTCCCTCACCCTGTTGAGCGCGGCCGTCACCCCCGAGCGCCGGAATGCCGCCCTCGGCATCTGGGGCGCGATCGGCGGCACCGCGGTCGCCTTCGGCCCGCTGGTGGGCGGGGCGGTCACCACCGGGTGGGCCTGGCAGTACATCTTCTGGTTGAACGTCCCCATCGGGTTGGTGCTGGTCCCGCTGGCCTGGTGGAAGCTCCGCGAGTCGCACGGCTCGGCCTCCCGCCTCGACCTGGCCGGGGTGGGGCTGGTCAGCGTGGGCCTGTTCGGGATGGTCTTCGGCCTGGTCCGGGGCAACGCCCACGGCTGGAGCAGCGAGGGGGTCCTCTCCTCGTTCGCCATCGGGATCGCCGCCCTCGGGGCCTTCCTCTGGTGGGAACTGCGGACGGACCACCCGATGCTCGACGTCCGGCTGTTCGCCAACCGGGCGTTCGCGGCGGTGAACGTGACCGCCATGCTGTTCAGCTTCGGGATGTTCGGGTCGATCTTCTTCCTCTCCCAGTTCCTCCAGACGGTGCAGGGGTACTCCCCGCTCAGCGCTGGGTTGCGGGTGCTGCCCTGGACGGGGATGGCCATGCTCCTGGCCCCGGTGGTCGGCCTGCTGGCCGAACGGTGGGGAGGGAAGATCCTGGTGATCAGCGGGTTGGTCCTCCAGTCCGCCGGGCTGTTCTGGCTGGTCGCCCTCACCAACCCGACCACGCCGTATGTCGACTTCGTTCCCGCCTTCGTGGTGGCGGGAGTCGGGATGACCCTGTTCTTCGTCCCGCTGGCCTCGTTGGTCCTGGGCTCGGTTCCCGCCCGGCTGGAAGGAGTGGCCTCGGGCACCAACAGTGCCTTCCGCGAGCTGGGCGGGGTGCTCGGGATCGCCGTCCTCGGTGCAGTGTTCTCCTCCTCGGGTAGCTACGCCTCGGGGCAGCAGTACGTGAACGGGTTGAAGCCGGCCATCGCCGTGGGCGCGGTGGTGGTGATCGTCGGTGCAATGGCCGCCCTGCTGGTCCCCGGTCGGCGCCGGGTCCGGGCGGCGGAGGCGGAGCTCGAAGGCTTTGATCTCGGCGAGGACGGCGGCGTGGCTGTCGTCGCCGATGGGGACACTACGGAACCGCCGGAGTCGGGTGCCGACTGGCGGGTGCCGGCGCTGGTCGGCTCCGGGTGCGGGGAGCCTGGCCCGGTGGGTGCCTCTTCCTGACCGGACCAAGGATGCACCGGGTCCGGGGACCTTGTCCGGAAGCTAGACACCCCTGGCGTGCAACTCGTCAAGCGGCGGCGGGTTCGGCGGCCTTCCAGGCGGCCGCTTCGTCGTAGAGACACTGGTGGTCGAGACAGCCGTGGAGGATCCCGACCCAGCGGTTCGCCAGCTGGCGGAGG
>DATARI010000255.1:0-6302 GCA_036264255.1 Acidimicrobiales bacterium | reverse complement strand
CGCCCGCACCGCCAGGTCATCGGAGGCCTCCTCCAGCCAACCGATGATCTGGGCCCGCATCTGGGTGTTGATGGCGTTCCCGGCTTCGGGCCGGTTGAGGGTGATCCAAGCCACCCCGTCCTCGATGCGGCGGAAGACCTCGGCCGACTCGGTGACCGCCATCAGATCCGGTGGATGATGTTCATGCGGGAGGTGCAGACCAGCTCGCCGGTGGCCCGATCGGTCCAGGCGGTCTCCACCACCACGAAGGTCATGGTCTTGCCCTTGGACTCCTTCTCATAGGCGTCGACCACCTTGCCCTCGCCCTCCAGCACGTCGCCGGCGAAGATCGGCCGGTGGTAGTTGAACTCCTGCTCGCCGTGGAGGATGATCCCGCCCTTGGCCATCAGCGGGCCCAGCACCGATGCCATCGCATTGCCCGACGGGGCGTCGGACGGCTGCAGTTCGGGGAACACCCCGAAGTTCTCCATCACGAACGGGTAGCTGGGAGGGGCGGGGATTCCGGCCAGCCCCGCCTCGGCGGCCGCCCTCGGGTCCCGGTAGATCGGACTGGCGTCCTTGACGGCAGCGGCAAAGGTAGCCAGTTGCCCCCGCTCCACCGTCACCACCGATTTGCTGGTCGGTTGACCGATGATCTCCTTCAAGCCGTCCTGCGACACGTCAGTCCCTCCCTTGTCTCGTTGCGCACCGTAAGCGAGGCGGGTGTCTCGATCAAAACGGCGGGTCGGATCGGCCTAGCATCTCGCCCATGTCCAATCCCGAGACCCTTCTCTACCAGGAATCAAACGGCGTGGCATGGGTGACCCTCAATCGGCCCGACGCCTACAACGCCTTCGACTCGGTGATGCAGGCGGAGCTCCGGGACCTGTGGTCGATGCTGCGCAAGAACGACGACGTGCGGGTGGTGGTGCTGACCGGCGCGGGGGACAAGGCGTTCTGTACCGGACTGGACCGCGGGCAGATGGATTCGAACGACGACCTGCCACCGGGAAAGCTCCCCGGCTACAACACCCCGTGGGACTTCGACGACCCGGGCAAGAGCGTCTGCCCCAAGTCCAACGACCTGTGGAAGCCGGTGATCGCGGCGGTGAACGGCATGGCCTGTGGGGGGGCCTTCTACCTGCTCGGCGAAGTGGACTTCATCATCGCCGCTGAGCACGCCACCTTCTTCGATCCCCATGTCACCTACGGGATGGTGGCCGCCTTCGAGCCCATCTTCCTGCTCCACAAGATGCCGTTCCAGGAGGTGGCCCGGATGAGCCTGCTCGGAGCCAACGAGCGGATGTCTGCCTCGCGGGCCCGGGAGATCGGCTTGGTCTCCGAGGTGGTGCCGATGGCGGAGCTCCACGACCACACCGCCTGGGCGGCCAACGCCATCGCCGACCAGCCGGCCCTGGCGGTGCAGGGGACAGTGCGAGCCCTGTGGGCCGGCCTGGAACTGACCCGGCGCCAGGCCCTCGACCAGGCCTTCCTCTTCACCAATATCGGCACCGACCTCGACACCCTGGCCGAGGGTCAGAAGCGCTTCTCGTCGGGAACCCGGATCGACTGGCGGCTCCGCTGACCGACTCAGAGCACTGCCCCCTTGAGCTTGAGGTCGAGGATGGCGTCCATGTCCAGTCCCAACTCCAAGAGGACCTCGTCGGTGTGCTCGCCGTGGTCCGGCGCCCGGGTGAGGTCGGGCGGCTGCTCGTCGAACTGGAGGGGCGAGGCGACCATCCGGAAGGTGGTGCCTCCGGCCGAGGTGACTTCCCGGATGTAGTCGTTCGCCACCACCTGGGGATCCACCAGCAGCTCGTCGGCCGTCTGCACCGGGGCCCACACCCCGTCCACCGTGTTCATGATCGGCTTCCACTCCTCCAAGGTGCGGGTGGCGAAGATCTCGTCGAGGGTGACGCAGCACTCCTGGCAGTTCTTGGCCCGGGCCACCGAGTCCACGAACCGGGGATCGTCGGCCAGCTCCGGGTGACCGATCTTGGTGACCAGATCGGCCCAGAAGCGGTCCGACTCCAGCATGATGAAGGACATGAAGCGGTCGTCCTTGGTTTTGTAGTTGTTGACCAAGGGGTTGGGCATCATGGTCCGGTCCCCCCGCGGCATCCGGCTGAAGCCGAACAGGTCGGCGGCCAGCACCGTCGCCCCGGTGGCCCAGACCCCGTTGGCCAGTAGCGAGTTGTCGACAGTGACCGCCTCGCCGGTGCGCTCGCGGTGGAACAGCGCCGCGGAGATCCCCCCGGCGATGGTGAGGCCGCCGATGACATCGCCGTAGCCGGGGCCGGGCTGGCTGGTCGGGTACTCGCCGGGGGCGGTGAGGATGTCGGCCGATCCCCCCCGGCCCCAGAAGTTGGAGTTGTCGTAGCCGCCCCGTTCCGACTCCGGCCCCCGTTGGCCGTTGGCCGAGCCCCGGACGTAGATGATGTTCGGGTTGACCGCCCGGATGTCCTCCACGTCGATCTTGAGCTTGGCCCGGGCCTGGGGACGGAAGTTGGTCAGGAAGACGTCGGCCGTCTCCACCAGCTTGAGGAGCAGATCCCGCCCTTCCTTCGACTTCAGGTTGAGGGCGACGCTGCGCTTGCCCCGGTTGGGCAGCTCCATCATGTGGTTGACCCCGCCGGGCCCGGTCGGGACCAGCCCGGAGTTCACCAGCCCCCGCTGGGGGTCGCCGGTCTCGGGGTGCTCGATCTTGAGGACGTCGGCGCCCCATTCGGCCAGCACCGTCCCGGCGATCGGCACGTAGGTCCACCCCGCCACCTCGACGACCCGGACGCCCTTCATGATGCCCTTCACCGTGTTCTCCTCTTCGACGACTGATCGGTGGGCGGATGCCCCGGCCCCATGACGATCATGGTGCCTCCTACGGGGCCAGCGGTGGCAAACCGCCGGCGATGGTCTTGGTCTCGGTGTACTGCTCGAAGCCCTCCAGGCCGTTCTGCCTCCCGATCCCGCTGGCCTTGTAGCCGCCGAAGGGGGCATCGGCCCCGTACCAGACGCCGCCGTTCACCGAGGCGGTGCCGGCCCGGATCCGCTTGGCCACCGCCAGCGCCCGCTCCTCCGAGGCGGAGGTCACGCCGCAGCCGAGGCCGTACTGGTTCTGGTTGGCGATCCGGACCGCGTCGTCATCGTCGTCGAAGGGCACCACCACCAGCACCGGCCCGAAGATCTCCTCCTGGGCGATGGTCATGGAGTTGTCGACGTCGGCGATGAGGGTGGGCTCGACGTAGAACCCCTTCTCGAGGTGGCTCGGGCGGCCGCCGCCCACCACCACCCGGGCGCCCTGGTCGCGGCCGGTCTGGATCATGCCCAGCACCCGCTCCCGCTGGGCGGCGCTGATCTGGGGTCCCTGGAGGAAGGAGGGATCGGTCGGATCCCCGTAGCCCATCGTCTTGAACCCGCCCTCCATGGCGGCGATCCCCTCGTCGTAGCGCGACCGGGGCAGCAGCATCCGGGTGAGCATCACGCAGCCCTGGCCGCCATGGACGCACACCGTCCAGGCCATCGACAGCTTCGCCTCGAAGTCGGCGTCGTCCAGCAGGATGTCGGCCGACTTGCCCCCCAGTTCGAGGAACAGCCGCTTGAGGGTGGGGGCGCCCTTCTCCATGATCCGCCGGCCGACGGCGGTGGAGCCGGTGAACGACACCAGGTCGACCCGTGGATCGGTGACCAGGTCCTCCGCCACTCCGTTGTCCGAGGTGGTGACGACCTGGAGGACGCCGGCGGGGATGTCGGTCTTCTCCGCCACCAGCCTGCCGATGCGGGTGGCATTCCAGGGAGTGAGGGGGGCAGCCTTGAGGATCACGGTGTTCCCGGTGGCCAGCGCCGGGCCCAGCTTGTTGATGCTCACCTCGAAGGGGTAGTTCCAGGGCACGATGGCCGCCACCACCCCGGTGGCCTCCTTGAACACCTTGCGCCAGCTCCGGGTGCCGAAGGCGTTGCCCTCGGGAAGGTCCCGCTCCCAGTGGAACTCGTCGATGTAGTTGGCCGGCCAGGTCAGGCCCTCGGCCAGCGGGGCGTCGAGCTGTGGCCCGTAGGTCAGCAGGACCGGGGTCCCGACTTCGGCCACCAGCTCGGCTCGGAGCAACTCCTGCTCGGACACCAGGGCGTCCTGCAGTTGGGCCAGGCAGCGCTGGCGGAACTTCTTGTCGGTGGCCCAGTCGGTCTCGTCGAAGGCGCGGCGGGCGGCCCCGATGGCCCGGTCCATGTCCTGGTGGTCGGCGTCGGCTACCGGGCCGAGCACCTCCTCGGTGGCCGGATTCACATTGTCGAACTGCTTGCCCGACAGTGCGGCGACCAGCTCGCCGTCGATGAGCATCCGGGTCTCCCCGGACGGGCTCTCCCCATTGGTCATCAACTTCTCCTTTGCTCGGTGGGCGCGGCGCCCGGTGGGTTGGCGTCGCGGATGAGACTCTCCTGGACGAAGGAGGCGACGGCCCGGCCGTCCTCGGTGAAGACGTGGGCCCGACCGTAGCTCCGGCCCCCGGCCGCCGCCGTCCCCTCGTGGGCCAACAGCAGCCACTGGCCGGCTTCGAAGTGGTCGTGGAAGGTGAGGGTGTGGGACACCACCCCGGTGGCGATGGAGCGGTGGGCCATGTTCTGGCCGATCCCCTCGTGGGGGCGCATGGCGGTGGCGATCAGGAACCCGTCGGAGGCGTAGGCCAGCAGGGCCTGGGTGACGGTGAGGTCCCCGAGGCCGCCGGGGAGCCGGACCCAGACGAACAGTTCGGCCGGACCGACCGGGGCCTCGGGATCCCAGGTGTTGATGCCCCCGACCACCCGGAGTTCGGTGCCGGGGGCCACCAGCATCGCCTGGGCGCTCAATGGCGCCTGGTCGGGGCCGTCCACCTTCGGCATCTCCGGTTGGTGGCGGATGAGATCGGGCTCTTCGGCGTGGCGGAGCACCAAGCCGCGGGCACACAGCCGGTCCCCCTGCCGGACGGTGACCATGTCGCTGCCGATGGAGCGGCCGTCGTGCATGACCTCCACCTCGATCTCGAGGGGCTTGGTGAGGGTGGCGCTCCGGGCGAAGATGGTGTGGATGGAGGTGGCGTCCTTGCCGGCCGACACCGCGCCGGAGGCCAGCAGCATCTGGGCCAGCAACTGGCCGCCGAACACCACGTCGTGCACCGACGGGTCCCCGATGCTGGAGGCCCGGAACCGGTGATCTCCGTCCGGCTCGAGCCGGAACGCCTCGGGAAGCTGGCTCACTCCGGGAAAGCCCCGAACGCCGAAAGGTCCATGGTGCCGACCGTCATAGCCCCGATGGTGCCACCATCGGTGATGATGTTCTCCCCGGTGATGGCCGACGCCGCCCGGGAGTTCAAGAAGATGAGCGGGTAGGCCTGCTCCTCGGGGGTGGCCCGGCGACCCAGCGGGATCGGGTAGTTGTTCATGAACTCCTTGCCCACCTGCTCTTCGAACTCCGGCATCATCGGGGTGTCGGTTGGCCCGGGGCTGGTGCAGTTGATCCGGATGCCCAGCTTGGCCAGCTCGAACGACCGCCAGATGGTCCAGACGATGATCGCCTCTTTGGAGGGGGCGTACCCGCTGGCGATCTCGCCCGGGTTGTCGGTGAACCACTGGGCCGTCTCCGCGAAGCCGTCGCAGGTGACCAGCGGCATCCACTTGGCGATGTTGCCCATCCAGGCTGCCCCCGCCCCCGACGAGATGCTGGCGATGGCCGCCCCCGCCGACATGTGCTCGACCACCAGGTCGGTCAAGTGCCGCATGGAGGCGAAGTTCACCACCATGGTGTCGTAGTCGGAGAACCGGCCGCCGGGGAGGCCGGCGCAGTTGAACAGCGCATGGATTTCCCCGCCGATGGCGTCGACGGCGGCGGCGATGGCCTCGGGGTCGCGCAGATCGACGGCGTGGTAGCCGGCCACGTCGACCGGGGGCTCCTTCAGGTCGATCACATGGATCTCGGCGCCCAGCTGGGCCAGCTCGGTGACCGCCGCCGCCCCCATGCCGGCCCCGCCGCCGCCGCTGACGATGACCCGCCTGCCCTCGTAACTCCATACCGATGCCATTGGTGGTCCTTTCTCAGTTGCCGGTCGCCGAGTTCACCGGGGGAGCCCGAGACCGTGCTCGGCCACGATGTTCCGGTTGATGTCACTGGTGCCGCCGGCGATCGACACTCCCGGCGAGGCGATCAGGTGTTTGGTCCAGGTGCCGCCGAGACCTTCGGTCCCGAACAACGCCACGGCCAGGTCGGCGAGCTCCTGGGTGGCGTGGGCCCACATCAATTTGGTCAGGCTGCCCATCGCCGGCGAGTGTTGGCCGCCATGACCGACCGCCTCCAGTTCGCG
>DATARI010000190.1:0-30337 GCA_036264255.1 Acidimicrobiales bacterium | reverse complement strand
GCGCTGATGTCCCGACTGTCGGGGCTGGCCAGCTGATTCCTCCGACCGGGGAATCCGCACCGGATGGTTCGGTTAGCGTGTCCCCTCACGCCTGGGTAGCTCAGTCGGTAGAGCAACGCACTCGTAATGCGTAGGTCAGGAGTTCGATTCTCCTCCCAGGCTCCAATTCCTGTGTTGTAAGGCTGACGGATTGGCATCGCCCGTGTCGGAGTTGACCGGTGTCGGCTCGAGCCTCCGCTACCCCGCTTGGCTGATGATGTCGGCGAGATCCTCCGGCCGGGTATTGAACGGCGAGTGGTCGGTCGGGAGCTCGTGGACGACGTTCGCCCGTTGCGCCATCCAGCGTTGCGCGGCCACCGGGATTGCCGAGTCATTGGTGCAGATGACATAGGTCGAAGGAATCGACTTCCAGGCGGGCGGACCTTGCCGCCCCAATGCGCTGGCGAAGGAGATCGGCCGGAGCCGGGCGGTCAGGAGCGCGGCGGACGCTTCGTCGAGATCGCCGTAGAAGAGCTCCCTGGCCCGGGCGGGGTCGATCGCGACCTGCTGGTCGCCCTCGATGGCCACCGCGTCAGGCAGCTGGCTGTTGTAGTTCGTCATGATGGTGGGCGCGTCCTCGTCCTCGTCGGTCATGAACGACGCGACGTACACGAGCCGGCGAACATCCGAGCGCCCCCGCGCCGCGTTGGAGACGACGAACCCGCTATAGGAGTGGGCGACGACCACCGCGTCCGGTCCCATCGCCAGCACCCCCTGGCGTACCGCCTCGACGTCGTCGTCGAAGCCGGTGAAAGGGAGCTCGACGGCAGTAGACAGGATGCCGCGTCGATCGAGCGCGGCGACGACCCCGTCCCAGCACCATGAGCCGTGCCAGGCGCCGTGCACCAGGACAACCCCCATGGCTAGGAGGGCGACGGCTCGCTGGCCGCCCATCGGTCGTTGCGGGGATTCGAGAGTGCGGCGCGGGTCTGCAGCGACACCTCGGCGGTGAGGACGCCGATCAGCAAGTCGAGCAGCTCGTTGACGTGGAGGGCCAGGGGAATCTGGTCGGCACCTCGTTGGCGGGATCGTTCGCGCTCCGCGCAGGCGTGGAGGCAGAGGCTTGATGCGTGGAGCAGCCGTCGTCTGCGCACCGGATCGGGGACGTCGGGCACGAGCGCGCCGATCTGCTCTTCGTACTCGCGGTAGCGGCGTCGGATGTCCTCGGGCAGTAGGTGGAAGGGGTGCTCGCCGGAGGGACGGAGTTCGAGCTGTTCGAGAAAGGTCATGTAGTGGCTGTCCTCGAGCTCCGCGAGCTCGGCCACGGGCAGAAAGTGGGCCTCCACGCCGGAGCGAAGGTCACCGGGTGTCGCCTGGGCCCAGAGGAGCCGTCGGCGTTCGGCGAGATACGGCACCCGATGGTCGAAGATCGCCCGCACGAGTCCGGTCTTGGACTCGAAGTGGTACTGGACCGCCGAGTTGTTGGCGACGCCGGCTGCCTGCAGGATCTGGCGGATCGATACGCCCTCGATGCCATGGTGGGCGAACAGCCGCTCGGCGGTGACCACCAGGTTCTCCCTGGTGGAGCGGGTAGTAGTCCCGATCGAAGGTCCCGGCATGGTCAGGACGTTCCTCCGAGGGAGGTCAACCGGCGGTGCCGGTGTTGGCGGCCGCGTCGACCAGGAGGTGATCGAGGCGGCGGGCCACGATCCAACCGAGGTACACCGCGATGTGCACGACGGCTTCCTGCAGCTCTGCGAAGCTGAGGTCGCGGCTGCGCAACGCGGACTCGAGTTGCGCCGTGGTCTCGGCGTCGATGCCGACGGCGGCGCTGCAGGAGATCGCGATCAATCGTTGGTCCCGTCGGGTGAGGTGCTGGTCGCGGCTCCAGATCTCGCCGTAGAGGTAGTCGAGGTCGGCGACGCCTTGGAACGCCGTGAGCGGTGATGGGGCCGTGGCGCCATGTACGGCCTCGTAGGCCGCCTCTCCTCTGGCACGGCGAACGTCGGCCGTCACTGGATCGGTCCACGGGACGAAGTTCGCCAGGGTCACGGGCTCGCCCGCTTCTTCGGCCACGGTGGCGATGGCGGAGAGCACGTGGGTGAGCATCGCCGATCCTTTCGGCCAACCCGCCTGGGTCCCGAAGAACAGCAGGAACTCATCAATCTCGTCCGTGGTCACCTCGCCGCTCTTCAGGGCGGCGTAGGTGTGGGTTTGCATGGGGGCAGGAGCGTCGGCCATGCCGACGCAGGCCAGCGTGATCCAGCGCCGATCGCGGGGCGTGAGCACACCTCGGCGCCACATCTCGCCGAAGACGAAGCCGATCACGCCACCGTCGATGTAGGCGCTGATGGCCGAGGGAGCCGGCGATCGCATGATGTGCTCGTACTCCGCCTGCGCGACTCGTTGGCGCTCGTCGCGGTCGGTCCACTCGGTCACGCTGCCTCAGTTTCGGGTTGAAGAACCTTGGGCGGTTGACCGCCGGATGGGCCGAAGCTACTGGGGTTGCGCCAGTAAGTCAACTGCCTTACTCTCCAGACATATGGCTTATTCGTCGGAAAATACCGATGCATGGTTGCGGACGAAGGCGGTGATCGTCGGATGACCGTGCCGTTCGACCTCGAAGGGGCGACCGCGGTCATCACCGGCGCCGGAAGCGGGATCGGCCGGGCTACCGCCCGCTCGTTCGCGGCACGCGGAGCTCGGGTGGCGGTGAGCGACGTCGACGGGGAGCGAGCTGGGCAGACCGCGGCGGACATCGTCGCGGCCGGCGGCGACGCCATCGCGGTCACCGTCAACGTCGCGCACCAGGCTGATTTGGAGCGGCTCCGGGATCGTTGCCTCGACCGCTTCGGCGGCATTGACATCGTCATGAACAACGTCGGCGTGATGGCGATGGGTGCCCCCGAATCGCTGCCCCTGGAAGCATGGCAACGGGTGCTGGACCTCAACGTCCTCAGCATCGCCCGAAGCAACCTGGCGTTCCTACCGCTCCTGCTCGAGCAGGGCCGTGGGCACGTGGTGAACACCGCCTCGGCATCGGGCCTCCTCGCTTACGGCTACGACCGCTTGCCGTATGTCGCCAGCAAGCACGCCGTGGTGGGCATCACCGAAGCGCTGGCGATCTACCTAGGACCCAAGGGCATTGGTGTGACCTGCGTCTGCCCGTCCGGGGTCGTGACCAACATCCTCGAACACATCGAATTCTTCGGAGCGTCGTCGGTGCCCCGAGCCCCGCAGCACCGCATCGTGGAGGCAGAAGGGGTGGGGGAGCTCGTCGCCGAGGCGGTCGTTGCCGGCCGGTTCCTGGTGGTAACCGCCGGGGAAGTGCTTGACGAGCTAGCTGACCGTGCTGCCAACCCAGAGATCTATATGCAGCGGATGATCAACCAGGAGCCCACCTGACGCGAGCCGGTGTTGTCGGCTCATCTCCCCGGCGTGGGTCGGCGCGTCGGACGGGCAGCCGCATCGAGGAGGGGCCCGAGTTCGAGGACGAGCGCATCGAACGGGGTCAAGTCCCCCCTGATCCGGGCCAGGATAATGGCCCCTTCTAGGGCGGCAATGATCACGATGGCGAGATTGTCGGAGCGCTCCACGGAAACGCCGAGGTCGACCAGACTTTCGGCGAGCGGTTCTTGCCAACCATCGAAGGCTTGCCGAACCGCGTCTCGCAGCTGTGTGCTGGTGGCTGCCGTATCCGCGGCCGCAGCCACCAAGGGACAGCCAACCGAGAACTGCTCGTTGGTGAGATCACGTCGCCAGTTGTCGACGATCGCGGCCAACAGGGCGCTCGGGGCTCTCGACTCCAGCTCGCGGAGGCATCGCTTGACCCTTCCGGCTTCCATGCCGCCCGCCCACAGCAGGGCGTCGGAGACGAGTTCTTCCTTGCCGCCGGGAAAGTAGTGCTGGAGGGATCCTCGCGGCGCATTCGCCTCGGCAACGATCTCTCTCATCCCCGTCCCGGACACGCCTTGGCGCCGGATGAGCTGCGCCGCGCTGCGCACCATTCGCTCGCGCGGCGGAATGGCCCGAGGCTGGGATCCGCCGCCCGCCGTCATGAGCGTGCCCGTCCGAACTGACTCGGCAATGGGCCTTGACTATGACAGACGTCATGATTCATACTCCAATTATATGACGAGTGTCATGACGGAACAAGCACCGAGCGGCCCCTCCGGGTGCCTCACCGAGGTGACGGTTCTCAGACCAGCTGCCTCGGACGCCGAGGCCGTGATCGCCATGCTGAGCCGCTGCTCCCGCGCGACCTTGTTCCACCGGTTCCATGGCTTCACCGACGGCCGGGCCTACTTCGGAGCACTGCTGGAGGATCGGCCGCTCGACGGAACGGTTCTGGCTTGGTACCGCTCGGCCTGCGTGGGAGTAGCCACGCTCGGTGTAGGGGCCATCGGAACCTTCGATCTGGGAGTCCTGGTGGAGGACGCCTGGCAGCGCCGAGGCGTCGGAACTCAGCTGACGTCGTCTGTGCTCGAGAGAGCTCGAGCCAGAGGTGTAGGGACCGTCCATGCCGGTGTCCTCGGGGAGGATCGGTTCATTCTCAAGGCCCTGCGCCGGATCGGTCCCCTCACGGTGTCGATCGATTCCGGAACCTTTCTGATTGACATCGACATCAGCAAGCAGGGAAGCCAGCCGTCAGCCATGAGCGCCCCACCCTCTCCCGGAGGTCATCGATGAGCCTCAACCAGGCCGCCCGGGCCGCCTCGCAACTACCTCGGTCAACCAATGGGCCGATAGGCCCGAGAGAAAGGAACACCCACATGGAACCAACAGAATCGCAGACGTCCGTCGTCCTCATCCACGGAGCCTGGGCGGATGGCTCGAGCTGGAGCGCCGTCATCGAGCAACTCCAGGCCAAAGGCCACAAGGTCACCGCTCCGCAATTCCCGATGACCTCTCTGACCGACGACGTCGCTCGGCTGCGCCAGGTGCTGGCCCTCCAGGAGGGTCCGACGGTCCTGGTTGGGCACTCGTACGGCGGTCAGATCATGACGGCGCTCGGGGCGGACGCGCCGAACGTGGTCGGTCTGGTCTACGTCGCCGCCTTCGGACTGGACGAGGGAGAGTCACTGGGTGGCCTCTTGGCACAGGGGCCGGTGACGCCGGCGCTGGCCCACCGGTTCGTCGACGAGCGCGGCTTCGTCTGGCTTTCAGAGGACGACTTTGTCAACCATTTCGCCGCGGACGTTGAGCCGGTAAAGGCGAGAGTCCTCTACGCCGTGCAACAGCCGTTGGCGGCGGCTGCCTTCAACGACATTATGGGGGTCCCGGCCTGGAAGTCCCTGCCCTCCTGGTACATGGTCGCCACTGACGATGAGGCCCTGCCCCCCGACGCCGAGCGGCTGTTCGCCAACCGCATGGGGGCAACCGTCGTCGAAGTCCCGGCCGGCCACCTGGCGATGGTCTCGCATCCGGGGGAGGTGGCAAAGCTCACCGAGGCTGCCGCCGAAGCCGTCTCTCTGGCTCGGTCCACCGGGCTTTAGTTGACGATCACGCGGCTACCGGACTTGAGCAGACACGAGGCGTGCGAACCTTCCCCGCCGGCGACACGTTCAGCGGAGGGATACACGTACACGTCTCGACGGAACCGTGGGGACCAGCGAAATGAATGATCGACCGAACCTAGGAGGAACGGAAGGTGCCTGAACAATCAAACCCCGTCCAGAACGTAACTTTCGCCAGCAACGGATACGAGGCTCACGGGTACCTCGCGTTGCCGGTGTCGGGCCGTGGACCCGGGGTGATCATGATCCAGGAGTGGTGGGGGCTGACTACCCACATGGCTCACATGGCCGATCGGCTGGCCGGCGAGGGGTACGTTGCCCTGGCCCCCGACCTCTATGGCGGAGCCACCACCCACGACGAAGCGGAAGCGTTACAGCTATTGCTGGAAATACCCGTCGACCGGGCAGCGCGTGACCTTCGCGGGGCGGTCGATTTTCTGCTCTCCCGGGACGAGGTGGCCGGCGAGACAGTCGGCATCGTCGGGTTTTGCATGGGCGGCTCGTTTGCCCTGCAGCTTGGGGTCCAGGAGGGGGACAAGATCGCCGCGGCGGTGGCCTTCTACCCGGTCGGATACATGCCTGACGACTATGCCGGGCTCCGGGCGCCAGTGCTCGTTCATATCGCTGACGACGATCAGATCAACCCACCCACCCTGGCCGACGAGCTCAACGAAAAGATCTCAGCGGGCACCGGCACAATGCCGGAGATCGACCACTATCCCGCCGGTCACGCCTTCTTGAACGAAGAAGACCTTCTGGGAACCTTCGACGCGGAGCAGGCGAGGATTGCGTGGGATCGAACCCTCGCCTTCCTCCGCGCCCACCTGGGGTAAAGGGAGACGGGATGGAACCTCTCGGCTTCGAAGGAGAAGGACCGACTCGATGTTTGAGCCCGGTGGGATGATTTTCTCCTCGGCCGAGGTAGGAGCGCTCAGGTGGCGTCGTGGAAGAGCAGGCCGAGCGCGACCCGGTGGCCGGAGCGAACCACCGACACGCCGTGGCGCACCGGCGCCGCCGACCAGCCCCGCTGGGACTCGACCGGCCGGTCCCGGGTGGTGAACACCAGCCCGTGGCCTTGGGGGAGGGCGATGCTGGTGGCCCTGGACTGGGCCCGCGGGCGCTGTTCGACCAGGACGAACTCCCCACCGGTGAAGTCGACGCCGGGTCGGCTCAGGTTGATGACCACCTGGAGCGGGAACACCAGCTCCCCGTAGAGGTCGCGGTGCAAGGCGTTCCAGTCGCCCTCGCGGTAGTTGAGCAACAGCGGGGTCGGTTTGGTCTGGCCCGCCGCGTGGCACATCGCCAGCCACTCGTCGAGGGTGTCGGGCCAGGGCGTCGGCTTTCCGAGCTTGGCGTACCAGTCGCGGGCGACCGGCAGCAGCCGCAGGTAGAGGGATTGGCGCAGGTCCTCCACCAGTGGGGGGAGCGGTCGGGACAGATAGCGGTACTCGCCCTCCCCGAACCGGTGCCGTCCCATGTTGACCGTCGAGCGGAAGGCGTCGTCCCGGTCGTAGAGGCCGATGAGCTCGGCGGCATCGGAGCCGGTGAGCAGCGGCCCGGTGAGCGCACAACCGAGGTCGTTGAGCTCGGCGCCGAGCGCCGCCCAATCGGTGCCGTCGACCCGGCGTCGGCTCGGCGACGGGGAGGTGGGGCTCATGCCCCGGCCTCCAGATCGAGCAGCTGCTGTTTGACTTCCGGACCGGCCAGGTAGGAACCGATCAGCCCGTCGGTACGGATCACGCGGTGGCAGGGGACGATGAGGGGAAGGGGGTTGGTGGCGCACGCCGTCCCCACCGCTCGGACGGCCTTCGGATTGTGCACCGCGGCCGCCACCTCGCCGTAGCTGGCGGTCTTCCCGTACCCGATGCGGGGGAGGTAGCTGAGGACGGTGCGGCGGAAGCCTCGGGACAGGCTGAGGTCGAGGGGCAGATCGAACCGGTTCCGGTCACCGGCGAAGTACTCCTCCAATTGGCGGGCGGCGGCATCCGTCCGCTGGGGGGCAGAGAGGATGCGGGGACTCAGCTGACGGGCGAGCCCCTCCAGCACCCCATCGAGTCCTTCGCGCTCGTAGGCGACCCGGACCAGTCCCGCCGGGGTGGCGGCCAGCAACAGGGTGCCGACTGGGGTGTCGACGGTCCGGTAGGCGACGTCGAGCAGGCCCTTGGCCTCGGCCGTCACCTCCAGGCGGAGGTGGAGCACCTGCAGCTCGTCCTGGCCCGGTGGCCGAATGTCGGCGAAGAGATCGGCGGTGCGGTCGTGGTCTCGAATGGGATCGGTCATGAGCGAGTTCCTTGGGTTCGGCGAAGGTTGGCGATGCCGTCGGCCGCCGCCCGCCGGGCGGACTCGATGCTGCCGCCGATGATGACGGCGACCTCCCGGTAGGGCAGCCCGCCGAGGTAGTGGTAGACGACCGCGAAGCGTTGCTTTTCGGGGAGGGCGGCGAGGGATCGGGCCAGGTCGAGGTCGCGGTCATCGGTTCCTCTCCTCGTCGCCTGCAGGGGTGGGTCGGCGACCGGGATGGCACCCCGGGCTGCCCGCCGGGTGACGTCGATGGCCTTCCGGTGGGCGATGGTCACCAACCATGCCTCGAGGTTGGCGTCGGCCGGAAGTCGGGGGTAGGCCTGCAGGGCGGAGAGGAACGTCTCGGACCAGGCGTCGTCGGCGTCGACCGGCCCAACCACGGCTCGACACACCCGCAGGACGGTCGGGCCGTGCCGGGAGACCACCTCCTCGAACGGCGGCCTGGCCGTCACCGGCAAAAGACGCCCGGCATGGAGACCGGGGCCGGGATGGTCAGAACAGCCTCCCCGGATGGCCGACGGTGGCCGCTTCCAGGTCGAGCAGGAACTGCTTGCGGGGTAGCCCGCCGGCGTAGCCGGTCAGCTTGCCGCCCCGCCCCACGATCCGGTGGCACGGCACCAGAATGGAGAGGGGGTTGCGTCCTACCGTGGCTCCGACCTCCTGGGGCGTCGTACCGTCACCCAGCATCTGGGCCAGTTCTCCGTAGGTCGATGTCTCACCGTAGGGGACCTGGTCGATGAGATGCCACACCCTCTGCTGCATCTCGTCGCCCTCTCCATGGCTCCGGACATCGAAGGTCCGGCGCTCGCCCGAGAAGTATTCGGAGAGTTGATTGCGCACCGCCTCGAAGCCCGATTCCGCCGGTGCCCCGAACGCCGAGCGCTCCGGCCGGTACCAGTGGTCGGGGAAGTACACCCCGACCACCGCCCCCGACGTGGCCACGACCGTCAGGTCGCCCACCGGGGACGCGATCGTCGTATGGGTTGTCACGGCGGTGTGCACAAGTCCATCCAGCATGCCCGTTCTCCTTGGTCACCCATGTAGGCCACCCGTGTGGGTTGCCACTATGGAGACGCTGGCACCCCCGGGAACGTGAGCCGAAAATGTCAGAATGTTCCCCGGCCCGGATGGCGGTCAGTCGACCACGACGTCCCCGGGGAGTTGGCGGGCCACCAGGCGGGTAAAGCGATTCTCCAACTGGTCGGCGTAGCTCGGCCGGGTGGGGATGAGGAACGCTCCGGAGCGCACGGCCTCCAGCACCGGCCCGGCCACCTCGTCGGGGGCCAACCCGGCCTCGGTGGCCCCGGTCAGGAAACCGAGCACCATCGGCCCGGTCTCTGTCTGGTCGACGCCGTAGCGATCCGGCCGCACCCGGGCACTTCGAGCGATCCCGGTGTCGATCGCGCTCGGGACCAGTACCGAGGCTCCGATCTTCGACCCGACAGCCGCCAGATCGTGGGCCAGGCACTCGGTGAATGAGAACACCGCCGCCTTCGAGACGATGTAGGGGGCGGTGAACGGTCCCGAGACCAGGGCGGCCACCGACGAGGTGTTCACCACGTGTCCGTCGGTTCCCTGCGCGATCATCCGGGGCAGAAAGCTGGAGATCCCGTGCACCGCTCCCATGAGATTGACACCCAGTGTCCATTCCCAGTCCCCCAACGACGGTTCCCAGGCTCGGCCGCTCTGGAAGACCCCGGCGTTGTTGCACAACAGGTCGACCTGCCCGCACGTCTCGAACGACCAGTCGGCCAACGCCGCCACCGCGGCCGGGTCGGCAACGTCGACCGCCACCGCGTGGCCTCCGATGGCTCCGGCGGTGGACCGGGCCGCGTCGATGTCGATGTCGGCCGCCACCACGATCATCCCCTCAGCCCCCATCCGGCGACAGAGGGCGGCACCGATGCCGCTGCCCGCCCCGGTCACGACGGCTACCTTCCTCTCCAGCTGTTGAAGCATCTGGCCACCCCTCCTGGGCTTGGTCTGGCGGTATGGATCCGATCGACGGTAGAGCCCGGCACCGGCGGTGGGGTCAGGCGTTACCCACCACATGCTCGACGTAGGCCGCCAGCTTTTCCCGCGCCGCCTCTCGTTGGGCGGGGAGATGGGCGGTGGGCCACAGACCGGTGGCCGGTTGGTAGTCCTTCAGGACCTCCCGGGCCACGGTGATCTTGTGCACCTCGGTCGGCCCGTCGACGACGCTCATGACCGGGGCCATCATCCACATCCCGCCGAAGGGCATCTCGTTGGACACCCCGAGGGCGCCGTGGGCGTGCATCGACCGCCACACCGCGTCGTGGAGGACCTTGGGGGTCAGCGCCTTGATGGCGGCGATGTTCTTGCGGGTCTTCCGGTAGTCCTTGACCTGGTCGATCTCCCAGGCGGTGTACAGCACCAGCAGGCGGAACTGCTGGAGCTCCGCATAGGAGTCGGCGATGTCTCCCTGGATGAATTCCTTGCTGGCCAGCAGGCTGCCCTGGGTCTGCCGGCTGAGCACCCGCTCGCAGAGGAGGTCGAGGGCCCGCTGGCAGTTGGCCACTGTCCGCATGGCGTGGTGGACGCGCCCGCCGCCGAGCCGGGTCTGGGCGATGACGAATGCCTCCCCTTCACCACCCAACAGGTTCTCGGCCGGGACCCGGACGTTGTCGTAGTGGATCAAGGCGTGCATCCCCTCGCCTTCAGCCTCACCGGCCAGACCCACGTGGCGGACCATGTCCACCCCCGGGGTGTCGGTGGGCACCAGGAACATCGACGCCCCCTTGTAGATGCTGACCTCGGGATCGGTGATGGCCATCACGATCAGGAAGGCGGCGGTGCGGGCATTGGAGGAGAAGAACTTCCATCCGTTGATCACCCACTCGTCACCGTCTTTGACCGCCAGAGTGGTGAACTGCTGGGGGTCGGAACCGGCCTGTGGCTCGGTCATCGAGTAACAGGAGAACACTTCGCCGTTGAGCAGCGGTTGAAGGTACCGCTCCTTCTGTTCGTCGGTCCCGTAGTGGGCGATGATCTCCGCATTGCCGGTGTCGGGGGCCTGGGTGCCGAACACGATGGGAGCCCACTGGGACACCCCGAGGATCTCGTTGAGGAGGGCCAGCTTCACCTGGCCGTAGCCCTTGCCGCCGAGTTCGGGGCCGAGGTGGGCGGCCCACAGATCGTGGTCCCGGACCTCTTGTTTCATCGGGTCGACGATCGGCCGCAACTCGTCGTCGAGGGGGTGGAACTGCCGGTGGGGATAGAGCAGGTCCAACGGCTCTATCCGGTCCGTCACGAACTGCCGGGCCCAGTCCAGCTTCGCTTGAAATTCCGGTTCGGTGGAGAAATCCCAGGCCATCGTCGTCCTTTGTTTGAGGGTGTCTAGTGAGTGGAGGCGTTGGTCGATGCCGTTGGCGCGACGTCCGGACCCAGACCGGACAGCAGGCGGTCGCTGCACTCGCTGATCTGGCGCCGCGCTTCGACGGGATCCTCGGCGTGGGCCACATACATGGCCGAGGCCACCCCGAGAGCGGACAGCAGGTGGCCGAGGGGCTCGACGGGTTGGGGCTCGACAGCTCCCTCGTCCATGGCGTCCTGGAGGTACTCGAAGATGCGGTGGGTGGGTCCGTCACGGCGTTCGGACACCGCGTTCCAACCCATCACCGCCGGCCCGTCGATCAGGACGATCTGCCGGTAAGCACGGTTGGTGGAGGCGGCGTCGAGGTAGATGTCGCTGTTGGCCCGGAACAGGGCCCAGGCACTGGTGGGGCCGTCCCCGGACCGCCGCCTCAGCAGCTGGGTCACCTCACCGACGATCTCCTCGTGCACCGCCCGGAACAGATCCTCCTTGTCCTGGAAGTGGTGGTACAGCGCTCCCCGGGTCAGGCCGGCCCGTTGGACGATCTCCTCGGTCCGGGTGGCCTGGAAGCCGTTGTCGGCGAACAACTGCCGGGCGGTGTCGAGCAGCGCCCTCCGGGTGTCCCGGACGTGGGCGGCCCGGCGGGAAGGGGTGTCCCCCGCCTCGGGCGGCGGGTCCGGCTGGGTTTGATTCATCGTGTATCTAACATACATACTGTTTGCACCCGGCGTCGGATCGGCCGAACCGGGCGGGGGGAAGGCCGGCTATGGATGATCTCGAGGGGAAGGTGGCCCTGGTCACCGGGGCCAGCCGGGGGGTCGGCGCCGCCACCGCGGTGGCACTGGCCGAAGCCGGTTGCCACGTGGCCTGTGCGGCCCGGGCCACCCAGGCGGCGCCGCAACGGACCCCGGGCACCCTCGACGAAACCGTGGAGAGGGTCGAGCACGCCGGGCGGCGGGGGTTGTCGGTTCCCACCAACCTGGCCGTCGACGACGAGGTCGAGGCGATGGTCGCCACCACCCTGGACCACTTCGGGCGGTTGGACGTGCTGGTGAACAACGCCGCCATCACCTTCGTCGGTGACCTCGGCATCCCCCTCCACCGCTACGACCTCATCATGCAGGTCAACCTCCGGGCCCCGATGATCGCCATCCGTGAAGCCGCCCCGGCCCTGGGCGCCGATGGCGGTGGTGCGGTGATCAACGTCTCGTCGGTGGCCGCCCTGTTCCCCCACTCCTCCTTGATGGCTTATGGCATGTCGAAGATCGGGCTGGAGCGGCTCACCGTCGATGCCGCGGCCCAGCTGGCGGCGTCGAACGTGGCGGTCAACTGTTTCCGCATCGACATGGCGGTGGCCTCCGAGGGGTTCGTGGCCAATACCCCGGGCGTGGACCACTCCAACTGGGAGCCCTCCGAGGTGGCCGCCGAGGGGATCGTCTGGATGGTGCGGCAACCGCCCGACTACTCCGGCCGGCGGGAGAGCATGTACGGGCTCCGGCAGCGGGAGGGCATCATGGGCTCTCGCATCGGGGCGCCGACGACGGTCGCCCCCCCGGTCGAGTTGCTCAACGGTTTGGTGGCGGTGGCCGACGCCGGTTTCGAAGAGCCCTATCCCGACGGGGGGGCATGAGTCGGTGGCGAAACGAACGGCAGCCGAAGAAGAAGCCATCGCCAATCGGACCGCGGGCCTGGTGGACGATTACCGCCTGGGTCGGTGGATGGACGACCAGGGGCTGCCCGGTGCCGGCGAACCGGTGACGTCGCGGTTCATCAGCGGCGGCTCCGCCAACGAGATCTTCGAGATCCGGCGGGGAGAGTTCGAAGCGGTGCTCCGGCGTCCGCCCCGGGTCGTTCCCCGGGGCCGGAATGAGACGATGCTCCGGGAGTTCCGGGTCCTCCAGGCCCTCAACGGCACCGACGTGCCCCACCCCCAGGCCTACGCCGCCTGCGCCGACCCGGAGGTGATCGGGTCGGCGTTCTACCTGATGAGCCTCGTCGACGGCTGGTCGCCCATGAACATGGATGGGTGGCCCGCCCCGTTCGACACCGACCTCGACGAGCGCTACGGCCTCGGCATCCAACTGGTCGACGGCATCGCCCGGCTGGCCCGGCTGGACTGGCGGGCCCGGGGCCTCGAGGGGTTTGGGAAACCCGAGGGCTTCCACGATCGCCAGGTCGACCGATGGCTGGCCCACCTCAACGCCGTCCAGTTCCGGGAGCTCCCCGGCCTGGAAGTGGCCAGCCAGTGGTTGCGGGCCCACAAGCCCAGCCAGTGGGAGCCCGGCATCATCCACGGTGACTACCAGTTCGCTAATGTCATGTTCTCCCATGGCGCCCCGGCCCGGCTGGCCGCCATGGTGGACTGGGAGATGTCGACGGTGGGCGATCCCTTGCTCGATCTTGGGTGGGTGATGAGCGGGTGGACCGACCCGGGGGACGACCGGACCCGGGGTTATGTCGACGCCACCGGCCTGCCCGGCCGGGCCGAAGTCCTCGACCACTACGCCACCGTCAGCGGCCGGAGCGTCGAGGAGATCGACTACTACGTCATCTTGGCCCGATTCAAACTGGCCATCGTCCTCGAAGCCGGGTACGCCCGGGTCGTCGCCGGCCAAGCGGACAACCCGACCATGGCCGCCTACGGGCCGGTGGTGCTCGACACCATGGCCGCCGCCGCTGAGCTGGCCTCCTCCACTCCGCTCGGACGGTAGGTGACCCCTCCCCGCCCCCCGCCTCGTGGTCAGGGATCCGGGTTGGGGGATCCGGCTCCCGCCCTACGCTCTGCGAAGTGAGCAGGGTCGAGACCGTCAGCAAATCCCCACCGCGGCCAGAGGCCCCCACCCGCGCCCACCTGTGGATCCTGGTCATCATCGCCGGGGCCCAGCTGATGGTGGTGCTCGATTCCACCATCATGATCATCGCCCTCCCCTCGGCCCAGCGCTCCTTGGGGTTCTCCAACGTCGACCGGCAATGGGTGGTGACCGCCTACACGTTGGGGTTCGGGGGTCTGCTCCTGCTGGGGGGCCGGATCAGCGACATGATCGGGCCCAAGCGGACGCTGATGATCGGGGTGGTGGGCTTCGCCGCCGCGTCGGCCCTCGGGGGAGCCTCCCAGACCACCGCCATGCTCCTCGGGGCCCGGGCACTGCAAGGGGCGTTCGGGGCCCTCTTGGCCCCGTCGGTGCTGTCGCTCCTCACCACCACCTTCACCGACTCTCGGGAGCGAGGCCGGGCGTTCGGGATCTACGCCTCGATCGCCATCGCCGGGGCGGCGTTCGGGCTCATCCTGGGGGGGTTCCTCACCCAGTATCTCGATTGGCGTTGGTGCCTGTATGTGAATCTGCCCATCGCCGCCCTGGTGGCCATCGGGGCCTTCAGCATGATCCCGAAGCGGGCCGGCAACTCGGGCGTGCGACTGGACATTCCCGGGACGATCCTCGGCTGCGGCGGGTTGGTGGCCATTGTCTACGGGCTCGGTGAAGCCGCCGCCGATGGCTGGAGCTCCTCCCGGGTCGTCATCCCGCTGATCGTGGCCGTCGTCGCGCTCTCGATGTTCGTGGTGGTCCAGGCGAAGGCCTCGAGCCCGCTCCTACCGTTGCGCATCCTCCGGAACCGCAACCGGGCCGGCTCCTTTCTCACCATCATCCTGGCCGTGCTCGGGATGTTCGGCACCTTTCTGTTTCTCACCTACCTCCTCCAGAACGTGGATCACTTCTCCCCGCTCAAGACCGGGGTCCTCTTCCTTCCGCTGATGGCCACCAACGGGCTGGCTGCCACCCAACTCGCCAGCCGGCTCATGCCCCATCTCCGGACCCGACTGCTGGTGGTGCCCGGACTCCTGCTCGCCGCCGTCGGCCTCGCCCTCCTGACCCGGGTCGCTCCCGACAGCGCTTATGTCAGCCACGTCCTCCCCACCGAGCTGCTCCTCGGGCTCGGGCTGGGCATCGCCATGGTTCCCCTCATCAGTACCGCCACCAACAACGCCGAGCCCCGGGACGTGGGCATCACCGCGGCCACCACCAATACCTCCCAGCAGATCGGCGCGTCGATCGGCACCGCCTTGCTCAACACCGTCGCCGCCACCGGGACGGCGGCCTATCTGGCCACCCACGTCCGGCATCCGGGAGTCGTCGCCCAGGCGACCGTGCACGGCTTCGCCGTCGCCAGCTGGTGGGCGGCCGGGTCACTGGTGCTCGCCGCGGTGGTCGCCGGCATCCTGATCGACGCCCATCCCGGCCAGGAGCGGGAGAAGGTCGATCCGGCAGCGGGTACGCCGGGCACACCGGTGCTACCGGAGCCCGCGACGGCTGACCGCTGATGGAGATACCCGAAACCCACTACGCCCGACGGCGAGGACTCCATATCGGCTACCAGGTGTGGGGCGACGGCCCGGTGGACATCTTGGATCTCGGTTCCGGGACCTACATCTCCATCGACGAGACCGGCGATCAGCCCCGATGGCTTCGCTATACCGAGCGGCTCGCCGCCTGCGGTCGGGTCATCCGGTTCGACGCCAGCGGGACCGGGCTGTCGGACACGCCGGCCGACCTGGGCGAGCTGAGTTTCGAGGCCTGGGTGGATGACGCGGTGGCGGTGATGGACGAGGTGGGGTCGACCCGGGCGGTGGTGGTGGCGGTATCCGGATCGTCGGCTCTCATTTTCGCCACCAAATATCCGGAGCGCACCGAGTCGCTGGTGCTGATCAACGCCTCGGCCCGGCTCATGGAGGCGGACGACTACCCGATCGGTGTCCCCTACGACTTGATGGAGGAGTTCCGGGCCGGGCTCGACCCCGACAACCCCGGACAGGGGAGCGACGATCTGAGTGATCTGCGAATCTTTGCCCCCAGCGCGGCGGACGACCCCGAATTCCAACGCTGGTGGGCCCGGGCATCGAGACGGGGGGCGGCTCCGGCGACCTCGGCGGTGCTCGGCGCCCAAATCGCCCAGGCCGACTTCCGCCACCTCCTGCCTCTGGTGGCGGCACCCACCTTGGTCCTCCACCGTCAGGACGCGCTGGCGCCCAGCGTGGAGCACGGTCACTACATCGCCGACCGGATACCCGGTGCCCGCTTCGTGGCACTTCCCGGGGACGACGTGCTCCCGTTCACCGGGGACATCGACGCGCTGGTCGACGAGATTCAGGAGTTCGTCACCGGGGAGCGATACCAGCCGGGGCCGGACCGGGTCCTGGCCACCGTCCTCTTCACCGACATCGTCGACTCCACCGCCACCGCCGCCCGGTTGGGCGACCGTCGCTGGACCCAGGTCCTGCTCGACCACAATCAGCTGGTGCGCCGTCAGCTCGACCGGTTCGGGGGGCGCTTCGTCAAGGACACCGGTGATGGGCTGCTCGCCACCTTCGACGGCCCGGCCCGGGCCATCCGCTGTGCCCTCGCCTTGCGCGACGGCGCCGGGCATCTCGGCTTCCAGATGCGGGCCGGCCTTCATGCCGGGGAGATCGAACACCGTGGCGAGGATGTCGGTGGCATCGCCGTCCATGTGGCGGCCCGGGTGGCGGCCACCGCTACCGCCGGCGAGGTGTTGGTGTCGAACACGGTGGTGGATCTGGTGGAGGGCGCCGGGATCACGTTCGCCGACCGGGGCGCCCACACCCTCAAGTGAGTACCCAATCCGAGGCGGCTCTGGGCAGTGACCGGGGCCTAGACGGGAACCGCCGCCCCGGTCGGCTCGAGGAATGCGCCGATGGGAGGGGGGCTCGGGCTCGTTATGGGAAGCACCGAGGCGGCAGAGGCGATTCCACGGCTGTGTAGCCTGGCCGGGTGTTCAAACTATTGCGATGGTTGATCCTGGTCGGGCTGGCGCTGGCGGTGGTGCAGTCGTTGCCGGACCTCGCCCGCTATCTCAGAATTCGGCAGATGTAGCGTCGTCGGGGCGCACCATGCCCCGGAGCCGGCTGAGCGCGTCATGCATGTTGATGGGCTGATCCGGCTGGGCGGAAAGCCACTTTCCCAGTTCTTGGAAGGCAAAGCCGGCGTGGGCCCGGAGGGCGGCCAGCAACGCTTCGACCTCTTCGGATTCCTTGACCGCCTTCAGTGCGGCGATGACCTCATCCAGGCCCTCGCCGCCCGCACGACCTCCGGCGAAGTACCCGACCGCGAACGCCATGAGTATGCCCATCGATCGCTCCTTTGGTAACGGCCCGAAGTTTAGGCTTCGGCCTCGAGGTGCATCTCGATCCAGACGTCGGGGTAGATCTTCAGCATGAAGGTGGACGGTACCACCAACTCGAATTCGCGAATGTCGACCACCTGCTCCCCCGTCACCACGATGGTGCTGGGGGTGGGGAACTCGGCGCTCACCGTTCCTTCGATGGGTCGTGTCACGCCGTGCATGGTGACTGTCCCGCTCAACTCGTAACCGTTGGTCGACCCGATCCGGGACAACGAAATCAGTTCCACCACGGCCAGTGGGAATCGGCGGGCATCGACCCGGCGCAAGATCTCCGCGTCATAGAGCACATTGCCCGACGTCAACGTACCGAGGGGGATCTCCAGTCGGGCGCTGATGTTGTCGTCGAGGACAATCACACCGTCGGACACCTCGATGCCGATTTCCCCGTTGATGCTCCCGGTCACGAAGGTGATCGGGCCCACATTCGAGCGGGCCTTGATGACGACGGCGGATTGACGCGGCAAAAAGCGGAAGAGCTTCCGCACCGTTACGTCTTTGGCCAATGCTCCGACCCCCGTGTCGTGCCCTTTGGGTAAAGCTCTGCCACTTCCGTGCGGGCAAGGTCATGTCAGCCTACTTCCACCCGACGGGATCGAATCGGCGATGTCACCGCCTTCCGCCGGTGACGGTCGGTTCGAATCGTCGGCTCGGCGTCGGCCGCCGGTTCGGCGAAGTGCGGTCGAGCCCTTCGTGTCGGGGGGTTGACGGACCGCCCGGCCGCCGCCACCGACCGCCGACGTCGGGGCCCGACAGCGGGTTCGTCCCTTCACCGGGTGGGCGTGGCGTCCGGGTGGGGCGCGACCGCCCCTCGGCCCCAAACGGCGGGTGGGAAAAAAGTGACATAAATACTGTCAATAGATATGGCAGAATGTGACAGAATAGAGTCCGATTCACGGCTACGCCGTCAACCCGAGCGTCTCGGGGCGGGGGGAGGCCGGTAATGCTGGCAGGGAATGCCGGTAAAGGAGTTCAGACGTGGCCCGCAACATCTTGTTCATCACCAGCGACCAGCAGCGATACGACTCGCTCGGATGCAATGGGGGAGTCGTCGCCCGCACGCCGGTCATCGACGGGATGGCGGCCGGCGGGGTGAACTTCCAGCGCGCCTATAACCAGAACACGGTGTGCATGCCCGCCCGCTCGACCATGCTCACCGGCCAATATCCCCGCACCCATGGCGTGATCGCCAACGGGGTGCCGCTGCCCCTCGATGCCCCGAGCGTCGCCTCCTACCTCGGGGAGAAGGGCGGCTATCGCACCGCCCTGCTGGGCAAGGCCCATTTCGAGCCCGGGTTCGATCTGGGGGGCAAGTGGGAGGAGAACAACCGGGCCCGACGGGGCGACACCGGCTGGTGGCGGGGCTTCGACCGCTCGATTCAAGCCATGCACAGCGCGGCCGTCACCATGCCCTCCTTCGATGGGGGTCCCTCCCGAGTCATTCCGATCGCCCACTACGGTCGCTGGCTGGTGGACAACCATCCCGAGTACGTGGACGGATTCGCCAATCTGCTGTCGGCCGAAGGGGGTGGCGACACCGGGGCCCCGGAAACCGCCAACAACCCGATTCCGAGAGGCTTCTACCACACCGACTGGATCGCCGATCAGGCGGTGGAGTGGCTGGGTTCGCTCGATGACAGCGCCCCCTGGTTCTGTTGGGTGAGCTTCCCCGATCCCCACCATCCGTGGGATCCTCCGGCTTCGGAACTGGATCGGGTTCCGTGGCAGGACCTCCCCCTCCCGCCCGGCCACCCCGGCTCCGACGAGGAGATCCGACGCATCCTCGGCGCCAAGCCGGCCCACTGGTTGGGCTACTACGAAGGCAGCTGGCGGAATCGGGAGGGCGGGCCGGCCCACTTCATCCCCTCCTCGCTCACCGACGATCAGATCCGGGAGGTCAACGCCAAATCCCACGTCATGAACGAACTCATCGACGAGGCCTGCGGTCGGATCCTGTCGACGGTGGCGGCCAAGGGATGGGATTCGGACACCGACGTGATCTTCAGCACCGACCATGGGGAGCTCCAAGGAGACATGGGCCTGCTCTACAAAGGTCCGTATCACGTGGATGCCCTGATGCGGTTGCCGCTGGTCTGGCGTCCGGCTCCGTCCGCCGGGGTCACCCCGAGCGTCGTCTCCCAACCGGTGGGTGGCGTCGATCTGGCCCCCACCTTCTGTGCCATCGCCGGCCTGCCGATACCGGAGTGGATGGAAGGCCAGCCGCTCCCGGAGTCGCCCGAGGAGGCCGCCTCCCAGGGGCGGCAACGGGCGCTCTGCGAGTGGGACAGCCAGTTCCCGGGCTACGGGATGCACCTGCGATCAATCGTCCGGGACGGCTGGCTGTGCACCGTCTACGAGGCGAGCACCGACGGCAAACCCAATGGCCTCGAAAAGGTGATGGGCGAGGCCGCCCTGCATCCGAGTGGGGTGCACTACGAGGGCGATGAGGGCGAGCTCTACCGGCTGGAGGACGACCCCTGGCAGTGGGAGAACCGCTGGGACGAGCCGTCGATGCGGAGCGTGCGTGACGATCTGGTCGCCGACCTCTACGACTCGTTGCCGGAGGGGCGGGCCCAACCGCTCGAGGTAGAGGCCCCGGCCTAGTCCGCGCTCCCAACCCGGATGGCCGGGTCCAAGCCGCTCAACTCGGCTCGAGGACCAAACCGGTCCCCGGGATGCCGAGGTACCGGGCTACATCCTCCGCATCAGTGGCGAGGCCGGCCTCGGCTTTCGGGGTCAGCGCCTCGAACGGGGTGAGACGGACCGAGCCGCCCTCCACCTTCCAGGTGCCGACCGCTTCTCCCTCCACCAGCGCGATGGGCCGGAAGATCCCGTTGACGGTGACCACCCCCTGATGGGAGCCGAGGAGTGGGAGGCGGGATTGCCAGCCGAGCAAGAGGGGATCGAAGGCGCCGAGCAGCCGGGGCGGCGGTCCGTTGCCGACCCTGGGTCGTTTGACCAGCTCCAACAAGCCGTCGGCCCGGGGATGGAGTTCGGAGGCGATGGCTGCCAATCCCCTCCGAACGTCACGAAGGGGCAGCCCGGCCCATTTGGCCAGGTCCCGGTCATTGGCCGGCCCGTGGCCGACCAGGTAGCGGCGGGCCAACTCCGCCAGCGCGAGGTCGCGGTCGACGGGTGAGGACTCGCCCAGCCAGTCACGGGTAAGGACGTAGGCATGCTCCGACCCGATCATCGGACCCCGCACGGTGAGGCCGGCCAGCGATGAGGCAATCAGCAGGTGGATGAGCGCCTGGCCTTTGGTCGGGATGCCGGCGGCGTCCAGCTGTTCGCCCAGCTGCTTCCGGGTCATCGGGCCGTTGACGGCCAGCGACCGTTCGATCACGGCCACCCCCCGTTCGCCGTCAAGGGGGGACACCCCTTCTTCGGCCAACCGGCGGTGGTTGGCGGTGGCGATGGGTGGCGTGGTCAGCGCGTGGAGCCACGGGTAGTCCTCCCGCCGGACCAGGTGGAGGGTCCCGCGATTCAGCCAGGTGATCACCAGCGAGCGGTCCGCGGTGAGGGCCCGGTCGACATCACCGGCGGTGAGCCCTTGGCTCCGGGGGCGGATCGCCAGCCGCACCCCACGGTTGTCCTGACCCTGGACGGCCAGCAGCCTTTCCACCACCGCCACCGGGTCGCGGGCCGGCGGCCCGCACAGCAGTTGAGATCGCAGCTGAGCCCGCAGCAACACCTCATTACCTTGCCACCTCGGTCTCCGGGCCCCCGCCATCCGCCGATGTGGACGCCCAAAGCGTCAGCCAGCCAGACTTACCCGGTCGCTGCCGACCACATTCCCGACCCTCCGACTCCAGCGATCAACCAGGAAGAAGGGCCATGCGCACCTCCATTACCGACCTGCTCGACATCGAGTTCCCGATCTTCGCCTTCTCCCACTGCCGCGATGTGGTCGCGGCAGTGTCCAAGGCCGGGGGGTTGGGGGTCCTCGGTGCGGTAGCCCACACCCCCGAGCAGCTGGAGATCGATCTGGGTTGGATCGAGGAACAGATCGGCGACCGACCCTACGGGGTGGACCTTATCGTGCCGGCCAAATACGCCGGCGACGAGACGGGCGGCTACTCGATGGACGATATCCGCAGCCTGATCCCGGCTGAGCACCAGGAGTTCGTCGACGACATCCTGGCCCGCTACGAGGTCCCCGGACTGCCATCCGGAGACGACCCCACCACCGGTCGGGGCCTGGGGGCCGGCGAAGCGGCACCGTTTTCCGCCGCCGCCGCCGGGCCCCAGCTGGAGATCGCCCTGGCCCATCGGACCTCGTTCGTGGCCAACGCCCTCGGCCCACCCCCCAAATTCCTGATCGACCGGGTCAAGGAGGAGGGACGCCTGGTCGGCGCTCTGGCCGGCAAGGCCGTCCACGCCGAACGCCACGTGCAGGCCGGCGTCGACATCATCATCGCCCAGGGGTACGAAGCCGGGGGTCACACCGGAGAGATCGGATCGATGGTCCTGATTCCCGAGGTGGTCGACGCCGTGGCCCCGGTGCCGGTGCTCGGCGCCGGCGGCATCGGTCGCGGTCGCCAGATGGCGGCGGCCATGGCGCTCGGCGCCCAGGGTGTCTGGTGCGGATCGGTGTGGCTGACTACCGACGAGGCGGAGACCCACCCGACGGTCAAGAAGAAGATGCTGGCGGCCACCTCGGCCGACACCACCCGGTCCCGCTCCCTCACCGGCAAGCACGCCCGGATGCTGAAGTCGGCCTGGACCGAGGAGTGGGAGAGGGCGGACACCCCCGAGCCACTGGGAATGCCGCTTCAGCCGATCCTCAGCGCCGAGGCTCAGCGGAGGATCAACCGCGGGGCCCACGCCGCTGGTTCGGGTGCGGAGAAGCTGGCGAACTACTTCGTCGGGCAGATCGTCGGAGTGATGAACCAACCGAGGACCGCCTCCCAGGTTGTCTTCGAGATGATCGAGGAGTTCATCGACGCCTCCCAGAGTCTCGCGCTCCAACTCGAGAGCTGACGGCAGGATCGAGCCCGGCCGGCCCCACCAGCACAAACGCCACCTTCACGGGGCCCGGACCCCCTTCGCCGGTTTTCCATTCCGCGCACCCGCTGTGATAATACGCAGGGACACCAGAGGCACGGCCTCTGGCCTACGCCCTGGGGGGCCCATGACCGATACCGCTCAACTCAACTCCACCGATCAGGTCATCGATGAGCTGCGCGACTGGCTTTCGACCAACTGGGACCCCGATCTGACCGTCGCCGCCTGGTGGGAACGGCTGGGGTTGGCCGGCTGGTCGGCGCCGACGCTGCCGACCAACGCCTATGGCCGGGGCCTGTCCCGCAACGACGGTGTCCGGGTGGCCCAGGAGATCGATCGCTTCGGCGCCCTCGGCGCCCCCGCCGGCCTCGGCCTGTTGCTGGCCGCCCCCACCATTGCCACCCACGGTACCCAGGAGCAGATCGACTCGTTCGTGCGGGACATCGTCACCGGTCAGAAGTCGTGGTGCCAGTTGTTCAGCGAACCGGCGGCCGGATCGGACCTCGCCGGGCTGCAGACCCGGGCGGTCCGCGACGGTGACGAATGGATCGTGAACGGTCAGAAGGTGTGGACGTCGGGCGGCCAGCACTCCAACCTCGGCATGTTGCTGGCCCGCACCAACCCGGAGGTGCCGAAGCACCAGGGCATCACCTACTTCGCCCTGGAGATGATCCAGCCCGGCGTCGAGATCCGCCCCCTCCGCGAGATGACCGGACGGGCGCTGTTCAATGAGGTCTTCATGACCGATGCCCGGGTGGCCAACGACGCGCTCATCGGCGGCGAGAACAACGGATGGGCGGTGGCCAACACCACCCTGGCCAACGAACGGGCCGGTCTCGGCTCGGGCGGCGGGAGCGGGGCGGGTGGCTCGGTGCTGCCGGGCACGGTGGGCGGCGGCCTCGATCGTCGGGCCGGTGATTTCGGCTCGGGCGCCCGCACCAGCAACGGCAACGGCAGCGGCAACGGCAAGGCCAAGTCGGGGTCGAAGGCGAGCGAGGACGGTGCCGAAGACGCCGCCATGGTCCGGGCGCTGTCCGGGGGGATCAAGCTGTTGACGGAGCTGGCCAAGTCCAACGGCTCGATCATCGATCCGTTGGTCCGCCAGGGGCTGGCCCAGCTCTACACCTGGGGGGAGCTGGGTCGGTTCAACGGCTTGCGGATGAAGGCGGTGAAGGCGGCCGGTGGGGACATCCCGGGGATGCCCAACATCTCCAAGCTGTCGATGAGCCACATCATGCGGCTCACCCGCGACCTCGGCTTGCAGATCTCCGGAGCCGCCGGGATGCTGCACGGCTACAACCAGAAGGATCGCGCCGCCCTGGAGGCGGCCACCGGCAACACCCTGGTCGGGTTCGTGACCGAGTTGGCGATGTTCGCCCAGGCTCCCTCCATCTACGGGGGCACCGACCAGGTCCAGCGCAACATCATCGGTGAGCGGGTCCTCGGACTTCCGAAGGAGCCCAACAACGATCGCACCACGCCGTTTTCGGAGCTTCCCAAGAACGTCTGATCCGCCTGAGGATCGCGACGTCACCCAGACAACCAGAGGAGTGGAACATGCCAGGCATCAATGACGGCCGGGTGGTCATCATCACCGGAGCGGGGCGCGGCATCGGCCGGGGCCACGCCATCGAGTTCGCCCGCCAGGGCGCCAAAGTGGTGGTGAACGACCTGGGCGCCGAGGTGGACGGGACCGGCAGCTCGGCGGGGCCGGCCGGCGAAGTGGTGGAAGAGATCCGGGGGATGGGTGGCGAAGCCGTCGCCAACGGTGAGGACATCTCCGACCCCGACGGGGCCAAGCGACTGGTCGACACGGCCATCGAGACCTTCGGCGGCCTCGACGTGCTGGTCAACAATGCCGGGATCCTGCGGGACCGGATGCTGGTCAACATGACCGTCGAGGAGTGGGATGCGGTCATCCGGGTCCATCTCCGGGGGACCTTCGGCCCCATGCGCTGGGCCGCCGGGTACTGGCGGGACCGGGCCAAGGCCGGCGAGACCAACGACGCCCGCATCATCAACACCACCTCGCCGTCGGGCATCTACGGGAACGTCGGTCAGACCAACTACGGGGCGGCCAAGGCCGGTATCGCCTCGATGACCGTCATTGCCGCCATGGAGCTCGGTCGTTACGGGGTCACCGTGAATGCCATCGCCCCGGCCGCCCTCACCCGGATGACCGAGAACCTCAGCCTGGGCATGACCGCGGAGCGGAAGCCTGACGAGTTCGAGCCGAACGACCCCGACAACATCGCCCCGTTGGTCGTCTGGCTCGGCAGCCCCGAGTCCAAGGACATCACCGGCCGGGTCTTCAACGTCTTCGGCGGCCACATCTCGGTGGCCGAGGGCTGGGTGGCCGGGCCCGCCGCCGACAAGGGCGACCGCTGGGACAGTGCCGAACTCGGTGGGGTGATCCCCGATCTGGTGGCCAAGGCCGCTCCCAACGCGGACATGTTCGGCCGCCGGGGGTGAAAGTCGACCCGGCGTCGGCCGGAATGGACGAGGAGCGCCTGGAGCGCATCACCGAACATTTCAGCCAACGCTATGTGTCGCCCGGCAAACTCCCCGGGTGCCAGGTCACGGTGGCCCGGGGTCAGACCGTCGGGTACTTCCGGTCGTTCGGCACCATGGACCGCGAGCGGGACAAGCCGGTGGAAGAGGACACCATCTGGCGCATCTACTCGATGACCAAACCGATCACGTCGATCGCCCTGATGCAGCTCTACGAGCGGGGCGCCTTCCAACTCGCCGACCCGGTCCACCGGTTCATTCCGGAATGGCGGGACCTGGGCGTCGAGGAGGCGGGGGAGGACGGTTCGGTGACGGTGGTCCCTCCCCGCCGGCCGATGTCGATGCGCGACGCCCTGATGCACATGACCGGGCTGCCGGGCAGCGTGGTCGCCGATCACCCGGTCGACGACCGCTTCAGCCGCGCCCTCCAGGAGAGGCGTTCGGGAATGACCCTGGAGGGGGTGTGCAGCCTGCTGGCGGAGTTCCCCCTCAAGTTCCACCCCGGCACCCGGTGGAACTACGGGCTCTCCACCGATGTCTGCGGCCGGCTGGTCGAGATCATCTCCGGCCAGCGCTTCGACGACTACCTCCACGACGAGATCCTTGAGCCGCTGGGGATGGTCGATACCGGTTTCACCGTCCCCGACCGGTCGCTCGGTCGGTTCGGTGCCTCGTACTTCTACCAGCCGGGCGCGCAACCCAGGCTGCTCGACGACCCCGAGACCAGCTCCTACCGCCGTCCGCGCTCCTATCTGTCCGGAGCCGGCGGGCTGGTCTCCACGTCCGGCGACTACCTCCGCTTCTGCCATATGCTGCTCGGAAACGGGGAGCTCGACGGGCAACGCATCATCGGGCGCAAGACCCTGGAGCTGATGACCGCCAACCATCTCCCCGGCGGTGGTGACCTCGAGCCGCTGGTCAGTGGCGGCTTCGGGGAGTCCGGGTTCGAGGGGGTCGGGTTCGGTCTCGGCTTCGCCATCGGCCTCGGGCCGGCCGCCACCGGCACCGCCGGTTCCTACGGGGAGTACTACTGGGGTGGGGCGGCGTCCACCGCCTTCTGGGTGGATCCGGTGGAGGAGGTGACGGTGGTGTTGATGGCCCAGCTGCTGCCGTCGACCACCTATCCGTTCCGGGCCCAGCTCCGGGCGCTGGTGTATCAGGCCCTGTTGGACTGACCGGTCACCGTCTCGAGGAGGCTCGCATGAACAGCGAAGGATTGCCGGGCGCTGCGGAGATCGACGCCAGCATCAAGTTGATCGACGACCATGCCACCCGGATCTTCACCTGGGACTACGACCGGGATCGATCCCAGCTGGTGACCCTTTACAACAAGGCGATGAGCTCCCAGTGGAACAGTGTCACCGATCTCGATTGGACGACCGAGGTGGACCCGGAGCGCCTGGTCGGTGAGATGGGGGAGGACGCGGTGCCGCCCCTGTTCCGGGTGGCCGCCTCCCTCCCCGGGTCGCCCATCGCCGCCTGGAAGGAACCGGAGTTCACCCAGCTCGGGGTGGAGCTGATGAAGGCGAGGCTCAGCCAGTTCATGCACGGCGAACAGGGCGCCATGATGGTGGCGGCCAAGATCGTCGAGACGGTTCCCTGGATCGACGCCAAGTACTACGCCTCCACCCAGACCATGGACGAGGCGAGGCACACCGAGGTGTTCGCCAAGTACATCGACACCAAGCTAGGTGGGGCCTACCCGATGAGCCCGTTCCTCGAGGAACAGATCACCGTGCTCATCGAGGACAGCCGGTGGGACATTGCCTATCTGGGCATGCAGATCGTCATCGAGAGCCTGGCCCTGGCCGCCTTCGGGGAGCTCCACCGGACCACCACCGAGCCGCTGCTGAAGAAGCTGTTGCGCTATGTCATGTCCGACGAGGCCCGTCACGTTGCCTTCGGGGTGCTCACCCTCGGCGAGTTCTACCGCGGCCTGTCCTCGGCCGAATTGCGCGACCGGCAGGAGTTCCTGGTGGAGAACACCCTGCGCAACCGGGCCCGCTCGACCACCCCGGAGGTGTGGGAGCGGCTGGGGGTCTCGCTGACGGAGCTGATGCCGGTCCTCCACCAGGCCCTCCAGATCACCGGGGGCGGCATCTTCGCCAACTTCCAACGGGCCTTCTTCGCCAAGCTGGTTCCGAACGTCCGGAAGCTGGGCCTGCTCGAAGCCAACGACGGCTGGCTGCGCCAGCAGTGGGGCGAGGCCGGGCTCCTCGAGTTCGAGTTCGCCGCCGACACCGGGTCCGACTACGAGTCCTATGACGCGGTGGCCGCCGACCGGGCGGCCCAGGCTTCCGCCACCATCGGCACCGGCGCCCGACGCTGATGGCGGGACCGGGGGGACGGGGGACATGACGACGACCGCGGTCGAAGGCCAAGGCCGCAAAGAGTTGGCGGACCAGGGGATGATCGTGGCCTACTGGGCCGGCCGCCACGGGGATCGGGAGGCGATCATCTCGCCCACCGGGAACCGGACCTTCACCCAGCTGAACCAGAACGCCAACCGGTTGGCCCGGGCCCTCCGCCGCCGGGGCCTGGAGGCCGGGGACGCCGTGGCCCTGTTGTGCGACAACCGCCCCGAGTTCGCCGAAGTGGTGTGCGCCTGCCAACGGGCCGGGTTGCGGCTCACCACCGTCAACTGGCACCTCACCGCGGGCGAGGTGGCCTACATCGTGAACGACTGCGAGGCCAAGGTCCTGTTCGCCGACACCGCCCGGGGCGCGGTGGCAGTGGAGGCGGCGGCGCAGTCCGATGCCGGTGTCAGGGTGGTGGCCATCGGCGGCTCCGCTGCCGGAGCCGAGGCCTACGACGATCTGCTGGAGGGCGAGGACGGCACCGACCTCGAGGACCCGGTGCTCGGCACCAGCATGCTCTATACGTCGGGCACCACCGGTCGGCCCAAGGGGGTGGCTCGCCCGCCGACGCCGTCTTCAACCCTGGACGCCAACATCTACGGCTACCGCGAGGATGGGGTCGACCGGCATCTGTGCACCGGTCCGCTCTATCACGCCGCCCCGCTGGCGTTTTCGCTGGCGGTGCCGTTGCACTTCGGGGTGGGGATCGTCCTCATGGAGCGATGGGACGCCGAGGACGCCCTCCGTCTGATCGAGGAGTTCAGCATCACCCACAGCCACATGGTCCCGACCATGTTCCACCGGCTGCTGTCGATCCCGGAGGAGACCCGCCAGCGCTACGACGTGTCCTCGCTGCGCTACGTCCTCCACGGGGCCGCCCCCTGCCCGGTGGTCACCAAGCAGCGGCTGATCGCCTGGCTGGGGCCCATCGTCTCGGAGTACTACGCCGCCACCGAGGGCCTCGGGACCTTCGTCGACTCGGCCACCTGGCTGGCCCATCCCGGCACGGTCGGCAAGCCCTACGTCGCGGGAATGGTGATGGTCGGCGATGAGCGGGGCACCCCGCTGACGGCCGGCGAGACGGGGTTGGTGTTCCTCAAGGCGGCAGACGGCACCGCCTTCCGATACTTCAACGACCCGAAGAAGACGGCGGACACCTACGTAGGCGACTACTTCACCCTGGGGGATGTCGGCCACTTCGACGACGACGGCTATCTCTACCTGACCGACCGCTCGGCCAACCTGATCATCTCCGGCGGGGTGAACATCTACCCGGCCGAAGTCGACGCCGTCCTGTTGGAGCACCCGGCGGTCGGCGATGTCGGCACCATCGGCGTCCCCGACCCGGAGTGGGGCGAGGCGGTCAAAACGGTGGTGGAGCTCCAGCCGGGGCTGGAGCCGAGCCCGGAGCTGGCCGCCGAGTTGATGACCTTCTGCCGTGAGCGGCTGGCCCATTTCAAGTGCCCGCGCACCGTCGAGTTCATCGACGAACTACCCCGGCAGGACAACGGCAAGCTCTACCGGGGAGTACTCCGGGACCGGTTTGCCGGAGCCGCCGAGGTCACCGACCCGGCATCCCGGTAACCGGTCGACCCCCTCATCAACTGGTCAGCACGGCCTGGGTCTGGGTCACCCGAGCCAAGAGCCGGTCGTCGTCGTCCCGCACATCGGTCTCCACCACGATGGTGGTCCGGCCGACATGCAGCGGCCGGGACGTGGCGGTGGCCCGACCCTGGCGGAGGCCGCGGGTGAACTGGGTCGCCGACGACACCGTGGTGGTGCCGGTGGCGCCGGCCGGGAGGTTGACGAAGGCCACCAGCCCGCCGGCGGCGTCGGCCAGGCTCATGATCGCCCCGCCGTGGAGCATCCCGCCGGATGTGCACCGTTCGGGCGCCCAGTCCAGGTGGGCAACCACCAGCGCGGCGGTGACGGAGGTGACCTCGACACCGATCAGATCGGCAAACGGCTGGGATCCGGCGAACTCGGTGGCACGATCCTCGGTCACGGTGCAACCTCCTGATTGGACGGGCCGGGTTGCCGGGACTCGGCCATGGTCGGTCAACCGCCCACGGTGGCGATCCCGCCGTCGACCGGGATGATCGCCCCGGTCAGGTAGGCGCCCGCCCTCGAGGCGAGATAGATGGCGGTGCCGGCCATGTCATCGGGCCGTCCGATCCGGCGGAGGGGGGCGGAGGCGGCGATCTGTTCGCCGAAGGCTTCGAGGGTGGCGTGCATCATCTTGGACTCGAAGGGCCCCGGGGCGATGGCATTGACGGTGATGGCCGGAGCCAGCCGCTTGGCCAGGTGCCGGGTGAGTTGGTGGACGGCGGCCTTCGACGCTGAGTACGAGTAGGTCTCCAGCACCGGGACATGGATGCCGTCGATCGACCCGATGTTGATGACCCGGGACGGGGCTTCGGTGGTGCCGGCTGCCTGGAGCAGGGGTAGGAGGTACTTGGTGGTGTGGAAGACCCCCTTGACGTTGAGAGCCAGCACCCGGTCCCAGGCGGCGTCGTCGAACGTCTCGATGGGGGCGCCCCAGGTGGCCCCGGCGTTGTTGACGAGGATGTCGAGTCGTTCTTCCCGCTCGGCCAGCCGATCGGCCAACCCCCGGCAGCCTTCCTCGGTGGAGAGGTCGGCGGGAAGGGAGATGCACTCACCCCGAGCCGACAGCTCGGCCGCCACCGCCTCGCATACCTCTGCCTTCCGGGAGGAGATGTAGACCTTGGCCCCGGCGTCGACGTAGCCCGAGGCGATCATCAGGCCGATCCCCCGAGATCCCCCGGTGACCAGGGCCACCTTCCCGGCAATGTCGAACAGCTCGGTCATGGGTCTCCTCTGATGGTGATGGGCGTGGTGGTCGGTCGACGGACAGCGTAGGGGAGCGGCCTCAGCCCGAGCCCACCACCGATGTTTCCTTCAGTGGCGGGTGGGTGGACCGGCCGTTCTCGTTCCGGTCGTCGCTCACCGCGACGCCCGACCCGACTGCCGGACGTTTCCGGTGGCGAAGGGTGAGCATGACCGCGACACCGACCAGGAAGAGCAGGGTGGCGAAGAAGAACGAGTTGCCATAGAAGAGGTTGAGCCCGTGGAGGCTGAACTGGGTGCCGTTGTCCTGGGGGACCCACTAGATAGGGGCCTGC
>DATARI010000187.1:0-6361 GCA_036264255.1 Acidimicrobiales bacterium | reverse complement strand
CCGTCCTGGTCGGCTACTGGTCGGCCAGGAAGAACCGGGACGGCTCCCGCCCCTCCCGCCGCACCCGGTCGTGGAGCTCGAGGAGGACGCAGTGGGCCAGGGTCTCCCCGTTGGCCTGGCGCTGCATGAACGACTCGATCTGGTCCCACGGCCGCGACCAGTGGAGCCGGAGGGTGATGTCCCAGGCGGTCGACCCGGGGTGGTCCCGGAGGACGTGCTCGATCTCGTCCAGGCGGTAGGCGTGATGCTGGATGAGCTCGTCGAGGCGACCGGCCAGATCGGAGAAGCGGTACTCGTGCCCGGGGAGGACTTCCTCGGCCCCGAGGTTCTGGACCTTCAGCAGTGAGGCCAGGAAGTCCCCGAGCGGGTTGGAAGGCTGCTGGGTATGGACGGAGATGTTCGGGGTGATCCGGGGAAGAACGTGGTCACCTGAGAGCAGCAGCCGGCGTTCCTCGCTGTAGAAGCAGGTGTGGCCGGGGGAATGGCCCGGCGTCCAGATGGTCTGCAGGCTCCAACCCGGCAGCTCGACCGACTTCCCGTCTTCGAAGAACACGTCGGGCTTGGCCATCGTCACCATCGCCTTGGTCATCATCGACGCCATGGCCAGATCGGGAAGCTTGTCCGGCGGTACCCCCGAATCGACCAGCAACCGGGTCATGGCCTCGACCAGCTGATCGGTGTTTCCGTAGCGGGACTCCAACATGATGGCGTCGTCGGGATGCAGCCCGATCCAGGCTCCGGACGCCTCACGGATCCTCCCGGCCAATCCGTAGTGGTCAGGATGAATGTGGGTGACCAGGACGGCACGAACATCGGCGATGCTCCCCCCGGCCATGGCCAGCCCGTCGCTGAGATGGGTCCATGCCTCGTCGGTGTTCCAGCCGGCATCCACCAGGGCCACGCCGCCGCCGTCGAGCTCGAAGGCGTAGACCAGCACGTAGCGGAGGGGGTTGTTGGGGATCGGCACCGGAATCGACCACAACCCGGGTCGGACCTGCTCGACCGGAGGAAGGACCTTGAGGTCCCAGGCTTCCTTTTGCAATGTCCCGGTGACCACAACCATGGGGGCACGGTACTCACGGCAGGCCGTCGACCGCCACCTCGCGGCCCACCGGGCCGGGTTGGCATCCTGGCGATCCGCCGCCGTCCCCTGGGCTGGCCGGGATGCACGGACTGTGGACATACTGGACGATTGGGGGGCCCGGCGATCGGGTTCACCGAGGACCGCTGAGGAGGAGTCGATGTCCAGGACCACCTTGTCGTCTGCGACCAAGGGCGCGGAGTTCGCCTACCCCGAGTACTGGGGGGACATGGACAGCTGGCACCGGAAGGTGGCCGAGTACCGCCGGACCGACCCGATCCTGAAGGTCGAACTGGACGGGTTCGAGCCCTTCTGGGCGTTGACCCGGCATGCCGACGTCTTCGCCGTCTCCCGCGACAACCAACGGTGGATCAACACCAGCCGATCGGTGCTCGCCGCCGAGGCGGACACCCAGCGGATGATGGAATCCGGTGTCCCCGAGCCCCGCACCCTCATCCACCTCGACGGGCAGGATCACAAGGACCACCGGATGGTGACCAGTGACTGGTTCAAGCCGGCGACGGTCAAGCACCGCCAGTCCCGCATCGAGGGCCTGGCCGATCTGTTCGTGGAGAAGATGCGGGCGATGGGCGGCACCTGCGACTTCGCCCGGGACATCGCCCAGCCCTACACCCTCCGGGTGATCATGGACATCTACGGCGTACCGGAGAGCGACGAGCCGCTGATGATGGAGCTCACCCAGGGCCTGTTCGGGGCGGCCGACCCCGAGTTCCTGGGCGACGCCGACGATCCCGGCGCCCGGCTTATCGAATCGGTGATGAAGTTCATGGAGTATTTCAACGCCATCACCGAGGACCGCCAGAAGACCCCCACCTCCGACCTGGCCAGTGTCATCGCCAACGGTCAGCCCGGCGGGTGCCCGATGGGTGACATCGAGCGGATCTGGTACTACATCATCGTGGCCACCGCCGGTCACGACACCACCTCCTATGCCCTGTCGGGAGGGATGGAGGCGATGCTGCGGGATCCGTCGCAGCTCTGGGCGCTGCGGGACGACCCGGAGCTGGCCGGCAATGCCGCCGACGAGTGCATCCGTTGGACCGCTCCGGTCCGCCACTTCATGCGCTACGCCACCGAGGACAACACCGTCGGGGACGTCGACATCCCTGCCGGCGGGCGGGTCCTGCTCTCCTACCCGAGCGCCAATCGTGACGAGGAGGTGTTCACCGACTCGATGACCTTCGACGTCCGGCGGTCGAACGCCGAGAAGCTGGTCTCGTTCGGCGCCGGCGCCCACTTCTGCCTCGGCAGCCAGTTCGCCCGTCGGGAGGTTCGCACCATGCTCGGCAAGCTCGCCGCCCAGCTCGACCACATCGAGCCCACCGGCCCGGCCCAGTGGTCGGAGTCATCCTTCGTCTCCGGGGTGAAGCACCTGCCGATCAGCTACTCGTTCCGCTAGTTCCGCTCGCACCCACGGCGGCGATCACTCCTTGGGTTTGGCGGGGCTCGCCACCTCCAGGCCGGTTGCCTGGAAGCGCTCGAAGACGAGTCGTACCGCCATCGAGCCTTCGCCGATGGCGGTCGCCACCCGCTTCACGGACCGGCTCCGGACATCGCCGACGCAGAAGATTCCCGGTCTGCTGGTCTCGAGGAACAGTGGCCGATCGGTGCCCTCTTGGGATGTCAGGAGGACGTCCGAGCCGGTGAGCAAGAAGCCGTGATCATCTACGGCCAGCTGGCCCTCGATCCACTCGGTGTTCGGCCTCGCCCCGATGAAGACGAAGACCCCCCGGATCGACTCCACTGAGACCTCTCCGGTGTCGTTGTTCCGTAGCTCGACGCCCTCCAGGTGACTATCGCCGACCAGTCCGACGACCTCGGTCCGGGGCGAGACTCGGATCTGCGGGTGGCGTTCGATCTGGTCGATCAGGTAACGCGACATCGAAGTCGCCAGCGACTCGGACCGGATCACGATCCGAACGGAGGTACAGGTCCGGGCCAGGAAGAGCGCCGCCTGGCCGGCAGAGTTGCCGCCCCCCACGATGACGACAGGACCCCCCAAGCACATCTGGGCCTCCATCTGGGTGGCGGCATAGTAGACACCCACCCCTTCGAAGTCGGACATCCGGTCGAGGGGAAGCCGGTTGTAGCGGGCCCCGGTTGCGATGATCACCGACTTGGCGCCGACCGTCTCGCCGTGCTCGAAGCGGACTTCGTGCACGTCGCCCTGCAAACCCAGTGCTACCGCCTTGGAGGCCAATTTGATCCGGACCCCGAACTTCTGGGCCTGCAGCGCCGCCCGGGCGGCCAGCTCCTCACCGGAAAGACCGGCGGGAAAGCCCAGGTAGTTCTCGATGCGTGACGAAGTGCCGGCCTGGCCGCCCAGGGCAATGTCCTCGGCCAGCGTCGTCTCCATTCCCTCCGACGCCCCGTAGACCGCGGCGGCCAGCCCGGCCGGTCCTCCACCCAGCACCAGGAGATCGCAGACCTCGGGAAGTCCGAGGTCGATGAGCTCCGTGAGGCCCAGGGCATCGAGCAGGGCGGCGCTACTGGGATTGCGCAACAGCGTGCCTCCCGGCACGATCACAATCGGGAGATCGTCCACTGGCACCTGCAGCTCGAGCAGAAGCGCCTCGGCCTCCGGCGAGCTCTCCAGGTCGAGCCAGCGGGCCGGGATCCGGTTGCGGGCCAACACCTCGAGCAGTCGTCTGGTGTTGACGTCGAACCGGGAGCCGACGAGCGTGAGCCCGGCACCCCGGAAGGTCAACCGGGCATGGCGGACCAGGAAGGCCCGGAGGATGAGCTCGCTGAGATCGAGTTCCTGGCCCATGATGACCCGGACCCGATCGGGCGTGATGCGCAACACCCGGCCCGGCGTTCTGGCCACCGCGGTCAGGTAGGCGCGCTGCCCGGTGAGAAGCCCCAACTCGCCGAGAAACTCTCGCGGGCCGTAGGAGGCAAGAACCACCTGGTTCTGGCGTCCATAGTGTTGGACGATGTCAGCCTCGCCCTCGAGGATTACCACCAGGTCGTAGGTCTCGTCGCCGTCGGCGAAGAGCACCTCGCCCGCAGCCATCTCCTGCTCGACGCCATAGCGGTGCAAGACCGTCAGCTGCCCATCGCTCAGGAGAGGCTGGCCTCCTTGGAGCTCAGGTGGCAGTTCGGGCAGAGCCTCGGCTGCGGCGTCATCGTCCACTCAACACCTCGCTCGCACAGGGGGTGGAGGTCGCCACCATTCTGCTTACACATTGCTACCACCGACCGCGCCCTGATCCCGGGGTCAACCACAGTGTGTCGGGAAGGGGGGATTTGAACCCCCGACCTCCTGCTCCCAAAGCAGGCGCGCTGCCAAGCTGCGCTACTTCCCGTATCCAGCTGCTCCAGTATGGCTGACCGAACCCCCGCCATTCGACCCGGTCTGGATTCGGAGCCTTACCCGACCGGGCGCGGAGCGTACCTGTATCCCGTGACCACCGGAGGCGGCTGGAGGGGTGGCGGTCGGATAGCGTCACGCCGATGCCAAGTGTGCGGGTGGCCGTGTTCGATCTCGGGAGCAGTTCCTTCCACCTGATGGTGGTGGATGCGACCCGGGAGGGCGCGCTGACCCCGGTGCTCCGCCGCCGCTCCTTTCTCCATCTGGGAACCGAGGTGGCCCGGACCGGCGGGGTTCCGGCCGACCGCGCCACCAGCGCGGTCCGGGCGGTGCGGAGGCTGCGCACCGCCGCCGATGAGGCAGGGGTCGATGTGATGGTGGCGCTGGCGACCGCCGCCCTCCGCGACGCCGACAACGGTCAAAAGCTCCTCGCCCGGTTCGAGCGGATCATCGGCTGCCCGGTCACCCTATTGACCGGGGAGGAGGAGGCCCGGCTGTGTTTCATCGGCCAGCGGGCCGGCGTCTGGGTGGGGACCGACCCGGTGCTCGGACTCGACCTTGGCGGCGGCAGCCTGGAGGCCGGGATCGGTGACGCCCACCATGTCCACGCCGTCACCAGTGTGGCCCTGGGCCCGGCCCGGCTGCGGGGGGAGCTGAACAGCGGGGAGTCCCTCACCGCCAAGGAACGGGCCAAGCTGGTCGAGGCGACCCGGGAGCGGGCCGAGCCGATCCGGCTGATCCTGGCCGACTACCCCGAAGCCGCCGATCGAGCCATCGCCAGCGGGGGGACGGTCCGGGCCCTGGCCCGGTTGGCCATGGTGATGCACCGCCCGCTGCCCGCCTCCCGGTCGGTCTCCTCGCTGCAGGTGAATCAAGTCGAGCTCCCGGCCGGGCAACTGCACGAACTGGCCGATCGGCTTGCCACCCTGGATCTCGACGCCCGCCTGGCGCTGCCCGGGGTGCAGGCCCGGCGGGCGCCCCTGTTGCCGATCGGAGCGGTCCTGCTGTCGACGCTGGTCGAGACGCTGGACCTCCGGCGTCTGGTGGTCAGTGACTGGGGGCTCCGCGAGGGAGCTGTCCTCGGCGCCCTCGCCTTGAAGGCGGACGGGAAAGTCGCATAACGCCCGCGCCGGGTTGCGGGGGCGGGGGCTGGTTGAGCCCGGGACCGAAGCCGAGCCCGGGCTCAATCGAAGCCGGTCAGGCCTTCTTGCCCAGGATCCTGTTCATGCCCGTATTGCAGACGGGGCACTTGCCTTTGGCCGAGCGACGGCCGTTGGCCATCTCGACCTCTTCCCCCTCAAACTGCCGCTTCTCGCGGCATTTCACGCAGTAACCCTCATACGACGCCATGGTTCCTCCTCGGACTTCGATGGTGACATTTGGGTGTATGGACCTTCCGAACGTATACCGGGAACGGCCGGAGGAGGGGGGATAGCGGCCCAAGTGCTAGCTGGGAGCTAGCAGAGGCATCCCGCCGCCGGGCCTTTGGTCCGGGCCCGGGGGACGGCGCCGAGGGCGGTGACGGTCCGGACCTCGCACCGGCAAACCGCCGCCCATAGGATGCGCTTCATGACAGTTTACGATCCTCCCATCCATTCCCTCTCCGGCGACGATTCCTCCGTCGGCGAGTACCGGGGCAAGGCCCTTCTGATGGTCAATGTGGCCTCGAAGTGCGGATTGACCCCGCAGTACGAGGGCCTCGAACGGCTCCAGAAGACCTACGGCGACCGTGGGTTCACCGTGCTCGGGTTCCCGAGCAACCAGTTCGGGGCCCAGGAGCCCGGGACCGCCGAGGAGATCGCCACCTTCTGTTCCGCCACCTATGGGGTGACGTTCCCGATGTTCGAGAAGATCGACGTCAACGGGGACAATCGCCATCCGATCTATGACGAGCTGACCGCCTTTCCCGACCCCGACGGAGAGGCCGGCGACATCCAGTGGAACTT
>DATARI010000180.1:0-6360 GCA_036264255.1 Acidimicrobiales bacterium | reverse complement strand
CACCTACCGCCAGCGGACAGTGGTGGCGGGGCGGGTGCGGTCGGTCCGGGTCCAGCCGTGGTCGGGGGCGGTCGCCCTTGAGTGCACCATCGTCGACGAGACCGGAGCGCTGAACCTGGTGTTCCTCGGGCGGCGGTCGCTGCCCGGCATCGAGCCCGGCACCCAGCTCCGGGCCGAGGGGATGATCGGCAAGCACAAGGGCCGGCTGGCCGTCATCAACCCCATGTACGAGCTGTTGCTCTTCGCCGGCCAGGAAGACAAGCCCACCGTCTGAGCCTCCGCCCCACCGGATCCGAGGGGTCGGGTCAGACGCCCTTCCACTGGCCCAGCGGCCAGACCACCGCCACCACCCGCCCGACGATGAGCGATCCGGAGATGGGGCCGAAGAACCGGCTGTCGCCGGAGTCGGTCCGGTTGTCACCCATCACGAAGTAGACGCCGGCCGGGATCTTCACCGGCCCCGGCAGATTGAATTGGGGATTGGACGAGGGAATCGCCCCGGTGAAACTGCTCGGTGTGTTGGGCAACCAGGGCTCCGACAGCCGCTTGCCATCGATATAGACGGCACCATGGAGCGACGAGATCGTCTCCCCCGGGAGCCCGATGACCCGCTTGACCAGATCGTTGTAGGTCGGGCTCTCCAGCGGGGGGCGGTGGAAGACGACGATGTCCCCGCGATGGACGTGGTCGAAGTCGTAACTCAGCTTGTCGACGATGATCTTGTCGCCTACCTGGAGGGTGGGGACCATCGAAGGGGAGGGGATGGAAAAGGTCTGGACCACGAAGGCGCGGAGCGCGAGGGTCAGCGCCACCACCGCCACCAGAATCGTCGCCCATTCGATCAGGTGGCGGCGAAGGCGCCGGCGGTTGGCCCTGACGCGGTGCCGGGGGCCGCGAGTGCCGCCGGAGGTTGGCCCTCCCTGGTCGGTGGGCTCGCTTCCCGTCATCGGCGGCCGGGGGCCCGGCGGCCGCCTTGCCGGTGGCCTAGAAGAAGCTGAATTTCGGGATGCCCGACGAGATCCCCTTGAACAGCTCGCCCTTGGCGTCGGCCAGTTCCTTCGGCGTCCACATCGAGTCGCGGTGGATCTCGCCGACCGGATGGAAGCCGCCGGTGGCCCAGATGTTGCCGCCGAACACGATGAAGTTCTGGCCGGTGACGTCGGCCGCCTCGTCGGAAGCCAGGAAGCCGACCAGCTGGGCGACGTTGCGGGGATCCCACTCGTCGAAGCCCTCGGCGGCCTTGGCCATCTCCCCGAACAGACCCTCGGTCATCCGGGTACGGGCCCGGGGGGAGATGGAGTTGACGGTGACCCCGTAGCGCTCGAGCTCCCGGGCCAGCACCCAGGTCATCGACGCGATGCCGGCCTTGGCCGCCGAGTAGTTGGCCTGGCCGGCGTTCCCGTAGAGCCCGGCCTCCGAGGAGGTGTTGACGATGCGGGCGCTGACCGTCTCGCCCGCCTTGGCCCGGCCCCGCCAGTAGACGGCGGCGTGGTGGGTGGGGGCGAAGTGACCCTTCAGGTGGACCCGGATGACGTCGTCCCAGCTCGACTCGTCCATGTTGAAGCTCATCTTGTCCCGGAGGATGCCGGCGTTGTTGACCAGGATGTCCAGCTGGCCGAAGGTGTCGACCGCCTGGTCGACCAGCGCCTTGGCTCCTTCCCACGAGCTCACGTCGGAGGAGTTGACCGCCCCGTCGCTGCCGCCGGCCTTGATCAGCTCGACCACCTCTTCGGCCGGGTGCTTGTCGCCCCCCTCGCCCTGGACGGAGGCGCCCACGTCATTGACGATGACCTTGGCCCCTTCCGATGCCAAGAGCAGGGCCTCCTCCCGTCCGATGCCCCGACCTGCGCCGGTGACGATGGCTACCTTGCCGTCGAGCAGTCCCATAGTGGCCTCCTGTGCCTGGTTGCAGAGATGTGGGTCGATCAACGCCGCCCGTCGGAAACCGGCGCCGACAGTGCGTTGGAACTCGGGAAGCATGGCCGAAACCCACCCTTGCGGGCAAGACGGCGATGCTAGGTTCAGAAGTCGGCCGAGAACGATGGGAGATGCGGTGAGCGGAGAGACGGGCGCAGCGGCCAGGGCCAACGGGACCGGTCCGCTGGCTACCGCCGCCGCCCGGGTCACCCCCTATCTGTCCCGGGTGGAGCTGAAGGCACGCCGGGAGGCGACCCGGCTGGCCGGGCTGTCGTTCACCCAGCTCCCTCCCGCCCAGGCGGTGAGGATGGTCTACAACGTGCTGCTCCGCCGGGAGCCGGATCCCACCGGCTTCCGCGACCTCACCACCGCCATGGCCGCCGGACTCAGCCATGACGACGTGATGGACCGGGTGCGGTGTTCGAGCGAGTACCGGACCCAGGTCCCGGTGGGGGTGAACAGCCTCCATAGTTCGCTCCACGCCAGCCGGTGTGAGTTCATCATCAGCCTCCCCCCGGCCCGGCGGATCATCGACCTGGGCGGCGGGCACACCATCGATCCCCGCGTGGCGCTGGTGGTGCTCGGCTATCCCTACGACTTCGACGAGCTGGTGGTGGTCGACCTTCCCCCCGACGACCGCCACCCGCTCTACCACTCCGAGCGGTTCGGGGCGGGCGACACCGAGCGGGGCAAGGTGCGCTACGAGTACCGGTCGATGGCCGATCTGTCCTTCGCCGCCGACAACTCGGTGGACCTCATCTACAGCGGCCAGTCCATCGAGCACGTGACCCCCGCCGACGGCGACATCGTGCTCGGTGAAGCCCTCCGGGTGCTGAAGCCGGGTGGCCATCTGGCCATCGACACCCCCAACGGCAAGGTGTGCCGCCTCCAGCAGGACGCCTTCATCGATCCCGACCACAAGGTGGAGTACACCCTGGCCGAGCTCCGGGCCAAGGTGAGCGGGGCGGGGTTCGAGGTGGTGGCCGAACGGGGGCTCAACTGGGGCGGTGCCGCGGTGGGCCGGGGCGAGTTCGACCCCGAGACGTTGGCCGCCAACTACGGCACCTACTTCGACGCCGAGTCCTGTTACCTGTTGGCCCTGCTCTGCCAGAAGCCGACGGCCGGCTAGCGCCGCAGGACTCCATCGCCCATCCGGGGCACCACGATGACGCCGAGCACCGAGGCGTTCCGGCGCTCCGACTCGGATTCCACCTCATGCATGAAGGTCCCGGCCTGCGGGGAGAGTGACTCCGACCAGGCTCGCAAGCCCTGCTGGAGCACCGTCAGGTCGGCCAGCCGGGGAACGAAGTCGACCAGGGCCAGCGCCACCGCTTGGGGGAACGGGGTGGCGAGCTGTTCGGCCACCCACTCCCGGGCCAGCCGCCGGGTGGTGGCGTCGTCGTCGGGGGGGAGGGCCACCACCTGGGTGGCCAGGCTGCGGAGGCGGGCGAACAGCATCTCGTGCCCGGGTGCCTCCACCAGCCGCTCCAGCAGCTCGGTGACCTGCTCGGGGAGGAGCATCTGGCCGAAGAGCGGCGGCACCGGTAGCTCCCAGGAGCTGAAGATCCGGAGGTAGGCGGCCGCCGCCCGGGCGGAGAGGGGCCGGCTCAACCGGCCGAACATGCCGATGCTGTCCCGCTGGGTGGTGGCCAGCCTGGCCATCGACTCCGACGGGTCGTCGTCGGACTGCCCGAGGGCGCTGTCCACCGCCTCGAGCAGGCTCTCGATCCGACGCCGCTCGCCGTCGAGGACCAACCGGTGCTGGACCAGGGCCTGGTGGAGGTTGTCCTGCTCGTCGTGGAGACAGGCCCGGATGGCGTCGAGGCCCATGCCCAGGCTCCGGAGCAGGTCGATGCGCAGCAACAGCAGCACGTCGGCGGGGCGGAAGGTCCGGTAGCCGCTCTCGAGGTGGGCGGGGGCGATGAGGCCGATGGTCTCGTAATGGCGGATCCGGCCGGCCGTGATGCCGGTCAACGCGGTCACGTCACCGATGAACAGCGTGCCAGGACGGGGCATAGCCCTTGACTCTACGACTATAGGAAGGTTTTGAATGGGAGGGGGAGACACGGGGTGGGCGACAGGAGAGCTGCTTGCATCAGATCTGGGGGACGCTGGTCGGGCGGTGGTACGTCACTGTGTTCGGAGCCACCTTCCTGTGGAGGGCCAGCCGGTATCTCGGGTGGAGGAAGACGATCCTCTATGCGGTGGCAGCGGTGGGGATCGGCGCGCTGGCCGAGAACTGCTCGGTGCACTTCGGCTTTCCCTACACCGGCTACAACTTCAACCCCGCCCTCCGCTCCAGGGAGATCTTCATCGGTGACGTGCCGTTGATGGTCCCGCTCTCCTATACCTTCCTCGGCTATTTCGGTTTCACCGCCGGCCGGCTCCTGACCAGCGGCCCCTGGCAGACCCGGGCCCGACGACCCTGGCACGAGTACCTGGTGGCGCTGGTGCTCACCGTCTGGGCCTTGTGGATCATGGACCCGGTCTCCCGGCTGGGGCCGCGGTGGTTCCTCGGCCCCGTCTTCCACTACCGCGGACCCGGCTTCTGGTTCGGCCTCCCGCTCGGCAGCCAGGCGGGCTTCGCCCTCACCGCCGCCATCCTGTTGGCCATCCTGACCTACATGACCAAGGACGAGCCCAACCGCCGGGTCGAACGCTGGACGGACCACCCCCACCTCATCAGCCTCATCACCTACAACGGGCAGATCCTGTGGTTGGCCATCGTGGCGGTGGTGTTGGGGGCCGACGAGATCGGTGGGTCGGCCCTGCTGATGTGGGTGCCGGCGGCGGCGATGTCGGCGGTGCTATGGAGCGGGCTCCGACCGGTCCCGGGTCCGGACCCGCTCGCCTCGCCGGCCCCCGCGGAGGAGCCGGACCGACCCAAGGTGCACCTGTGACCGACGACACCCTCCGGATCCCCTTCGGCGATCCCACCTTCTTCGCCGGCGACCCCGACCCGGAGATGGCCGAGCTCCGCCGTCGCTGCCCGGTCAGCTGGCAGCCGGACGGGGAGTTCTGGGCAGTGACCGGCCTCCGCGACATCCAGACGGTAGGGAAGGACCCGGCCACCTTCTGTTCCGGCCAGGGGGTGCTGATGGCCGACCGCGGCCGGGAGATCGCCGCCGAGGACTCGCTCCTCTATCTCGACCCGCCCCGCCATGAGCAGTACCGCAAGCTGGTCAATCGGGCCTTCACCCCCCGCCGGGTGGCCACCCTCGAGCCACGGATCCGGCAGCTGACCGTGGAGTTGCTCGACGACATCGACCCCCGCCGTCCGGTCGACCTGGTCGACTCCCTCTGCGCCCCGCTGCCGATGCTGGTCATCGCCGAGCTCCTCGGCCTCCCGGCGGAGGACCGGGAGAACTTCCGCCGTTGGTCCGACGCCATCATGGCGGCGGCCACCGACCTCACCGAGGAGAACGCCCTCCAGGCGCTCGAGCTCATCGCCTACTTCGACGTCCAGCTCGACCAGCGGACCGACACCCCGACCGAGGACCTGCTGAGCGGCCTGCTGCTGGCCGAGGTGGACGGCGCCCGGCTCTCCCGGGCCGAGGTCCAGGGGTTCTGCATGACCCTGATGGTGGCGGGCAACGAGACCACCCGTTCCCTGGTGTCGGGGGGAATGGTGGAGCTGGCCGCCCACCCCGAGCAGCGGGCCCGACTGGCGCGGGAGCCCCAGCTCATCCCCGCCGCGGTGGAGGAGATGCTGCGCTGGGTGACCCCGATCATGGCCATGGCCCGCACCACCACCCGGGACACCAGCCTCGGTGGCGCCGATCTGGGGGCGGGGGAGTTCGTGCTCCTCGCCTACGGGGCGGCCAACCGCGACGAGGAGGTGTTCGGGAAGGACGCCCACGCCTTCGACATCGCCCGCAACCCGAACCCCCATGTGTCGTTCGGGTTCGGGGAGCACTTCTGCATCGGGGCCAGCCTGGCCCGGATGGAGGCCCGGATCCTCGTCGAGGAGGTGTTGGCCCGCTGGCCCGACTACCAACTGGTGGGGGAGGTCGTGCGGGCCCCCTCCACCCTGTTTCGTCAGATCACCCGGGCGCCGGTACTGTTCAGCCCGTGACGTCGGGGGCCATCACCACCGGGGAGCGCCGGACCCGGGCGCCGGAGTGGGACGGGTTGTTCATCGGCGGCCACTGGGTGTCGCGGGCCGGCAGCCCGGCCTTCGAGGTGATCTCTCCCCACGACTCCCAACCGGTCGGCCGGGCCCCGATGGCCACCACCGACGACGTCGACCTGGCGGTGGCCAGCGCCCGCACCGCCTTCGACGATGGACCCTGGCCCCGCCTCGAACCCGCCGAGCGGGTGGCGGCACTGCGCCGTTTCGCCGATCTCTACGAGGCCGGGCAGGAGGAGATGGCCCTGCTCATCACCGCCGAGTCCGGCTCGCCGGTCACCTTCTCCCGGCTGGGTCAGGCCTGGGCCCCGTGG
>DATARI010000131.1:0-4883 GCA_036264255.1 Acidimicrobiales bacterium | reverse complement strand
GTCCACCAGGGATCCCGCCCCTGCCAGCAGCTCGAGCAACACCGAGCCCCGAGCGCTGTGCCCTCGTCGCCGGGTTCGGGTGAGGGCGAGCACCGAGCGGGCGGCGCCGATCTTCTCCCGGGCGGCCAGGGCGGCGGCGGTCACCTCGATGGGGTCGGAGCCGTCGCCGGACCGGACCCGGTCGGCCACCGCCCCCACCAGGGCGGCGACCGATTGGAAGCTTCCGGCCACCCCGTCACTGGCGGCGGCAAACGGGCGCACCGGCCACACCACCAGCGTGAACACCACCGACCAGGCCCCGCCGATCAGGGCCAGCCACAGGCGCTGGGCGGACACCCCGCCGTCCCCGGGGGCGCCCAGCCCGAGGATGAAGAGGATGGACACCACGAATCCCACGTTGGAGGCCACGTTGCCGTAGAGGTTGAGCATGGCCCCGGCGAACGTCACCACCAACACCAACGGAACCGCCGTCCCGATGTGGTTGCCGGCCAGGGTGCCGGCAGCCAGCGCCAGCGCATTGAAGACGGTGCCGGCGGTCATGGCCCGCCACCGGGTGCTCCTGGCTCCACCGCTGTCGGCCATTCCCCCGTTCAGGGCGGCGAGGGCGACAAAGGTGGTGGGGCCGACCTGGCCGAGCCCGACCCCGACGGCCAACGGGACGATCATGATGATGGCCATCCGCAGACCCAGGGCATAGGCGGGGCGGCCGGGTTCGATCCGGACCAGGGTGGACACCAGGTTCGGTCGCAGCGAGCTGAACCGCGCCCGCTGACCCGAGAGGACCGGGGCGGTGCCGGGGGTGGCATCGGCACCGGTCGCGTCGGGCGGAGTCCGCACGCCCGAGCTTGTCACAACCCGCGGTTGGGGCGGTCAGTAGATCTGGTGAATCACCCCGTCCCGGAGGAGACCCCCGGCCACGTATCCGGCGATCTTCTTGTGGCCGGCCGGGGTGGGATGGAGGTGGTCTCGTATCCGGGGGAATACCCAGTGCGAAGTCAACGGATCGAAGACCAAGAGGTTGGGTACCGCCGAGCGGGCCGCCGAGACGATGGTGGCATTGGTGTCCAAGATGCCCAGCGGGACCGGCCCGATGCGGCTGGTGTCGAAGAAGCCGAGCAGGCCGATCCGGGCCTCGGGTGCCTCCTGCCGGATGGTCTCGAACAGCGAGGAGACCGCCTTTTTCTCTTCGGTGGTGCTGATGCCGGCGTCATTGTGTCCGCCCTGAATGAGGACGAGGGCCGGTTTGAGAGCGGCGACATTCACCTGGGCCAGCAGGAAGGAGAAGGGGCCCAGGCCGCCGTCGCCCGTGTTCACAAAACCGGCTCCGGGATCGGCGCTCACCACCACCCGGTAGTTGATTCTCTGGCCGAGGATGCCCGGCCAGGCCAGCTGCGGGTTGAGACCGACCCCGACCCCGGCGGCGAACGACGCCCCGATCACCAACAGCACCGGTTGGTTGCCGGCCGGGATGGGGACGCCGGCAGGGATCTGGGGGCCCTCGGTGATGGCGCTGAGGGGGAGTGCGGGGATATGGACTTGGGAAGCGGGCACGATCCCAGCCTTCTGCAGGGCGGTGGCAACGTAGCTGGCAATGACCTGGTCTCCGGCGGCGGTCGGATGGAGGCCGTCGGCATCTCTTTGGAATTGCCATTCATCGGTCAGCGGATCGATGATCGCCGGCTTGGGTGACACGCTCTGGGCGGCGTCGAGGATGGTGCCGTTGGCGGCCACCACTGCCGGGGACAGCGGGCCCACGATGTTGTCGTCGAAGGCACCCATGACCACGAGGGCGGCGGCGGGGGCTTCCTGGTGGATGGTCTGGATCAGCGAGACGACCGACGCCGACAGGGCGAAGGGGTCGGCGCCGGCGTCGTTGTAGCCACCCTGCACCAGCACGATGGAGGGATTGAGCCGCGACAGGTCGAGGTTGGCCAGCAATGCCGAGTACGGCCCGAAACCATCCTCGCCCTTGTTCAGGTACCCGGCCCCGATCGAGGCGCTCACCGCCACCCGGTACCCGATGTCAGGGCCGAGCTGCTCGGGGAACGCCGACTTCAGGTTCTCGCCGATCCCGGCGGCGAAGTCGTTCCCGACCACCGCCAGCAACGGCGACGCCTTGGTGCCGGGTTTCAGCGATCCCCGGAGCGTCCCTTCGCCAATGGAGGTGTAGGAGGCCTTGGACAGTTGGATCTGGCCGGCGGTGAGCGGCGCCGGCCCGCCCCCACCGAAGGCACCGAAGGCCCAACTCAACAGGAGGGCGACGACGACCAGCAGCGCAATCCCCCCGGGAATCAGCACCCGGCGACGTTTCAACATCACAGAAACGTAGCAGCGGGTGCCAGAATCTCAACGTACCCTGGGCTCATGGCGACGTCGCCCTACGTCATCGAGTACCAAGGGGCTTTCCACCTCGACCTCCCCCCCGAACAGGTGTGGGCGATCATCTCCCGCACCGACCGCTACGAGGGTTGGTGGGGATGGCTGCGGGAATTCGAGACCGAGGGCCGTGACCTCGAGACGGGGTCGGTGTTGCGGGGGGTGGTGGTCCCTCCCCTCCCCTACCGGATGCGGCTCGAGGTGGTGCTGACCAAGAGCACCCGGCCCCGCCGTATCGACGCGGTGGTCAGCGGTGACCTTCGGGGCCAGGCCACCCTCACCCTGAATCCGGACGGGGAGGGCACCGAAGCCACCGTCGGTTGGTCCATCGAGATGATGCAGCGCCCGATGCGGTTGGCGGCGCGGCTTGCCTCTCCGCTGCTCCGTTGGGGCCACGACCTGGTGGTCCAGGCGACGGTGGAGAACTTCCGGCGGCTCCTGGTTGCCGAGGCGGCCTCACTGGACGGTCCGGAGGATTCGGGTTCGGCAGACTCGGCGGGCGGCCCGGTCGGTTCAGGGGGCCAAGCTCCTTCTCGAGTCAGTGAGACAGGCGAGCCAACACCAGGCTGACGGCCAGCGCCACGGTCGTCCAGGACAGCGCCCGAAGGGTCTTCTCGATGGGAGCGAGCAGCGTGGAGCTGTTGAGCACTTCGACCCGGCCGTCATCGAGCAGCATCCGTCCTTCGATGGAGAGGGCGTGGCGCCGGATGGTGCGGGCCGGCGTCGAGAGGAAACGCTGGGCGGCGGAGAGGAGGGTGGCCGCCACCGCCAACCCGATGGCGGAGATCGGTAGGGACCGGTCCTGGGCGTAGGCGGCGGTGAGCACCGGGAAGGCTCCCCATCCCAACGCGAACCCGAGGCCGGTGTGGAAGCGGCCCCCGAACAACTCGAGGTTGTAGGCGAGCACCAAGAAGGCTCCGACGGCGATGAACACCGCCAGCCATGGGCCGATCCGGTAGAGCCCGACGATGCCGATGGCGACGGCTCCGGCCAACCCGACCCCGGCGGTGATGACCAGGAAGCGGGTCGGCAAGGTGGTGCCGAGCGGTCGGCCCCGCAACTCGTCGAGACAGTGGGCGGCCACGCCCACCGCCAAGAAGAAGGCCAGGACGGTGGCGCCGAGGGTGCTCCAGTTGACGGTCGGTCCGATGAGCGAGGCGATCACCACGTAGGCGAGATGCCAGGCGGTGTAGGGGGGATGGAGGATGGCCTGGACGTCGCGCCACCAGGTGTGCTGGGCGGAGGCGTAGTAGGCGGCTCCCTGCGGGTTCACGCCGGCCCCGGCGGGTTCGAAGTCGGTGGGTCCACCCCCGAGGTCGGTGGGGTCAGCCGTCAACGGGCTTCGTTCCCCACATCACCAGCCCGCCGCCGAGGGACATGAGCCGGGATCCGACGCCTTGGATGCCAGCCCGGCTCCAGACCTCGATCGTCCAGGCCAATGGGTACCGCCGGTAGTGACGGGTGATGTTCGGACCGAGAAAGCGGCCGACCTCGAACCACTCCCGGCCCCCGGTCAGCCACCCGGCCACCGGCAGCACCAGCCGGGTGTAACACCACCACAGCCCACGCCACACCGGGTTGGGGGGAAGGTGGAACTCGAGACTCGAGAGGGTGCCGCCCGGCCGGAGCACCCGGGCCAGCTCGGCGACGGTGGCCTCCGGGTCGGCCACGTAGCGCAGAAGATAGGTGAAGCTGACCGCGTCGAAGGCCCCGTCGGCGAACGGCAGTTCTTCCCCCCGTCCCTGGACCAGGTGCACACCCCCCTCATGACGGGAGGCGAGGTTCTGACGGGCCCGGGCCAGCATCGGGCCGGTGAGGTCGAGCCCGACCACCTGGGCCCCGGTGGCGGAGCGGATGGCCAGCGCCACCCCGGCCGGACCGGTGGCCACGTCGAGCACCCGGCCGGTGGGGCCCGCCACCACATGGCTCACCATCTCCTTCCGCCAGCGACGGTCCTGGCCGAGGGACAGCAGCGCCCCGAGCCGGTCATAGCGGGCGGGCAGACCGTCGAACAGCTCGGTGGCCTGGCGGTTGGGTGCGGTGTCGATCCTTCCCACCATTGGATTCAGCGTAGGGCGGATGGGTTCCTCTTGCTGGCAATTGGTCACCTCAACCGCTACAACTTGCAGGTGGTCGCCGGAATGAGTTTCTACGACGTGGTGGTGGCCGGGGCGGGTCCGGGCGGGAGTGTGGCCGCCTTCGAGCTCGCCCGCCACGGGGCACGAGTGGCGTTGGTGGACAAGGCCCGTTTCCCCCGGGACAAGGCCTGCGGCGACCTGGTCGGGCCGCGGGGGGTCGGACTCCTCGGCGATCTCGGGATCGCTCCGGCCGGGACGTTGTCGCTCGGCGACATGGCGGTGATCGGACCGGCGGGCGGGCGGGTGCTCCTCCCCGCCGTCCCCGGGCTCACCTACCCCGGATGTGCCTGGGCCCTCCCCCGGAAGACATTCGACCAGGTCGTCTACGAGGCGGCGATGAAGGCGGGAGCCGAGGCGGTCACCGCCCGG
>DATARI010000083.1:0-21863 GCA_036264255.1 Acidimicrobiales bacterium | reverse complement strand
GGGGTGGTGCTGGCGGTGGTCGTCTCCACCTCCAAGTGGGTCAGGCTGTTCTCCGCCCCGTTCGTGAGCATGCTCAACGCGTTGCCGAAGATCGCTCTGGCGCCCCTCTTCATCCTCATCTTCGGCGAATCGGTCTCCGCTCGGGCCTACTTCGTGGCGGCGGGGATCTTCTTCATCACCTTCTACAACGTCTTCGGGGGGATCCGGTCGATCGACGTGATCTACCTCCGCAATGCCCGGGTTCTCGGGGCGAACCGGCGGTGGCTGGTGCGGGACGTCTACGCCCCGTCGATCGTCGGCTGGGTCATGACCAGCCTGCGGCTCACCTCGGCGTGGGCCCTGACCGGCGCGGTCATCGCCGAGTATCTGGGCTCGGTCAAGGGCATGGGCTACATCGTCGCCACCGGCCAGCAGTCCTCCTCCACCCCCGAGGTGCTGGGCGGCGTCCTCATCGTCGCAGTGGTGGCTCTCATCGTGGACCGGGTCATCGTCCGTATCGAGCGCCATTTCAGCGTCTGGAGGCTGGCATGACCGCCAAGTACGCCCTCCAGCGGGGGCTGATCGTGATCGCCCAGCTGGCCACCGTGGCGGTCTTCCTGGTGCTCTGGCAGCTGGGCTCCGAGCACCACGTCCTCGACCCGGTCTTCTTCTCCAAGCCCACCGACATGTGGCACCAGTTGCTCCTGTGGAAGCGCACCGGGGTGCTCTGGAAGAACATCGTCGACACCATGACCGTGTTCCTGGTCGGCTACGTGGTCGGCACCGTCCTCGGCATCGTCCTCGGTATCGTCATCGGGACCATGACCTGGGCCCGGGAGATCATGGAGCCGTTCCTGGCCTTCTTCAACGCCCTCCCCCGGTTGATCCTGCTGCCGCTGCTGATCGTCTGGTTCGGGTTCGGTCTCGAGCCCAAGTTCCTGCTGGTCATCTCCGTCATCATCCTGATGGTGGCGCTGAACGTGGCCGCCGGGCTGCGGGAGGTCAAGGTCGACTATCTCAACAACGCCCGCCTGGCCGGCGCCACCAGGTTCGATCTGGTCCGGCACGTCTACATCCCGTCGGTCTCCCTGTGGGTGACCAGCACCGCCCGGGTCACGGTGGGCTACGCCTTCAACGCCGCCATCGCCGCCGAGTTCATCGGGGCCAACAAGGGGCTCGGGTTCCTGATGTACCTCGGACTCAGCAATACCGAGGCGGTCCAGATCTGGACGGCGCTCGGGGTCACCGTCATCCTCGCCCTGGTGATCGACTTCATCCTCGCCGGGGTGGAGACCCGCGCCACCCGCTGGATGCCGGCCGTCTGACCGGTTGGCGCCGTTGGCGCCAGATCAGTCCTCGGTCGGGGGTAGGAGGGCGTCGACGTCGGCCAGCGACCGCAGCATGTCGTTGAGGTGGGTACAGGTGGTGACCCCGGACAGATCCGAGCGGACCCAGGACCGGAGGTCGTCGATGGTCCTCCCCTCCACCCGGGTGGCGCTGTCTGCCGCCGCCGGGCACTCCACCCACGGCAGGACCTGGGCGATGGCGCGACAGGAGAGGACAACACCACTCGACCGTTGGACCGCGGCGGCCAGGGTGTACTCGTGGACAACCGTTTCCCGCCCGTCGGGGGCGACATGGGAGTCGCGGAACAGGGCGTGGATGGCGAGCTCATCGGCACCGGTCACGTCCAACCGCCGACGCCTTCTCATGCCGTGGGCGGGAAGCGCGTCCATGGCGTGCCAGGCCAGCGGATCGGGGCCGTCGTCGAGTGACGGCGCCGGGGGCCCGGTGACCACCGGGTTTCGCCCGCCGGCGTCGATGGCGCTCATGATGGTGCCCCCGGTCACCCACCCGGCGCAGATGTCGGGATGGGCCGCCGCCCGACCCGCCCGAGGATGGGCCTCGCCGGCGGCGCTGAGGGCATAGCCGGAGACCAGGGTGGCGACCGGGAGGTCATCGAGGAGGGCGTAGAGGAGGGAGCCGCCGAATGCGGCCGGCGGGAAAGACCGGTCGAGGGCGCCACGGAACCCGGAGGACGCCGAGATGCCCACCAGACCGCCGGCCCCCGGATCGTCCGGGTGGACCGCCAGGCTTCGGACCTCCCGGGAACCCATGTAGTCCACCTCGGCCTCGAAGGATGCCTTCCCCCGCCAGGCCGCCGCCCCGTCGAAGCCGGTGACGATGTCGCGGCCCCGGCCGACCAGATGGAGAGGGCCGCCGGGCCCGTCCGGCCTCAGCATGTCGATGCTGGTGGTGCGCCGTACGGAGCCGGCGAGGCGGGCGGGGGTCTCGGTGGTCGGTTGGTGTGGTCCGTGCCGGGGGTGGAGTGCAACCTTGACCGCCATGAGAATAGGGTATATCAACTACCCATTAACCATTCCCGAATCCGAGCCGGGTCCCCCCGGGTATCCGTCGTCACCGGCGCCGCCAGTGGGATGGGCCTGGCCTGTGCGCAAGCCCTGAAGGGGGCCGGCGGGCACCTCGTCCTGGTCGACCGCAATGCCGACGGTCTGCGCCAGGTGGTGGCCGAGGGCCTGGCGGAGTCCGCCGGGGGCCCTCGCGTCCATCAAGTGGTCGCCGACCTGACCGACCCCGGGGCGGTGGCGCGGGTGGTCGAGAAGGTCAAGGACCTCGGTCCTCTGGGGGCGGTGGCCCATGCCGCCGGCATCTCGCCGTCGATGGGGGATTGGCGACAGGTCATCGACATTGACCTGGTGGGAACCGCCCGTCTGATCACCGGGCTCGAACCGCTGGCCGAGCCCGGCTCGGCGGCGGTGTGCTTCGCCTCCCTGGCCGGCTACCGGATGAGCGCCGGCGACCCCGCCATCGACGAGGTGATGGACGATCCGTTGGCTCCGGATTTCATCGACCGGCTGGAGGCCGCCGGCGCCCCCGAGATTCTGGAGTCGCAGCGGGCCTACGGCTGGGCCAAGCGAGGGGTCATGAGGCTGGTCGAGCGGGAGTGCGTTCCCTGGGGCGCCCGGGGCGCCCGCCTCTGCTCGGTGTCCCCCGGGCTCATCGACACCCCTCAGGGTCGCATGGAGTTCAGCCGCCAGCCGCATATGCAGGCCATGGTGGCCCGGACACCGCTGCAACGGCAGGCCTCGGGCGACGAGGTGGCGGCGGTGGTGGCATTCCTGGTGTCCGAGCAGGCCTCGTTCGTCACCGGCTGCGATGTGCGGGTCGACGGCGGCATTGTCGCTACCGGGGTGGCGCCGTTGCCACAGGCCACCCTGTGATCACCACCATCCGAGAGGAGCAGCGTTGAACGATTCCGCCACCGGCGATCTGTCCGGGTCCGTGGCCATCGTGACCGGGGCCGGGGGCGGCATCGGTCGGGCCTACTGCCGGGCCTTCGCCGGAGCCGGAGCCTCGGTGGTCGTGGCCGACATCGGGGAGGAAGGGGCCAAGGAGGTGGCCGCCGAGATCGAGGCGTCCGGCACCCGGGCGCTGGCGGCCCGGGTGGACGTCTCCGACGAGGAGTCGGTGCAGTCGATGGCGGCCGCCACCCTCGAGCGGTTCGGCCGGATCGATGTACTCGTCAACAACGCCGCCCTGATGGCAGAGATCGGTCCTCCGGACCTGATGGCGCTGTCCATGGAGACCTGGGCGCGGGTGTTCGCGGTGAACACCACCGGCCCGCTGCTGTGCGCCCGGGCGGTGGTTCCCGCCATGCGCGACCAGGGTTACGGCAAGATCATCAACCAGGTGTCGGGCGGGGCCTTCAAGCCGTCCGGTGTCTACGGGGCGTCGAAGCTGGCGCTGGTGTCGCTCACCGCCTCGCTGGCCTACCAGTTGGCCCCGTCCGGCATCCGGGTCAACGCCATCGCCCCCGGCTACGTCAACACCGAGGCGGGACGGGCCGCCGCCTCCCCGGAGAGCCGACTGGCCATCGAACGCACCGTCCCTTTCCCCTTCGGGGAGCCGGAAGACCTGTGTGGGGCGCTGCTGTTCCTCGCCTCCCACGCCAGCGACTGGGTCACCGGGCAAACCCTCGGCGTGGACGGCGGCTGGGTCCCCCGGATCTGAGCATCGGAAGAAAGCCCTCGTGACCACGACTGACATCCAACCGTTGCCGACCCTGGCCGACGCCCGCCTGCTGATCGGCCCGTCGTGGGTCACCGACACCTCGATGGGGAGCATCGACCACATCAGCCCCATGACCGGCCGGCCCCAGGCGAGCATCGCCATGGCCGGGCCCGAGGAGATCGACGCCGCGGTGGCGGCCGCCTCCGGTGCCTTCCCGGGGTGGCGGTCGACCCCGCCCGACCAGCGCCGCCGACTCCTGTTCCGGGTGGCCGAGGCGGTCGAGTCCCACGCGGAGGAGCTGGGACACATCTCCACCCTGGAGGGGGGTGTCCCCCGTTCGATGGCCGGCCTCGGGGCTCCGACCGCGGCCAACTGGTTCTCCTACTACGCCGGCTGGGCGGACAAGATCGAGGGGTCGGTGGTCCCCGTCTACCCGGCCCGGGGGTTCGACTACACCTTGCCGGAGCCCTACGGAGTGGTGGGGATCATCATCCCGTGGAATGGACCGCTCATCTCCATCGGGATGAAGGTGGCGCCGGCCCTGGCCGCCGGCAACTGCGTGGTGCTCAAGCCGCCGGAGCTGTCGCCGTTCGCCGCCGTCCGATTCGGGGAACTGGCACTCGAGGCGGGTTTGCCGCCGGGGGTGCTCAACGTCCTCCCCGGGGGCCCGGCCGCCGGGGAGCGTCTGGTCAGACACCCGGAGGTGGCCAAGGTCTCCTTCACCGGAGGCGGCGCCACCGCTCGGGCCATCCTCGACGCCGCCCGGGAGACGCTGACCCCGGTGGCTCTCGAGCTCGGTGGGAAGTCGGCCAGCCTCCTGTTTGCCGATGCCGACCTGGACGTCGCCGTCCCCTTTGCCGCCCGGATGGGGATGGCGGCGCGCTCCGGCCAGGGATGCGCGTTCCCGACCCGGCTCCTGGTCGAACGACCGATCTATGCCGACGTGCTCGAACGGCTGCAGGTCACCACCGCCGGTTTCGTGGTTGGCGACCCGTTCCGGGCGAAGACCACCATGGGCCCGGTGATCTCCGAGGGAGCCTGCGACCGGATCATGGGGGTCATCGAGCGGGCGGTGGCCGACGGGTCGGGACGGTTGATCGCCGGGGGGCGACGGCTGGGCGGCCCGCTGGCCGACGGCTACTACATCGAGCCCACCGTGTTCGCTGACGTCGCCAACGACAGCCCGATGGCCCAGGAGGAGATCTTCGGTCCGGTGCTGGCCGTCATCCCGTTCGGGAGCGAGGAGGAGGCCGTGCAGCTGGCCAATGCCTCCAGCTACGGGCTGGCCGCCTACATCAACAGCCGGGACCTCAACCGGGTGCACCGGGTGGCTCCCCTGCTGGCCGCCGGAACCGTGTTCGTGAACGGGCATCCCGGGGGCATGCTCCCGGCCGCCCCTTTCGGCGGCTACCGACAGAGCGGGTACGGCCGGGAGGGCGGCAAGCCCGGGTTGGATGAATTCCTCCAGATCAAGAACGTCTATGTCCAGGAGCTGCCATGACCGACGAACCGGGGGAGCGGAGACGACGGGGGGAGAAGACCTGGAAAGAAGTCATGGTCAAGACGCCTCCGGCAGCGGCCACCCCCTACAAGGCGGCGGGGATCCTCGACTTCGTGTTCTCCGAGATGTGGTCCCGGCCGGGACTGACCCGGAAGGAACGCCGCTGGATCACGCTGGCCTGCGTGTCGTCGGTGGGCCAACCCGGTCCCATCCGTTCCCATCTCCGCGCCGCCCTCGAGAGCGGCGACATCGAAGCCGACGAGCTCCGAGAGTTCGTGTTGCACTTCGCGGTGTACTGCGGGTGGCCGGCGGCGTCGACCGTCGAGGCGATCCTCGGGGAACTGGAGGAGGAGCTCGGTTCCGGTGCGTGACCTCGGGGGTCGGACGGCGGTCATCACCGGGGCCGGGAGCGGCATCGGCCGGGCCACCGCCCTCGCCCTGGCCGGCCGGGGCGTCAATGTGGTGGTGGCGGACATCGACCAGGCGCGGGCCGAGGAGGTGGCCGGGGAGGTCGCCGCCCTCGGGCCCGCCAGCCTGGCCGTGGGTTGCGACGTCGGATCCGATGCCGACGTCGAAGCGCTGCGCGACATGGCGCTCGCCCGTTTCATCCGCATCGACATCCTGATGAACAACGTGGGGATCCTGGCCACCGGGCTCCCCGAGGACATTCCGCTCGCCGCCTGGCGCCGGGTGCTGGAGGTCAACGTCCTCGGCACGGTGCGAGCCCTCCACGCGTTCATCCCCGACCTGATTCAGGCCGGGGAGGGCCACATCATCACCACCGCCTCCACCGCCGGGCTGGTTCCCTACGCCTACGACCGGTTGCCCTATGCCGCCTCCAAGGCGGCGTTGGTCGCCATCATGGAGAACCTGGCCCTGTATCTCGAGCCCCGCGGGGTGGGCGTCACCTGCGTGTGCCCCGGACCGGTCGCCACCCGCATCGCCGAGCAACGGCAGTCCTTTGGTCCCGACCGGTCCCTGCAGCGCCCCGGGATGGAGACGATCGAGGCGTCGGCGGTGGCCGACCTGGTGGTGGCCGCCATCGAGGAGGGCAGGTTCCTCCTCCTCACCCACCCCGAAACCGATGCCCTCATGCGCGCCTGGGCCGATGATCCCGACGGCTTCCTCCGCGACCGGATCACCCCGGGGACGGTCACCGGGGTAGAGGCCGCCCCGGTGAGCGGTCCTTGACGACTCCGGGTCCAATAGCTATATATTAGGTATCTGTTCAAAGGAGAACCCCGTGCTGGTCAATTCGGCCGACTCCCATGTCTTGGAACCCGATCGGCTGTGGCTGGACGCCCTCCCCGCCGCCCAGCGGGATCTCGCCCCCCAGTCCCACCTCGTCGACGGGGCGGAGCTGCTGGTCATCGAAGGCCGGCAGATGCGGCGGACCCTGCCCGACGTCAACGTCTCGATGCGGCCCCCCGGGGCTTACGAACCGGTGGCCCGGGCCAAGGATCTCGACGCCGACGGGATCTGGGGGGAGCTGATGTTCCCATCGGTGGGGATGTGGTGCTACCTCATCCAGGATCCAGCCCTGATGGCCGCCTGCTCCCGGGTCTACAACGAATGGGTGGTGGATGCCTTCGTCCGCACCTCGCCACGGTTCCGGGCGGTGGCCATGCTGCCGGTGATCGACGTCGGCGCCGCCCTGGAGGAACTGCGACGGGTTGCCGACGCCGGGTTCCGCGCCGTGCTCCTGCCTTCCACGCCGCCGGAAGGGTTCCACTACAACCACCCCTGCTACGACCCGCTGTGGGCGGCGCTGCAGGAGGCGGGGATCCGGGCCTGCTTCCACGTCGGCACCGGGATGCACCCAGTGGTCGAACGCGGCGCCGGCGCCGCCGTCATCAACTACGTGGAGACCTTCTTCCCCCCTCAGCGTTCGCTCACCTACCTGGTCTCCGCCGGGGTGCTGGACCGGTTTCCCGATCTCCACTTCCTGTTCATCGAAGGCGGCGCATCCTGGCTCCCTTCCGCCATGGAGCGGATGGACGAGGCGTACAAGGAGCACGGGCGCTGGGTCAAACCGCAGCTGTCGATGCTGCCGAGTGAGTTCATCCGCCGGCAGGTCCACGTGTCGTTCCAGCACGACCGGGCCGCCCTCCAGACCCTGGACATCACCGGTCTCGATGCCATCATGTGGGGATCGGACTACCCCCACCTCGAGGGCACCTGGCCCCACAGCCGAGAGGTCCTCGACGACCTGCTGGCCACGGTCGACGAGCCGGCCCGGGAGGCGATCGCCGGCGGCACCCTGGCCCGGCTGTTCGACATTCCCGCCCCCGTTGTCGCCTGATGGTCAGCCGACCGGCCGGTTCCCGGAGCCCGGGGTGATCGCCGAGCCGGCCGCCGCCCACGACCCCGGGTCGCGCTACCTCGACCCCGCCATCGAGACCATGGCCCGCCCGGAGCTCGAAGCGCTCCAGACCGAGCGTCTGCTCGAGCGCCTACCCCAGGTCTACGAGCACTCGGCGCTCATGCGTAGCGTCTGGCAGGCCGCCGGGATCTCCTGGCGCGAGATCACCTCCCTGGAAGAGTTCTCCAAGCTGGCCCCCTTCGTCGACAAGGACCGGATCCGGCAATTCCGGGCCGACCATGCCGACCCGGTCGGGGGCCTGCTCTGCGTCCCCCATGCCCACATCGCGGTCCTCGGCTCCTCCTCGGGCACCTCCGGTGACCCCACCCCGCTGCCCCAGCAGGCCAACGGCCCCCTGGTGGTCGGGTTGGCCCGGGACTTCTGGGAGGCGGGGGCCCGGCCGGGGGACTACGTGGCCAACGCCCAGTTCACCTATCGGTCCAGCCACGCCATCGAGCGATTCGAGCGGATCCCGGTGGTCCCGATCTTCCTCGACCAGGGCACCGAGGATCTCGAGGCGTTGTTCGACGCGTCAGTCCGGTTTCGGCCCACCGTCCTCTACGTGGTCAACAACCTGTTGATCGCCGCCATCGACGACTACGGCACCCGCTCGGGCCGGGATCCGGCCGAGGTGCTGGCCAGCTACAAATCGGTGATCTTCGGCGGGGAGCCCCTCAGTGACCGGTCCCGGGCCCTGCTGGCCCGATGGGGGTTGCGGGCTCAGCAGATGACGGCCCTCGGCGATGTCTGCGGGGCGATCGAGTGCCGGGAGGCGGACGGCTGCCATACCTGGGAAGACCTGGCCCTGGTCGAGCACCTCCAACTCGACAGCACCACCCCCGCCGCCGACGGGGAGCGGGGCGAGCTGGTGGTGACCTCGTTGACCGAGTGGGTCGCGCCTTTGATCCGCTTCCGGTCCGGTGACATCGTCGAGCTCACCCGCCGCCCCTGCGGTTGTGGGCGGACCCATGCCCGGATCAAGGTCCTCGGCCGCACCGGGGACGAGATCGTCATCGACGGACGCTCGATCCTCCCCCGGGACGTCTGGCCCGCCATCGAGGCGGTCCCGGCCACTGCCGCCGGCCTGTTCCAGCTCATCCGCCGGGAGCGGCACAGCGACCGGCTCCGGATCCGGGTCGGCTACCGCGGGACGTCGATGGCCGCCGGCCTGGCCGCCGATGTCGCCTCCTCGGTGGAACACCACCTCGGCCTGGTGCCCGAGGTCGAGCTGGTCCCCGAGGCCCAACTGCTCCGGCTCGGGCCTCCCCACAAGATTCCGCGGGTGAGTGCCGTATGAGCCAGGTCACCGCTCCGATGGAGGACGTCTGGAGCGACCGGTCCGTCTGGGGGGTCGGCCGCTACACCGTTGCCGGGCGAACCCGGCTGTGGCCGTCCACCCGGGCCGAACGGGCCAGCGCTGCCGCCCACGCCACCCAGCACCTCGGGGCCCTGGGCATCGGCCGCGGGGACCTGGTGTTGCTGGTCTCGAGGATGTCCGAAGGCGTGCAGGCGGTGCCGGTGGAGGACGCCGTCGCCAACCTGGACGCGGTGCTGTGTCCAGCCGACGGCACCGTCGCCGACAGTCGGCGGGTCATCTCCTTCCTCCGGACCTTCCCGCTCGGCGCGGTGCTCGGCCTCGGCCCGTCGACGCTGGAGGGATGCCGGCAACTCGACATCCCCCTGTCGGTCTTCGAGCGGGCCCCCATCCTGGTTGCCGATCATGATGCGGTGGGCCCCCTCCGGTTGGCCGGTCTCGACCCCTTCGGGTGGCGTTTCCTCGGACCCTGCCTGGCCATCGAGTGCCGGAGCCGCGCCGGACTCCACCTCGACGGGGACGGGTGGCAGGTGACCGAGGTGGACGGCGAGCTGATCCTCCGTCCGAGCCGGGCCGGACCGGGCAAGGAGATCCGGGACGACGGCCCGCTGGCCACCGGGGTGATCGGCGAGGTGAATCCCGATCCCTGCTCCTGTGGGAGCCGCGACCCCCGCGTCCTCATCGACTCGGGGCCAACCGCGTGAGACCCGACACCGCCGCGGTGGTCGGGGTCGGGGCCACCCCCTACTACTGGCGGGGCCAGTCCGCCCCCCAGACCATGATGGAACTGACCGGTAAGGCGGTGACGGCGGCGGTCGCCGACGCCGGGTTGACGCTCGACGACGTCGACGGCTTCGCCTATTACAGCGGCGGCTTCGACACCTCGCTCATCGCCCACACCCTCGGCATCCCCGAGATCCGGTTCACCGCCACCCTCACCGGCGGCGGCGGGGGATCGGCCGGCAGTGTCGGGTTGGCGGCGGCGGCGGTCATCTCCGGCCAGGCAGAGGTGGTGGTCAGCGTGATGGCCATCCAGCAGATCCTCAAACGGTTCGGGGCGGCTCTGGTCCCGACCAAGGGGGTCGCCGGTCCCTATGCCACCGCCGCCACCCCCGAGACCGACTTCCTCACCCCCTCCGGCCTCTTCGCCCCCGGCCACGCCTTCTCGATGCTGGCCCGACGGCACATGTACCGCTACGGGACCACCCGGGACCACTTCGCCGAAGTGGCCATCTCCACCCGGGAGAACGCCATCCGGCGGCCCGGCTCCCTCAAGCACGAGCCCCTCACCCTTGACGAGTACCACGATGCCCGGATGATCTCCGATCCCCTCTGCGTGTTCGACTACTGCCTGGAGTCGGACGGGGCGGTGGCGGTGGTCACCACCTCTTTGGACCGGGCTCGTGACCTGCGCCACCCGCCGGCGGTGGTGGCCGCCTCCGCCCAGGGTGGGGCGGGACGCTGGGGCCACGCCATCCGGTCGATGCAGATGCCCGATGACTACTTCGCGTCGTCGGGCCACCGGCCGGTGGCGGCCCGGCTCTACGCCCAGGCCGGTCTGGGACCCGAGGACGTCGACGTGGCCGAGCTGTACGACCACTTCACCCCGATGGTGCTCATGCAGCTGGAGGACTACGGGTTCTGCCCGGAGGGCGAGGGGGGACCGTTCGTGGCCGACGGCAACATCCGCTACGAGGGGGGGACGCTGCCGGTGAACACCCATGGCGGCAACCTGTCGGAGGCCTACATCATCGGCATGACCCATGTCATGGAAGGGGTCGAGCAGATCCGGGGCACGGCCGTCAACCAGGTTGCCGGGGCGGAGGTGGCCCTGGTCACCGGCGGGCCGGCCGGACTGCCGGTCAGCTCCCTGCTGTTGCGGAGAGACCGGTGAGCCCCCGGCTGGCCGGGGCCCTCCCGCCGGATCTGGCCGAGCTCCACCCCGACCGCTGGACGGCGCCGTTCTGGGCCGCCGCCGCCGAGCACCGGTTGGTCTGTGCCCGCTGCGCCGACTGCGGGACCTATCGGATGCCTCCCACCGCCTTCTGCCACGTCTGCCGTTCCCAGGAGGTGACCTGGGTCGAGCTGCCCGGCACCGGGGCGGTCTACACCTTCACCATCGTGCGCCACCCGGTGATACCCGAGGTCAGGGCCAGCGTCCCCTACGTCCTGGCCGTGATCGAGCTCGACGGCGCCCCGGGCGCCCGGTTGGTGGCGAACGTCCTCGTGTCCGACCCGATGGCGGTGCACATCGGGATGCCGGTGTCGGTCGCCTGGGACGACGTGAGCGATGAGGTCACGGTGGCCCGGTTCGTCCCCCGCCCCCCGGACTGAGGTGGATAGCCGGTGACGGCGGGGCTGGAGGGGAGGGTGGCACTGGTCACCGGCGGAGGACGGGGGATCGGCCGCGCCATCTGCCTGGCGCTGGCCGACACCGGTGCCCGGGTGGCGGTCAATTACCGGATCGACGCGGAGGCGGCTGACCGCACCGTCGACGACATCCGCCGGGCGGGCGGTGAGGCGGTCGGCTACCGGGCCGACGTCGGCGATCCGGAGCAGGTGACCACGTTGGTGGCGCGAGTGACCGATGAACTCGGCCCGGTCGACCATCTGGTCAACAACGCCGGTTTCTCCCGTCTCACCCCGGCCGGCGACTTGAGCTTCGCCGAGTGGCGGAAGGTGCTGACCGTGAATCTGGACGGCCCCTTCCTCACCACCTGGGCGGTCAAGGACGGCATGCTGGCGCGGGGACGGGGGAGCATCGTCAACATCGCCTCGGTCGCCGGCATCGAGCCGAACCCGGACCAGATCCACTACGGGACGTCCAAGGCGGCGTTGATCTTCTTCACCCGGACCTGCGCCGTGGCGTTCGCGGCCGCCGGGGTCCGGGTCAACTGTGTCGCCCCGGGGCTGACCCGGACCGACCGGGTCGGAACCGTGACGCCCGACGTGTTGGCCGCCACCGTGGCCAAGATCCCCATGGGCCGGGCCGGCCAACCCGAGGAGGTGGCCGCCGCCGTCCGGTTCCTCCTCTCCGACGAGGCCGGCTACATCACCGGGGAGTGCCTGTCGGTGTCCGGTGGCCGGGGATGACGCCCGGCGTCGGGGTCAATCTCTCCCCGGTTCCCCCCGCCGAGCTGGCGGAGGCGGCCGAGCTGGCCGAGGCCCTCGGGTTCGAGTCGGTCTGGATCGGCGAGCACGTGATCATCCCCTGGGAGTGGACCAGCGCCTACCCCTATGCCGACCACCCGCCCCTGCGGCCCGACTTCCGCTTCTACGACCCGTTCGCCGCCCTCGCCCACCTCGGGGCGGTGACCTCCACCATCCTGCTCGGGACCGGGGTCGTCATCCTTCCGCTGCGGGATCCGTTCCTCACCGCCCGGTCGATGGTGACCGCCGACCTCCTGTCCGGGGGGCGCCTGCTGCTCGGGCTGGGGGCGGGGTGGCTCAAAGAGGAGTACGACGTCCTCGGCCGCGACTTCGCTTCCCGGGGCCGCCGGTTCGACGAGGCCCTCGAGATCCTGGACGCCCTCTCCACCGAAGAGCGCCCCGAGTACCGTGGCGCCCACTTCGATCTGCCCGCCTCCGCCTTCGAGCCGAAGCCGGGACCTCATCTCCGGCCACCGTTCCTCCTCGGAGGGGCTTCTCCGGCCGCCCTCCGGCGGGTGGCCCGGTACGGCGACGGTTGGTACGGGAGCCGTCATCCGCCGAGGGAGGTCGCCGAGATCGTCGAACGGCTGAAGGGGCTGTCCGACGGCCGAAGCCTGTCGATCACCGTCGGGGCGGTGGTCGGCGCCACTCTGGAGGAGTATCAGGCGGCGGGGGCCGACCGGGTGGTGGTCACCCCGTGGGCGAGGTCGAGCCAATGGCGGGAGGGGTTGGCCGGGTGTGCCCAGTCCCTCGGGCTGGCCGACGGCGGGGCCTCCAGGCGAACCGAACACCGCATCACCGTCAGCGCGCTGTAATCGACCGATTCTCCCGGGATTCAGCGGGTGCGGAGGACGCTCAGGCCTTCGGTGTCGGCCAGTTCCCGGACCCGATGCAGGGTCTGGAGGTTGGCGGCCCGGGCCACCGACTCGGCCCCCTCGGCATCGCCGGCGGCGATGCACCGCGCCACCGACTCGTAGTAGTCGAGCGACTCGCCCACCGCGCCGGGGTCGAGCAGCACCGGGCCGCCGGTGGCGGCGATGTCGGCCAGGAGGTGTTGCACCAGGCGGAGCACCGGGTTGTGGGAGAGCTCGGCCAGCCGCCGGGAGAACTCGATACGGGCCCGGCCGTAGCGGCGGATGCCGTCGGGTCCCCCGGCGGTCTCCCGGAGCGCCAGCGCGAACTCGAGCAGGGCGGCTCTGGCCGCCGGGTCGGGGTGCCGGGCCGCCGAGCCGGCGCAGGCGGGGGTGACCAACACCTGCACCTCCACCACATCGAGGAGGGTGGTCCCCTCCGAACGCAGGAACACCGAAGTGGCATGGATGACCCCTTCGGTATCCGGCTTACGGCCGTACAGCCCGCCTTTGAGCCCGCGCCGGACTTCGAGAAGTTGTTCGGCCTCCAGCAGCCGGGCGGCTTGGCGCAGGGTCGGTCGGCTCACCCCCAGCCGGTCGAGGAGCTCGTCCTCGGAGCCGAGGAACCACGGCTCGGCGCCCCGGTGCCCGAGGATCTCCTCCCGGAGGAGGCCGGCAACCATCCGGGCGGCGGTCGGGCGGGCGGTGGCCGGCATGGTGGTCGCGACCCTAGCCCCGCCCCCGGCCGGCGCCCCGGTCATGGAGGCGGAGGCGGTCGGAGCTCGGGGAGCACCCGGGCAGCGAAGAGCTCGAGGCTGGTCCAGGCCACCTCCGGGTCGATTCCGGCCACCAGGGGATGGAGGAGCAGCGTCCCCTCCCCGACCGACCGGCCGAGCCCGACGCACTCCTCCGGGGTCACCACCCGGTACTGGCCGTTCTCTCGTATGGACCGGTCATCCACCGGTGAGTAGGGGACGGGCGTCCCGCCGTCCGCCGACCAGGCGGCATAGGAGTTGGACTCGTGGAGGAGGTGGGGCATGAGGAGGGCCCAGGCCCGTTCCGGGTCCTCGGCCACGAAGACGAAGGCGGGCCCGGTCGGGGCGAGGGGTGGCCCGGCCTCCCGTCCCAGCCGGACCCGCTCCTGGCGGTAGACCTCGTGGAGGCGGCCGTCGGTGGGGATGAACTCGACGTCGAGCCGGGCGGCCCGGCGGGCCGACGCCGCCGAGGAGCCCCCCATCAGAATCGGTGGGTGAGGCCGCTGGAGGGGCCGCGGCTGGACCAATACCCGCCGGCCCCGGTAGTCGAAGGGCTCTCCCGACCACGCCTGCCGGAGGACGGTGACGGCCGCTTCCATGAAGGCCCCTCGCCCGGCGGGTTCGACCCCGAACATGGCGAACTCGGTCAGCCGGTAGCCGGCCCCGACCACCGCTTCGATCCGGCCGGCGCTCACCAGGTCGAGGACGGCGAGGTCCTCGGCCACCCGGACCGGGTCGTGGAGCGGGAGGATGAGGGCGTTGAGGCGGAGGCGGGCCCGGGTGGTGCGGGCGGCGATGGCCGAGGCCAGCACGAACGGCGACGGGCAGTAGCCGTCCTCGGCGGCGTGGTGCTCCGAGACCCGGATGAGGTCGAACCCGAGGTCGTCGGCCCAGCCCGCCATCTCCAGGCAGGATCGGTAGAGACTCACCGGTGCGGCTCCCCAGGAAGGCGCCCGGAGGTCGAAGCGCATGGCCAGGGTGACCACGGCTAGGCGACCGGGTCCCTCGTTCCCGGGGGCACCGGGAGGAGGTCGCGCAGCCGGCGGCGCAGCAGCTTCCCGGTCGGCAACCGGGGGAGTTGGTCGAGGAAGGTGACGGTCCGGGGGCGCTTCACCGAGGCAAGGTGGGCCCGGAGGTGGGCGAACAGGTCCTGTTCGAGCTGCTCGTCCCCGGTCACCCCGTCGATCAGCTCGACGAAGGCCACCGCCCGCTCGCCGAGGTCGGGGTCGGGGGCTCCGATCACCCCGGCGTCGAGGACCTGAGGGTGGAGGAGCAGGACCCGCTCGACCTCCTGGGGATAGACGTTCACCCCGCCGGTGAGGATCAGATCATTGGCCCGATCGGTGAGATAGAGGTAGCCGTCGGCGTCGAGGTGGCCGATGTCGCCCAACGTGCTCCAGCCCTCCGGGTTGAACGCCGCTCGGGTCTTGGCCGGGTCGCGGTGATAGTCGAAACGCCCACCCCCCTCGAACCAGACCATCCCGTCGGACCCGGCCGGGAGCGGGGCGCCGCTCTCGTCGAGGATGTGCACCGGGCCCCGCTTCGAGCGCCCCACCGACCCGGGGTGGGTGAGCCACTCGTCGGGACCGATGGCCACGAAGCCGGTGCCCTCGCTCCCGGCGTAGTACTCGTGGATGATCGGCCCCCACCAGTCGAGCATCTGGCGCTTCACCTCCGGCGGGCAGGGAGCCGCGGCGTGGACCACCACCTCGAGACTGGAGAGGTCGTAGCGGGATCTCACCTCGGCGGGCTGCTTGAGGAGACGGATGAACATGGTGGGTACGAACTGGGCGTGGGTGACCCGGTGCCGCTCGACGGCCTCCAGGACCCGGACCGGATCGAACGACTCCAGCACCACCACCGTCCCGCCCCGGCGCTGGGTGCCCATCGACCAGCCGAGCGGGGCGGCGTGGTAAAGCGGGGCGGGGCACAGGTAGACGGTGTCGGGACCGAACCCGTACTGGCCGCCGAGGAGGGAGTCGATCGGCGTGCCGGAGCCGTACGGGGTGGTGGCCGCCGGCCGGACGATGCCCTTCGGGCGCCCGGTGGTCCCCGACGAGTAGAACATCCACTGCCCCTCGACCCGGTCGACGGCGTCGGAATCCGGGGCGTGGCGGACGGCGTCCTCGAGGGTCTCCCACCCGTCGGTCCGGCCGTCGACCAGCAGCCGCCAGGTCACCGACGAGGAAGCCGCGGCCGGTTCGGCCAGAGAGAGCAGGCGGTGTGAGGAGATCAAGGCCCGGGCTCCGGAGTCCGCCACGATGTAGGCGGTCTCCTCGGCGGTGAGGTGCCAGTTCACCGGGGTGTAGGCGACCCCCGCCCGCTGCGCGGCCCAGGCGGCCACGAAGTAGGACGGGTGGTTGCCGAGGAGGATGGCCACCCGGTCGCCGGGTCCGAGCCCCCGATCGGCGATGGCGCACGCCAGGCGTTGCGACCGGTACTCCAGTTCGCGGTAGGTCAGCCCGGCGGTTCCGTCGGCCATCACCGCCGCCAGGCGTTCGGGATGGCGGTCGGCGTGGACACCCGGCCTCAGATCGGTAGCCGGTTCCGGGAGGGAGGTCGGGGCCGGCGTCTGCCGGCCCCGGACCCGGTCAGAGATCGAGGTCACCCTTGAGGAGCCGCTGGGCGATCACCCGCCGGAGGATCTCCGCGGTCCCATCGGCCACCCCCGCCTTGCGCACGTGCTGCCAGGCCTCGACGAACCCCATCTCGTTGGTGAAGCCCATGGCCCCGTGGACCTGCACCACCCGGTCGATGGCCCGGGCCGCCACCTCGGTCGAGTACGCCTTGGCCATCGACAGCTCCTTCAGGTAGGAGCGGCCCTGGTCGATCAAGATGGCGCAGTTGAGGCCCATGAGATGGGCGGCGTGGATCTCCATGGCCGACTCGGCCATCGGGAAGGTGATGCCCTGGTGCTCGGAGATGGGGACCCCGAACGTCTGGCGCCGCTTGGCATAGTCGAGGCCGAGTTCGAGGGCCCAACGGGCCAGTCCGACCGCCCGGGCGGCGTTGTAGAGGCGGCCGGAGGCCACCCCCGACAGGGCGATGTCGAATCCCTGGCCGAGCTGTCCCAGCACCATCTCTTTGCCTATCCGGACGTCGTCCAGATAGAGGAGCGCCTCGTCGCCCCCGGGACTGTTGAACATCCGGATACTGCCCTCGGCGCTGAATCCGGGGGTGGAGGTCGGGACCAGAAACGCGCTGATTCCACCGTTCCGGTCGGCGGCGGCAACCGGGTCGGTGACGGCGAAGATCACCGCGAAGTCGGCGTAGGGGCCGTTGGTGATCCAGATCTTGCTGCCGTTCAGCACCCACTCGTCCCCATCGGGGACGGCCCGGGTCCGCATCATCCGGGCGTCGGACCCGGCGTCGGGCTCCGACATCCCGAAGCACATCGAGTCGCGACCGGAGAGAAGGTGGGGGAGCACCCGCTGCCGGGCCTCCTCGGTGGCATGCTCGAGCACATGGCTGGGTCCCCGGACCCAGTGGGCCACCACGTAGGTGGTCAGCCAGTTGTGGGGTCCGTAGCGGTGATGAATGTCCTCGTAGACCCGGTAGAGAGCCTCACAACCGAGCCCCCCGCCCCCCAGGGATTCAGGCACGAACATGGTGTAGTTGCCGGCTTCGGCGGCGGCCATCCGCACTTCCCGGATCGACTCCAACACCTTTTCGGTGAACAGGCCGTCGTCGCCGTACATCAGGCGCGGCTCGGAAAGGGCTTCTCCGGCTTGGCGGTGGCGCTCCACGACCTCTTGCTCGATGAAGGAGTGCAGCCCCTCGAGGATGCCTTCCAACTCGGGTGAAAGGTTGAAGCTCAAGTTGCCCACCGCACCTCCTCAGCTGGTCGCCCCGGCCCCGTCGGCCCCACCCGACTAAAGGGTTGAATAGTTAGATTATACAGATGGATCGCCATTCCTCCAGGGGTAATTCGGAGCCGTCCGGGCCAACCTCTGGAGTGTAGCCTAATCCGATATATGATCTAACTAAACAGACCCCGAGCCGGGGCGGGGGCGGCCTGTGCCCCGCCGGCCGGCCGGCGGCAGCGGAAGGGACCCGATGAGCGCCACACAGCAACCCGGATCCGGCACCAGCTTCGGGCGGCTGGACCGGGCCGGAATCGACAAATTCCGGGAGAAGGTGGGCCTCGACTGGCCCTATGACCGGTGGACGGCCTGGAATGAGGAGGCGACCCGGGACGGCATCCGCCACTATTCCTACGGATTCGGGGATGACAACCCCCTCTGGACCGATCCCGACCATGGTCGGTCGTCCCGCTGGGGCTCGATCATTGCGCCCCCCGGCTTCCTGGAGGGTGCGGGCCTCACCCCGACGATCCCCACCACCCCGGAGATGAAGCAACGGGGAAGGGGTGGACTGGCCGGGGTCCACATGTACTGGGCCGGCGACCACATCCGGTACTTCCGGCCCGTCCATGAGGGCGACGGCCTCTGGGTCCGCCGCTTCTATGTGGACATCACCGAGAAGGAGCGGTCCAACTTCGCCGGGAAGTCGGCGGTCTCGGTCCGCCGCCGGGTCTACTGGAACAAGGAGGGCGAGCTCATCGCCATCTGGGATGCCGACTTCGTCCATGCCGAGCGACACGCCGCCGCCGAACGCGACACCCAGCCGGAAGCCCGGACCCAGCACGTCTACACCGAGGCGGAGCGGACCATGATCGATGAGCACTACGCCGCCGAGACCATCCGGGGGGCGGATCCCCGCTACGTCGAGGATGTGAAGGAGGGGGACGATCTGGGCACCCGCTTCCGCGGGCCGATGGTGGTCGGCGACATCATCGCCTGGCTCACCGGTTGTGGCCGCCACGAGATCTATCCCTACCGTCTCAATTGGCGGAACCGTCAGCGGATGGGTGGCTTCTATGCGCTCAACGAGTTCGGCGCCTGGGACTCGGCGATGCGGGTGCATTGGGACGACGGATTTGCCCAGTCGGTGGGGGCGCCGCGGGCCTACGACTACGGGATGCTCCGCAATGCGTGGTTGATGCAGATCGTCACCGACTGGATGGGCGATGACGCCGTCCTGGTGGCCATGGACGACCGCATCAAAGGCTTCAACACCATCGGCGACCTGTCGAAGCTGACCGGTCGGGTGTCGTCCATCGACCCATCGGGGGAGTGGCCTGAAGTCGTCATCGAGGTGGAGTGTTCCAATCAACAGGAGAAGGTCACCGCCACCGGCACCGTGCGGGTCCGTCTCCCGTCGAGAACCCGGGGATTGCCGGAGTATCCCGCCGCCCCCGACGATCACGGCCTGCTGCCCGGGATGCCCGAACCTTCCAGCGGGCCTTGGGCGCCTTGACCGGTCCCGGGCGCGAGGTCCCGGGCGGCCCCTTCCGCCCCGGGGGCTCCTTGGCCCGGTTGCTGGCCTGGAGGCTGTCGGAACGACCGGAGTTCCCCTTCCTCTGGGTCGAAGAGGAGGGCCCCTGGACGATCGGGCAGGTGGCGGCCCAGGCGGTGCGGATCCGACAACAGCTCGAGGATCGGGCGGTGGGCCCCGGCAGCTTGGTCCTTGTCCGCCTCGGCAACGACGAGCGGTTCCTGCCGTCGCTGATGGCCACCTGGGCCCTCGGCGCCACCGCGGTGACCATGCACCCGGCCGCCCCGGCCGCCGAAGTGGCCCGGGTGGTCGAGACCATGGCGCCGGTGGCGGTGCTGGCTGCCGTCGCCGACGACGCGCTCGGTGCCATCGCGCTCCCGGTGGTGAGGGTGGAGGCATGCCCGGCGGACGGCGGGGAGGGGGTGGGCACCGAGGCCTTCTTGGCGCCGGACGAGGACCAGGTCCCCGGCCAGGCTCCGGCGCTGGTCCTGCTCACCTCGGGCTCGAGCGGCGCTCCGAAGGGGGTGGTGCTGAGCCATGACAACGCCTGGGCGAATCTGGCCGCCACCGTCTCCGCCTTCCGGAGCGAGGCCGGACCCACCCCGTTCTCCGATCGGCAACGGCCGCCCAACCTGATCGCCAATCCCCTGTCCCACAGTGGCGGGGTGGTCCGGCTGTTGCTCGGGCTCTACGTCGGCCGAGGCATCGTGATGCTCCGGAAGTTCGACGCCAATGCCGCCCTCCGGGCCGTCGGGCGACACGGCATCGACAACCTCACCATCAACCCGACGATGTTGCGCATGCTGCTGGAGGATCTCCCCGCTGGCACCACCCTCGAGCCCGTCCGGTATGTGTCCTCGGGAACCGCGCCGCTGCCCGAGGCCCTCCGGGTCCGGTTCGAAGACCGGTTCGGGGTGCCGGTCCTCCAGTCCTACGGGCAGACCGAGACGTTCGGGGCGGTGGCCATCGAGAATGCCCGTGACGTCCTGGCCGGCCGCCGCCGCCCGGGCTCGGTCGGCCGGGTCCTGCCCGCCATCCAACTCCGGATCCTGGGCGATGACGGCGAAGAGGTTCCGGCGGGCACCCCCGGGGAGATCTGTGTCATCTCCCCGGCCTCCACCCAGCGCTACCTCGGGACCGATGCGATCCCGATCGGGGAGGACGGATGGCTGCACACCGGAGACCTCGGGCGGCTCGATGCTGACGGGTACCTGTTCATTGTCGGCCGCAAGCGCGACATCATCATCTGCGGGGGGTTCAACATCGTTCCCGAGGAGCTCGAGGGGGCCCTGGCGGTGGACGAGGCCGTTCGGGCCGCCGCCGTCTTCGGCCTTCCCGACGAGCGTCTGGGCGAGATCCCGGTCGCCCTGGTGGAGACCGACGACGCCGCCGAGGCGGTCCTCCGTCGGGTCGCTGGGGTGGTCAGCTCCTACAAGCGACCGAGGAAGCTCTTCGTGGTCGACCACATCCCCCGGCTCCCCAACGGCAAGGTCGACAAAGTGAACGGCCAGGCGATGGCGGCCGCATTGGTGACCGCTGACCTCGGCGGTTAGCCGGGGGTCGGGGCGCCCACCGCCGGACCGAACAGCGCGCCCGGCGCCTCGAACACCACCTGCCGGCGGAGGGCATCGGTCATCCCGGGAAGGTTGGAGACCGTCTTCAAGGCATTGGGGAACTTGCCGTCGTGATGGGGGTAATCACTGCCCCAGACCACGTGGGCCACGTCGAGTTGCTCGAGGGTGTAGATGCCGGGCTCCTCGTCGGAGTCGATCGACACGAAGCACTGCCGGGTCACCAGTTCCGAGGGGGTGAGGTCGAGATGGGCGAAGTCGACCTCCTCCCCTTCCACCGCCTCGTCCATGCGCCACATCCAGTAGGGGAGCCATCCCGCCCCACACTCCAGGAAGGCGAACCGAAGGGTCGGGAACCGGGTGGCCACTCCGCCCAACACGATGGACACCATGGCCATCTGTTGTTCCATGGGATGGGTGCAGATGTGCCAGAAGGCGTGTTCGACGAACCGGTCGGTCGACACCTGGGGCAGCCGGACCGCGCCACCCTCATGGAAACAGACCGCCAGGTCGAGATCCTGGAGCACCGACCACAGGGGGTCGTAGGCGGAGTCGTGCCAGGGCAGGCCGTTCACCGGATTGGGACGGAGGAAGACGCCGACGAACCCGGCGTCGGCGGCCCGCCGGGCCTCGGCCATGGCCCCGGCCACGTCCCGGGGATCGAGGGCGGCCACCCCGAACAGCCGGCCATCGCCCTCGGCGCAGAACTCGGAGAGCCAGGTGTTGTAGGCCCGGGCCGCCGCGGTGGTCACCGCCGGGTCGACTCCGTTCACCCCCATGATGACCAGCCCGGCGGATGGGAAGAGGACCGAGCGGGCGATCTCCTCCACATCCATGGCGTCGAGCTGGCTGGACGGCGAGTAGCCGGTCGATGCCGCCCGCTCGAACCGGTCCTCGGGGGCAGCCAGATCCTTGGTGGTGCGGGAGTAGCTCCGGCGGGGCGGGACCTCGACCCCGTCGACCAACCAGTAGGCGCCGGGACCGGGGACCTTCTTCGGCGCCCGCTCCCG
>DATARI010000062.1:0-10940 GCA_036264255.1 Acidimicrobiales bacterium | reverse complement strand
GGGTTCACCCTGGCCGGCGGACCCGGACAGTGGCAGTGGCTCCCACCCGGGGTTGATCCCGATCCCCCCGATCCCCCCGCCAAGGGATCATCGAAGCCATCGAACCAATCGAATCGATCGAAGCCATCGAAGCCGCCACCCCACCGCGCCCCGAACCAGAAATCGACCCCGACATCGACCCGCTCCTCCACCGGGCCGGCCAACCGAAACGGCAAAAGCCGATCAACTCGACGATCGGAACCGTCCGAGACCACTCCCCGGCTGTTCCCGAAACAGGAGTGAGCCCCGGCGACCAGCCGGGCCGAAGCTGACCCGGCGGAGCTCTGCGTTAGTGGAGCCGGGTCAGGGCCTTCCGCATGCCCCGGATGGCCTTGCCCACCCGCTGTTCATTCTCGATGAGGGCAAAGCGCACGTGACCGTCCCCACCCGGGCCGAACTAAGGGTCAGGTCAGCGCATGACCCGGCGAATGCCAGGTCCAGTGGCCAACTCCGGCGGCACCATATCGATGAACGTCGGAACCGGCACGGGCTCGAGCTCCTCATGACCATCACCCGGACGGGGTTCGCTCTCGATGGTCGAGTATTCGCCGGCGTCCGAACGGTAAACGACATTTGCCCGCTTGCGCTTGCCGATCCCCTCGGCGGCGCGCATCTCTTCGCAGATCTTCACCGTGACGAAATAGGTGATGATCGGGATCACCGGCACCGCGATCCGGAAGAACCAGAGCACGTAGTTCAGCTCGATCTGGAAGAAGTTGGCCAACACGTCGGTCGACGAAGCCGAGAACACCATGAACATCAGCATCAGCATCATGGCGCCGGCACCGGTTCGCTTCGGACGGTCCCGCGGCCGATCCAAGAGGTTGTGGTAGCCCAGATCCTTGGTGTGTTTGGCCTCGATGAACGGCCAGGCGAAGAAGATGTTGAAGATGATGCCGGGGAAGAGAACCGCCGGCAGGAAGACCTCTAAAGGCCAGGTGTGGCCCCAACCGACCCACTCCCAACTCGGCATAATTCGGAGCGCGCCGTCGAGCCAGCCCATGTACCAGTCCGGTTGCACTGCGTAGGAGATCTGGAACGGTTCGTACTGCCCGAACTGCCAGATCGGGTTGATCTGGGCAAAGCCGGCCAAGATGAAGGTGACCGCGGTGACCATGAAGAGGAACCCGGTGGTCTTGGCGATGAAGGTCGGGAACATCGGTGACCCGACCACGTTGTGCTCGGTCTTCCCCGGCCCCTTGAATTGCGTGTGTTTCTGTTTGACCAGCAAACCTAGGTGCGCGGCCAGTAGGCCGGCGATGAGAGCAGGCACGATCAGGACGTGGATGATGAAGAACCGGGGGATGATGACCCCGTTGCCCGGGTAGTTCCCGCCGAAGAGGAAGAAGCCCAGGTAAGAGCCGACCAGCGGGATCGACTCAATGATCGAGTAAGCGATCCGGATTCCGGTCCCCGACACCAGGTCGTCGGGGAGGGAGTAGCCGAGGAACCCGTTGACGATGCCCAACAGCAGCATGGTGACGCCGACGATCCAGTTGAACTCGCGAGGCTTGCGGAACGCCCCGGTGAAGAAGACCCGGGCCATGTGCACGGCGATGGAACCCAAGAAGATGTCGGCGGCCCAGTGGTGGGCCTGGCGCATCAGAAGGCCCGACTTCACGTCGAAGGAGAGCCCGACCGATGAGGCGTAGGCCTCGGACACCTTCTGACCGTTGAGGGGCAGGTAGCTGCCGTGATAGATGATCTCGTGGGCGGAGGGGATGTAATAGAGGGAGAGAAAGACTCCGGTTCCCAGCAGCACCACAAACGAGTACAGGGCGATCTCGCCCAACATGAAGGACCAGTGGTCGGGGAAGATCTTGTCGAGGAAGACCCGGCCGCCCTTGGCGATGCCCAGGCGGTCGTCGACCCAGCGGAGTGAGCTATCGATCATGGGCGCTCCCAGAACCCGGGGCCGACGGCCTGGTTGTAACCGCCTTGGGACCGCAGGTAGCCAGCCGAGTCAACCTTGAGCGGCAGCTGCGGCAACGGCCGGGGGGCGGGGCCGAACTCGGGGACACAGCCGGCGGTCACGTTGAAGATCGACTGGTGACAGGGGCAGACCAACTGCTGGGTCTGCTCCTGGTAGAGGCCGACCGGGCACCCGAGGTGGGTGCACATCTTGGAGTAGGCCACGTACCCCTGGACGCCCCAGTCGGTCCGGCCCGGCGACTGGAGCTGGAGGGGTGGATCCTCGGGGCCGAGCTGGGCCAGGCGGATGAGGATGGTCTGGTCCGGTGAGGAACCTTCGAATCCCTTGGGGAACACCGTCAACACCCCGCCCACTTCGAGGTCACTGGCCCGGACGGCCCGGCCCTCGGCCGTCACCAGCTGGGAGTCGGACTTCCAGTTGGTGATGAACAGGTCGCGTCCGGGCTTCGGGCCGAGCGACCGGATCAGCGGGAACATGATCACCACGCCCAGGGTGGTGGCACCGAGCCCGAACAGTCCGAACAGCACCTTGCGGCGCTGCACCACGATCCCACCCCGTTCGACGATGGCGGCGGTCATGGCGTCGCGCTCGGCTTCGGTGGAGTGGAACTCGTGGCGCTCCTCCACGAAAGGCCCCTGGGCCATCAGGTACTTGCCCCAGGCGATGACCCCGGCCCCGAGAGCCAGCATCCCGCCTCCGAGGGTGGCGGCTTCCCACTGGGTCTGATCGCTGATCCAGTAGGTGATGCCGAACCCGATGAAACCGAGGAACCCGAGCACCATCAACGCCGCCGACGCCGCCTGGACCCGGGCGGGAGACTTGGCGTAGGGCTGCAGATGGGGGTCTTCGATGGAGACCTTGGTCAGGGTCGGGACCTGGGGCGCCTCGTCGCTCACGTACGATCTCCAATCCAGAAACAGACCAGCATCAGCACGCCGACTCCCAGCAACAGCCCGACAAATCCCTCGCCCACCGGGCCGATGCCGCCGAGGCCGAATCCGCCCCGGTCATCCGGATGCTGGATCGGCCCGGCCACATAGGCAGCGATGTTGTGGACTTCGGCATCGGTGAGATTGCCGGGGCCGAAGCGAGGCATGTTGCCGGGCCCGGAGCGGATGGCCTCGACGATCTGGGTGGGGGTAGCGAGGTGGAGGCTCGGGGCGTAGGCGCCTCCGGCCAAGGCGTCACCCGCCCCGGTGATGGTGTGGCAGGCCGCGCAGTTCAACGTGAACAGGCTCCCGCCCAACTCGAGATTGGCCCGGCTGAGGTCGACCACCGGGACCGGTACGCCGGTGCCCGGAGTCTGCGACTGCACGAAGGCGGCGATCTGCAGGGTCTCGGTGCGGTTAAAGCGGGAAGGCTTCTCGGCCGGCTGGACGCTGGAATCGGCCAGAGGCATCCGGCCGGTGGACACCCAGAAGTCAATCGTCCCGGCGCCGAGCCCCTGGAGGTTCGGGCCTCGCGAGGTTCCTGACCCATCGCTGGCGTGGCAGGAGGCGCAGCTGGCGTCGAACAACGCTTGTCCCGGGGCGATGAACGACTCGGGGAGGTGCACCGACACGGTGCCGAAGTCCGGCGGCCCCGACGACGTGGCCAACGTGGTCGTGGTGGTCGACGTCGAGGGCGTCGTCGGAGTCGGAGTCGGAGTCGGAGCGATGAGGCCGCCGGGGGTGGTGGGGGCCAGGGTGGTCGTGGTCACGGTCGTCGGGTCCGCCTGGGCGGCCGACGGGGCAAAGGCCATCAACCCGAAAATGCCCACGCTGGCCAACAGCCCGGCCAGGACCGCATAGCGACTCTTGAAGCGGCGACGCAGTTCGCTCGACATCTATTTGAGCAGGAAGAGACAGACGAAGAGGCCGACCCAGACGATGTCGACGAAGTGCCAGTAGTAACTGACTCCCTGGAACACCGCCGTTTCACCTGGGTCACCCTTGGGCCCATTCAGACGGCCGAGGAGGAAGATCATGGCCACCAGACCCAGGGTGACGTGGAGGCCGTGGAGCCCGCTCATGATGTAGAAGAGCGAGGCAAAGGCCGTGTGGGTGGGATCGGTGGCAGCGTCGTGGGAGAGGGTGATCCACTCGTAGAACTGGTTGGCCACGAACAGCGAACCCATGACCAGGGTGAGCACCACGAACCGCTTGGCGTTGCTCCGGTTCCCCCGCTCCTGCTCCCAGACCGCCTTCTGCATGGTGAAGCTCGAGGCGACCAGGATGACGGTGAAGATCCCGGCCTGGACGGTGTCCAGGTGGGTTCCGACCGGTGGCCAGACCGACGCGTGGGCCCGAATTGTGAAGAATGCGGCGAACAGGCCACTGAAGAACATCACTTCGGAGCCGAGCCAGATCATGACTCCGACGGCCAACATCGGCGGCCGATCGGGACGGTGGCGCTGGCGCGGATTGGTCGCCGGGTCGATGGCGATGGCCTGGGTCACGGCGTATTTCTAGTCGATCCCAGGGCCCCTAAGCCAACTAGCCCATTTCGCCTAGCCAGGCGCCGTTCAGGCACAGCCAGGTCACAACTCCATGACGTTTGTGTGTCAGTTGGGTGAGGTCAACACCGCAGCTAGAGGGGCCCGGTGGACCACCGTCAGACTCTGGGTTGGTCGGGTCAGGGCCACGTACAGGGTGCGCAGTCCCCGGGCCGTCTCGCCGGCGATGACGTCGGGTTCGACCACCACCACCGAGTCGAACTCCAGCCCGTTCACCGCGTCGGCGGCCAACAGCACCAACGGCTCCGAAAGGCCGCCTTTCCGCATGTTCTGTGGATCGACTGTGGGAAAGCCGGCATCGACCAGAGCCGAGGACAACACCGGCAGCAATTCCCGGGGGGCGATGACCGCCACCCGGCCGGGAGCCAGCGCCGCCACCTCCGCGGCCGCCTCCTCCGCCACCCGATCGGCCAGATCACCGTCACTCACACCGGCGAGCGTCCCGTCGGAGCCGTACACCGGCACCATCCGCGGCGGCTTCCCGGTCCGGCGGACCGGCCGGGGCGGCTGCAACTCTGGGGCGGCGACGGCCAGCACCCGGGAGGCGACCTCCAGCACTTCCGCCGGCGTCCGGTAGCTGACGGTCAGCTCCACCATCCGGGCCTGCCGGCGACTGGGAAGGTGTTCGGTGATATCGGTCCAGTGGCGTGGCGCCCACGGGGCGGTCGCCTGGGCGATGTCGCCCACCACCGTCATCGAGCCCGACAGGGAACGCCGGGCAACCATCCGCAGTTGCATCGGGGAGAGGTCCTGCACCTCGTCGACCACGATGTGGCCGTAACTGCGGACGCTGTCGTCCACCGAGCCGTTGCGGGGACCGAGAAGGTGCCGGGCCTCGTCGACCAGGGCAGCATCGGCCGCCGTCCAGGTCACCTCGTCAAAGGAAGCCGAGCGGGGGCGATACAGCAGCGCCTGCTCCTCGGCGGTCAGGATGTTCTTCCCCGCCGCCGCCACCAGAGGGGGGGCGCCGAACAGGTCGTGGAGCAGTTCGTTGGGCGACAACCGCGGCCAGATCCGGTCGAGGGCGGCGGCGAACTCGGGAACCCGGTGCACCTTCCGGGAGAAGTCCTCGAGGTCGAACTCCTCCTCGGAGAGCTCGGAGGGGTCCTCGTAGCCGGGAAAGGCAGTAAGGGCCGCCGACGTGCCAGAACCGAGTGTCTGCTGGGTCTGGCGGGCGCGGTCGGCCAACACCTGGACGACAGCCTGGGAGACCAGGCGCCGGCGGGCGTTGTGGGTTCCTGGTCGCCGGCGGGCCATGTTGACGATGTCCTTGGTGTCGGCCACCGTCAGCCGGAGCAACAGCGCGCCATAGGGGATGGCGATATCGGCAGCCAGCGGTCGCTGGCGGGTCCGGACCGCACGCTTCATCACGTTGGCCATGCGCGCCTCGCCCTTCAACAACGCCACCGCGGCGGGCTCGTTGCCCCGCACCCGGATCTCGGGCACCAACCCGGCGATGGTGGACAGCGTCACGCCCGTCTCCCCGAGGGACGGCAACACCTGTTCGATGTAGCGCAGGAACAGCGGATTGGGCCCGACCACCAACACCCCTTGCCGCTCGAGCGGGAACCGGTGGGTGTAGAGGAGGTAAGCGGCCCGGTGGAGGGCGACGGCGGTCTTGCCGGTGCCGGGGCCACCCTGGACGACCATCACCCCCGACAGCGGCGAGCGGATGATCTCGTCCTGCTCCCGTTGGATGGTCGAGACGATGTCGGTCATGTGCCCGGACCGGGCCCGGTCCAGTGCGGCCAGCAGGGCGGCCGGTCCCCCGATGGGGACGTCGCCCAGGATCAGTTCGCCCCCCTCATCGGAGGAGCCCAGGTTGGGAACCGACGGGGCCCCGTCGAGACCGCCGATGGCGAAACGCTCGTCCTCCACCCCGACCACCCGGCGGCCGTCGAGGGCCAGGTGCCGGCGGAGCACCAATCCCTGGGGGTCCCGGCCGGTGGCCCGGTAGAACGGCTCGGCCACCGGAGCCCGCCAGTCCACCACCAGGGGATCGAGATCGGCACTGTGGATGGCCAACCGCCCGATGTGGAACACCTCGGTGTTGACCGCGCCGTTGTGTCCCGGGCGTTGCCCGTCGCCGTTGCTGTCGGCCGGCACCGACCCGTTGGATTCTGCCGATCCGTGGCTGGATCCAAGGGCCGTGGCGTCACCCCCGTCAGCCCCATCAGCCGATCCGTCAGCCGATCCGTCGGCCGATCCGTCGGCGCCCAACTCGTCGGGCACGATCCGGTCGATCCGGCCGAAGGTCAGGGCCTGATCGCCGATGTCCAGTTGCTCCAGGCGGGCCATGGAGGTGCGGACGATCACATCCCGTTCGGTCCGGGACTGGAAGGTGCCGCCTTTTCCGAGGTCGAGAACCCCACCGAGCATGGAATTGGCATCGTCCCGCATGGCGTCGAGCCGCGCGTAGGCCATGTCGACGAACTCCTGTTCGGCGTGTAGCTCGCTGTCGACCCCCACCGGCACCTCCTCCGCGCTCCCCATCCGGCTCAGGGGAACCCTTGATTGTATGCCTCCATTCCCGAGGTCGTGACCGGCCCTCCTGGCATCGGGGTCGGACGGAGGGGAACCTAGACTCGGGAGATGGCGTCAACCCGTATCAACCCGGCGCCAACCGGCCACCTCCGCCAGGGGGCAAACCTCCCGGCGACCTCGCCCTCTTCGCCGGTTCGTTGATCCTCCGGGCCCGGCGGTAGCGTCCCAAGGTGCCTTCCACCCGTTCCGGCCGCCACGACGACTCGGCGTTCATCCGAGCCTGTCGCCGCCAGAGCGTCCCCCACGTGCCGGTGTGGTTCATGCGCCAGGCCGGCCGATCGCTGCCCGAGTACCGCGCCGAGCGGGGCACCGGCAGCATCCTCGAGGCCATCGCCCAGCCCGAGACGGTGGCCAAACTGACCCTCCAACCGGTCACCCGCTACGGGACCGATGCGGCCATCTTCTTCTCCGACATCGTGGTTCCGGTAGCGGCCATCGGATTCGGGGTCGACGTGGAACCGGGGATCGGGCCGGTGGTCTCCCGGCCGTTCACCTCCAAGGAGGACCTGCAGCGCCTCCGGCCCCTGGAGCCGGAGATCGACACGCCCTATGTGGCCGAAGCGGTCCGCATCCTGGCCGGGGAGCTCCAGGTTCCGCTGATCGGCTTCGCCGGAGGCCCCTTCACCGTGGCCAGCTACCTGGTGGAGGGCGGCCCCTCCAAGAACTTCACCCGGGTCAAGTCCCTGATGCAGACCGACCCGGGGCTCTGGCACCAGCTGATCGAGAATCTCACCGATCTGGCGCTGGCGTCATTGCGCTCGCAGCTCGACGCCGGGGCGGACGCCGTCCAGGTGTTCGACAGTTGGGCCGGGAACCTCACCCCTCACCACTACGAGGAGCTGGTGCTGCCGGCCACCCGCCGGCTGTTCGCCGAGCTGGCCAGCTCCCACCCGGATGTCCCCACCATCCTCTTCGGGGTCGGGACCGGGGAGCTGTTGAGCCTGATGGGCACCGCCGGCAGCTCGGTGGTGGGCATCGACTGGCGGGTGCCGCTGGACGAGGCCCGCCGTCGGGTGGGGCCCGGGATCGCTGTCCAGGGAAACCTCGATCCCGCCCTCTGCCTCTCCACCTGGCGGGTGGCGGCGGCGGAAACCCGCGAGGTGCTCGCCCGGGCCGGTGACGCCCCCGGGCACATCTTCAATCTCGGTCACGGGGTGATGCCTGAAACCGACCCGGCCATTTTGGAGGACGTGGTCCGGTTGGTCCACGCCGAAGGCAAGGCGGGGGTGAAGGCGGGGGTGGGAGCCGCGTGAGCCGGCCGAGCCCGGGCGCGTCCCCCACCGGTGTGCTGGTCATGGCCCACGGCACGCCGGGCACCCCCGAGGAGATCGAGCCCTTCTACACCTCGATCCGACGGGGTCGGCCCCCGACCCCCGAGCTGCTGGCCGATCTGGTGCGGCGCTACGACGCCATCGGCGGCATCTCGCCGTTGGCGGAGCGCACCCGCCGCCAGGTCGACGGATTGGCGGCCGTCTTGGAAGCCTCCTCCCCCGGCCAGTTCGTGGTCCGCTACGGCGCCAAACACACCTCCCCCCGGATCGAGGACGCTGTCTCGGCTCTCCACGGCCAACAGGTGAGCCGGATCATCGGCGTGGTGCTGACCCCCCACCAGTCGTCGCTCGGGTCCGGCGAGTACTTCCGGCGGGCCGCCGAAGCGGCGGCGGGAACCGAGCCTCCCTCCGAGTTCGTCGGCATCCCGTCGTGGCACCGGGCTCCGGGTCTGGCCGAGCTGCTGGCGGCCCGGACCGCCACCGTCCTCTCCGAGTTGACCCCGGACCAGCGCCGGCATCCCGCCGTCTTCTTCACCGCCCACAGCCTCCCCGAGAAGGCCCTCGCCGACGGCGACCCCTACTCCGATCAGGTCCACCAGTCCGCCTCCGACATCGCCGAGCTCCTCGGGTTCGACGCGGCACCGGACATCGACTGGGGGGTGGCCTGGCAGAGCCCGGGGAAGACCGCGGACCCCTGGATGGGTCCGGATCTGTTGAGCGAGATCCGACGGGTGGCCGGGCTCGGAGCCACCTCGGTGGTGGTGTGTCCGGTCGGGTTCGTCTCCGACCACCTCGAGATCCTGTTCGACCTCGACATCGAGGCCGCCGAGGTGGCGCGCTCGGCTGGACTGGCGTTCGCCCGCACCTCGTCGCTGAACGACGATCCGGGGTTCCTCGGCGTGCTGGCCGGGGTGGTCCGCGCCGCCACCCCGGCGCCGATATCCAGGTGACGGAGCATCCCGACTCCGGAGCCGACGGGCGGGGCGGGACCGACGGGCAGGGCGGGACCGAGGAGCAGGTCGGCCCGGTCATTGCGGTGATCGGTGCGGGGATAGCGGGTCTGGCCGCCGCCTGGGAGCTGGCGACCACCTTTGACCCGGCTCTGGGGGCTGGCGGAGGGCCGAGACGGGGCCGTCCGAGGGTCCTGGTCCTCGAGGCCGACGACCGGGTGGGGGGCAAGCTGGCCTCGAGCGAGTTCGCCGGCCGGACCGTCGATCTGGCGGCCGACGCCTTCCTGGCCCGGAGGCCGGAGGCCACCGAATTGTGCGAGCAGCTCGGCATCCGCGACCAACTGGTCCCGGTGGGCGCTTCCGGGGCCTCGATCCTGGCCCGGGGCCGGCTTCGCCCGATGCCCACCGCGCTGGCCCTCGGGGTGCCGACCCGGTGGTGGCCGCTGGCCCGCTCCGGCCTGCTCAACCCGGCGGAGTCGCTCCGGGTGATGAGGGACCTGGTCATGCCCCATCTCGCCCCGGAGGCAATGATCGGCGACCAGACGGTCGCCGGCATCGTCGGCCCCCGGCTGGGACGGCGGGTGGTGGAGCGGTTGGTGGACCCCCTCATCGGGGGCATCAACGCCGGGCGCGTCGACGAGCTCAGTGCCGCCGCCACCTTCCCGGCCCTGATCGCCGCCTCCCACCAATCGGGCAGTCTCATGCGCGCGCTCGGCCGCCTCCCGCAGCCAGATGCCGACGGGCCGGTGTTCTGGTCCCTGCGCCAGAGCACCGCCAGCCTGGCCGGGTGTCTGGCCGACCGACTGAGCGACCCCTCGTCCCCGTGGAAGGTGTCCATCCATACCGGGGTGTCGGTGGATGCCATGACCCAGCTCTCGCTCTCGCCATCGACCCGCCGTCGTTGGTGGCTCACCGTGAGCGGGAGCGGGGCCAAGGCTCTGACCGCCGAGGCCGACCGGTCGTCACTTCCTCGTCGGTCCGGATCGAGTGCGGTGTCCGCCGCCCCCGGCTCACCCGGGGTAGGGGCTCTCCTGGAGGAGGGCCTGGTCGTCGACGGCATCGTCCTGGCCCTGCCCGCCCCCCGGGCGGCGGTGCTGCTGGCCCCCCATTCACCGGTGGCCGCCGGCGTCCTCAGCACCATCCAGTACGCCTCAGTGGCGGTGGTGACCTTGGCCGTCCCCAGCGACGCCATCGGCGCCCCCCTGATGGGAACCGGCTTCCTGGTTCCCCGCACATCGCGCATCGACGGCCGTCCGGCGCTCATCACCGGCTGTACCTATCTGTCCCGCAAGTGGCCCCACCTGGCCACCGCCGGCACCGAGCTGATCCGGGTCTCGGTGGGCCGCTTCGGCGACGAGCGACATTTGGAGCTGGACGACACCGAACTGAGAGACGCCACCTTTTCCGAGTTGGCCCGGGTGCTCGACATCACCGGCGTCCCGTCGGACTCGCGGGTGACCCGTTGGCCCGGAGCCTTTCCCCAGTACCGGGTCGGCCATCTCACCCGGATCGGCAACATCGAAAAGGCGGTCGCCGACCTGGCCGGGGTGGCGGTGGCCGGTGCCGCCTACCGGGGGGTCGGCATCCCCGCCTGCATCGCCAGCGGGCGGAGCGCCGCCCGTTCGGTGCTCGGATCGTTGACCGGTGCCGTGCGATGACCGGAGCCGTGCGATGACCGGAGCCGTGCGATGACCGGAGCCGTGCGATGA
>DATARI010000053.1:0-9165 GCA_036264255.1 Acidimicrobiales bacterium | reverse complement strand
TCGGAGCGGATGCCCCACGGGACCTCCAGGACGGTGTCGAGCCAGGTACGGATCCATCCGTTCTCGGGATTCTGCTCACTGGTGCGCTCGAGCTTGCCGATCTCGCGCTCCACCGCCTTGCGGACGGCTTCGGGCAGCTCGCGGCCTTCGATCGCCTTGCGGTAATCGTCGGGGGCGTCATCGTCGTCAGGATTGATCTGACCGAGCTCTTTGCGGATCGACTCCAGCTGGCGACGCAGCAGGAACTCCCGCTGGGTCTTCTCCATGCCCTCTTCGACGTCGGTCTTCACCCGCTCGCGCAGGGTGATGTCGGCCAGCACCTCTCGGGCCCAGCCCAGCACCAGCCGCAGCCGGTCCTCGACGTCGACGGTCTCCAGCACCTGGACCTTCTGCTCGAGGCTGAGGTCGGGGGAGTAGCCGGCCACATCGGCGATCCGGCCGGCACCGGTGACGTCACCCAGGCGCTCGGCGAACCGACCCGCGCCGCGGCTGACCAGAATGTTCTCCATCACCGCCCGGTACTCACGGGCCAGCTCATTGACCCCTTCGGAGGGCTCGGGCTCGGTGATCACGTCGACCTGGACCCAGAGGGCCTGGCCGGTTCCGGGCACCGCGGTGCCGATAGTGGCCCGATCGATGCCCCGGACCGCCACTGCCTGCATCCCGCCCGGCAGCTCGCCACTCTCCATGACCTCGGCGATGACCCCGACCTTGGAGTAGCGCCCGTCGATCAGGGGGACCAGCACGAACTGGCCACCGGCGGCGGCGGCGGCGTCGACCGCCGCCCGCGCCTCATCGGACTCGAGCCCCATGGTGAAGACCATCCCGGGCAGCACGACCCCCGAGGTGAGGGGAAGCAATGGCAAATTCAGATTCTTCTCTTCTGTGGTCGTTTCCACGGTTGCTCCAATCGCTCCAGCTACCACTCGTAACTGTTGCTATGTAAACAGAGTGGAAATCTGAGTATTCCCGACTCAACTTTTTTCCGGGACCGCCGGGGCTCAGAGCAGGGTGCCGAGGGCGAGGCCGGCGACGGCGGCCCCCAGCCCGGCCACCACGCTGACCAGGATGTTTGTCAGGGCGGTGGCCATGCCGTCGCTGCCCAGCAGCCGGAAGCTGTCATAGGTGAAGGTGGAAAAGGTGGTGTAGGCGCCGATCAGCCCGGTCCCGAGGACGGTCACCCAGGTGGCGGAGAGGCCGTGGTGGAGGGCGGATCCGGTGAGAAACCCCAGGACGAGGGAGCCGGTGACGTTGATGACCAGGGTGCCGTAGGGGAAGTCGGAGGCGACCTTCCCCTGGACGTAGCGGTCGACCAGGTAGCGGAGGACCGCCCCGGCCGCCCCGGCGATCATCAGCCCGGCGATGGTCACCCGCCCGACCCCGGGTCGGCATCGGGGTCGGCGCTGAGCAGATGGTCGGGCTCCACCCTGCCTCCCCGGGCCACCAGCACCCCGAGCCCGACCGCGGCCATTCCGGCCACCAGGGAGGCGAACAGGTAGACGACCGCCACCGCCGGATGGCCGTCCTGGGTCCGGCGGACGGCCTCGACGGTGAAGGTGGAGAAGGTGGTGAACCCGCCGCAGAAGCCGATGACCGCCAACGGGCGCACGTAGCGGGTGGGCGCCCACCGCTCGGTGACCAGGGTGAGGATCACCCCGAGCAGGAAGGAGCCGGCCAGGTTGACCGCCAAGGTGGACCAGGGGAACCCGTCGGCGGAGACGGCCACCGCCCGGTCCACCCCGTAGCGGGCCAGGGTGCCGAGGGCGCCACCGGCGGCGATGGCGAGGAGACGGAGGAGGGGGGCGGAAGCCAGCTCTACCGGGGTCCTGGTGGCGGCGGGCATTGGGTCTCCTTCCGGTATCACGGGTTGTGCTGTCCGGTAGGAGCCATCAGCCGTCTCCGGCGGTTCCGGCGAGCCCCATCGCCGCCGCCAAGTGTAGAGCGGTGGGCCGGTCCGGTGGCAGGATGCGGGGATGGAGACCGAGCTCATCGGGGTCGACACCTCCCGGCGGCAGGTGGCCGATCTGACCGACCCGGTGGCATCGTTCTGCCGGGGGAAGGGCGACGGGTTGGTGCATGTGTTCGCCCCCCACGCCACCGCCGGGGTGGCGCTGATGGAGTTGGGGTCTGGCTCCGAGTCGGACCTGATCGAGGCGCTCGCCCACCTCCTCCCCCGGGACGACCGCTACCGGCACCGCCACGGGTCCACCGGCCACGGCGCCGATCACCTGCTGCCGGTGTTCATCAGCCCGTCGATGGTGCTGCCGGTCTTCGACGGCACCCTCCAGCTCGGGACCTGGCAGCGGGTGGTGCTGGTCGACACCAACGAGGACAACCCCCACCGGACGGTGCGCCTCAGCTTCGTGGCCGGTTGAGGAGAGAGGGTCCCTCAACCCAGACGGCTACGACCCGGCCGGGACGCTGTCGCTCTCGGTGGCCAGATCGCCGGCCAGCTCCGGTTGCACGTCCTCGGTCGCCGGGAGCGGGGCGGTGCGGGCGATGGGCGGGATGATGAAGCTGAGGGCGACCCCGGCCAGGGCGATGAGCGCGCCGACCTCGAAGCCGCGGGCGTAACCGGCGGTCATGGCCGTCCGGGCCAACCGGCCGGTGGCGGCACCGCCGTGCTCGATCGAGGCGATCCGGCTGGCGGCCAGGGTGGTGAGCACCGCCAACCCGACCGACGCCCCAATCTGGCGGCTGGTGTTCATGACTCCCGACGCCAGCCCCGCCTCTTGCCTCGGCACTCCGGACGTGGCAGCCACCGCGATGGGGGTGAAGGCCAGGCCCATGCCCAGCGTGCACATGACGCCGCCGCCCAAGGCGCTGGTCCAGTAGGTGCCGGTGGCGCTGATGAACGACAGCCAGTACAGCCCGCCGGCGGCCAGCAGGCCGCCGGCCACCATCAGGGGGCGGGGGCCGATCTTCGGCACCAGTCGGCCGGCCAGGGTCGCCCCGACGGCGATGGCGGCGGTCTGGGGCAAGAAGGTGAGCCCGGTCACCAGCGGGCTGTAGCCGAGGACCTGTTGGAGGTAGAGGGTGAGGAAGAACCACATGGCGAACATGGCCGCCCCGACCAGGAACATCACCGCGTTGGCCCCGCTCACCGCCCGGGACCGGAACAGCCGGAGGGGCATCAGCGGGTGGGTGGCCAACCGGCCCTCGATGACCACGAACCCGGCCAGCAGCACCGCGGCGATCGCCAGGGTGATGATGGTCTGGAGCGACCCCCAGGCATGGCGGTCGGTGCTGACGATCCCGTAGACCAGGACGATCAGACCGGCGGTCACGGTCAGGGAGCCGGCGATGTCGAGGTGCTGGCGCTCGCCCTCCGCCCGGGATTCCCTCAGGTAGAAGCGGGCCAGTAGGAAGGCGGCGATGCCGATCGGAACGTTGACGAACAGGATCCATCGCCAGGAGAGGAGATCGGTGAGGATCCCACCGAACAGCGCTCCCGCCGCCCCGCCGCCGGCCGCCACCGCCGTCCAGGCCCCGAGGGCCCGGGCCCGGGCCTTGGGTTCGGTGAAGGTGACCGTCAGGATGGTCAGGGTGGCCGGGGACAACACCGCCGCCCCCACCCCCTGGAGGGCGCGGGCGATGATGAGGGTGGCCTGGTCCTGGGCAAACCCGCCGAGCAGGCTGGCTCCGGTGAAGAGGACCAGCCCGACCAGGAAGATCCGCTTGCGCCCGAACAGGTCGGCCAACCGGCCGCCGAACAGCAGCAACCCGCCGAAGGTCAAGGCATAGGCGGTCACCACCCACTGGAGGTTCACCTCGGAGAAGCCCAGGGTCTTCTGGATGGAAGGCAATGCCACGTTCACGATGGAGACGTCGAGGATCACCATGAACTGGGCCAGGCAGACCAGGGAGAGGATCAGCCAGTCCGGCGGGCCCTGGCTGGCGTCCCGGAGGGAGGATCCGGTGGGGCCACCTGTGCCGTTGGTCTCCATGTTGTCTGCCCCTTCCTGTCCTCGGCCATCCGAGAGGGCCGGGTTTCCCGGCCCCCATCCATTTCGACGGATGGGCAGTCCGGAATTCGACACCGCTGCTGCGATGGTAGGCGAGAGCCTTCGACGTCCAGACGGAATGACCCCGGGGCGGACCCATCGGGAGTGTTGGTCATGCCATCCTTGGGGTGCCGGTTGATGCTCCGCCGGACCGCTCGGCTGCGTCAAGGGAGGCAGGCTTGAAACGACTTGTGACCGTCGCCGCCGTGATCATCGGCCTGTCGGTGACCGTGGTGGTCGGGCCCCATGCGTCCTCGGGGGCGATTGGAGCTCCCAACCGTCCGACCGGCTACCGACTGGTGGCCTCCGACGGCGAGGTCTTCGGCTTCGGCGACGCCACGGATCACGGTTCGGCGGGCGGCTCGGCCCTACAGGCGCCGATGGTCGGCACCGCCGTCACGCCGACCGGTATGGGCTATTGGCTGGTCGGCGCCGACGGCGGCGTCTTCAGCTACGGCGACGCACGGTTCTACGGCTCCACCGGATCGATCAGCTTGAACCAACCGATCGTGGGAATCGCAGCCACCCCGGACGGTAGGGGCTACTGGCTGGTCGGCGCCGACGGCGGCGTCTTCAGCTTCGGCGACGCCACTTTCCACGGTTCGGCGGGCGCTCTGCACCTCAACCAACCGATCGTCGGAATCGCAGCCACCCCGGACGGCGGGGGCTACTGGCTGGTCGCCTCCGATGGCGGCGTCTTCAGCTTCGGCGACGCCCCCTTCCACGGTTCGGCCGGCGCTCTCCACCTCAACCAGCCGATCGTCGGAATTTCAGCAACGAGCGACGGCGGGGGCTACTGGTTGGTTGCCGCCGACGGTGGTGTCTTCAACTATGGCGACGCCAGCTTCGCGGGTTCGACGGCGAGCCAATCCATTCATGCTCCGATCGTCGGAATGAGCTCCAACCCGCAGCTTCTGGGCGGGACCCCGGGTGGAGAGAGTCCGGAAATCAGCATCACCTTCAAGAACAACACCCAGAGTGTTTCCACGTTCGTCATCTACCAACCGGATCCTTCGGGCGTGCCGGGGGGACAACCGCTCGCCTGGCTGACCGTCACGCTGTGGCCGGGAAACCAACACACGCTCACGTGGTCAACGGCCTACTCCCTCTCCTGGGCGACGACGGGGGTTCTGGGCCCAGGGCTGATCTATCAGCCCGAAGAGCAGTGGGGGTTAGGTTCCCTCACGAACTCGGTGCTGTTCGACTTCCGCGGTTCCTTCAGTTTTGCCTCCGGGCCGTCCGAACCGCCCGGTTCGTTCTGGGTGACAGAGACCGCCAATATTCCGAAAGACGTTGCCAGTGTCGCGCTCGGCATGAACAGTGAGCCGGTCGTGGCTATCCAGGCCACTCCCGGTCAAGTGGCCCAGATCACGCCCCACCCCGCCTATTGGGTGACGGCGGGCCAGATTCCGCGGAGCCAGGTCCTCGACCTCGGCCATCTCACCAATTCGGCCCCGGTCCCCTTCCCCTCCGGGGTGACGGCCATGCAGGCAACCCTCTCGGCCGGTGACGTGTGGAGCGTGAGTCCGGCGCCGTCGTAACTCGGACGTAGGATCGGAGATCAGCGGAATGATTCGCGGGCCCGAAGGGTTGTTCCTGGTAGACCCGTCGTAGAGCCGGTTTTGTCGCGGCAACCGGAGACGACCCCCAGTAGCTGAAGGACTTGCATGCCTCGGATTCACATCAGTCAGAAGGTCGCCGTGAGCGTGGTCTTCGTCTCCGCCATGTTCATGAGCATCATGGACATCACCATCGTCAACGTGGCCCTGCCCAGCATCGGCAAGCAGTTCCACGAACGGACGGCCAGCCTCGACTCGGTGGCGATCGGCTTCCTGGTCAGCCTGGCCGTCTTCATCCCCGCCGCCGGGTGGCTGGGGGACCGCTTCGGCATGAAGCGGGTCCTGCTCACCGCCATCACCATCTTCACCGCCGCCTCGGTGCTCTGCGGGACGGCCAACTCCCTCTCCGAACTGGTCCTCTACCGGGTCATCCAGGGAGTCGGCGGTGGCATGCTCACCCCCGTCGGGATGGCCATGCTTTTCCGGGCCTTTCCTCCCGCCGAGCGGGTCCGGGCCTCGAGCATCCTCACCGTCCCGACTGCGGTCGCCCCCGCCGTCGGCCCGGTGCTGGGTGGGCTGCTGGTCACCGACCTGTCCTGGCGCTGGGTGTTCTTCGTCAACCTCCCCATCGGGATCCTCGCCTTCCTGTTCGGCCTCATCTTCCTGGACGAGCAGCGGGAAGCCTCGGTCGGCCGCTTCGACATCCCCGGTTTCGTCCTGGCCGGCTTCGGCTTCGCCCTCTTGATGTTCGGGATCAGTGACGCCCCGACCCGGGGCTGGGGCTCCCCGTTGATCCTCGGAGCCATCGCGGCGGGCGTGGTGATGATCGCGGTGATGATCCGGGTCGAACTGCGGACCAAGGCGCCCCTTGTCCACCTCCGGCTGTTCACCAACCGGCTGTTCCGCTCGGCCAGCCTGGTCCTGATCCTGTCGGTGATGGCGTTTCTCGGGGTGCTGTTCACCGTGCCCCTCTTCTTCCAGCTGGCCCTCGGGCTCTCGGCGCTGCAGTCGGGCCTGAACACCTTCCCCGAGGCGATCGGCATCATGATCGGCGCCCAGCTGGCCAGCCGCTTCTTCTACCCCGTCATCGGGCCCCGCCGGCTGATCGCCTCCGGGCTGGTCGGAGTGTCCATCTCCATCGGGTTGATGACCCTCATCGGGTTCAGCACCGACCTGTGGTGGATGCGGGTGCTCATGTTCAGCCTCGGGCTGTGTATGGCCCAGGTGTTCATCTCCAGCCAGGCGGCCTCGTTCGCCACCATCTCCCGGGCGGAGACCGGCAACGCCTCGTCGCTGTTCAACAGCGAACGCCAGCTGGGGAGCGCGGTCGGGGTGGCCATCCTCACCACCGTGCTGGCCCTGATCGGGACCACCCATGTGGTCGGGGGTCACCTGACCGGCAACCTCTGGGCCTACCACGCGGCGTTCCTCACCGCCGCCGGCATCGCCCTCATCGGCGCCTGCGTGGCGCTGACCATCAAGGATGCCGACGCCGCCAACACCATGGTGCGCCACGGCCAGGCCAAAGCCAACGCCCGGGCCTCCAGCCTGGAGGCCAACGCCGCCGCTGCCGCCAAGCGGGAGGGGGTCGCCGCCGCCAGCGACCTCGGACCGGCGCCCGAGTCCGCCGAGCCATCCAGGTTGACCCCGACGACCTGATGGATCCGTTTCGCCCGTTGTACGGTGCGGAGAGCGCCCGGAATCCCGGGTCGGTCCGATGGCGACGGGAACGGAGGCCGGCATGACGGCAGTGGAGGACATCACCGGGACGGACGAATGGGGAGCCCTCACCACCCTCTTCGACAAGGGCCGCGACGAGAACTTGAGGCAACTGTTCGCCGCCGATCCGGAGCGGGCCACCCGGATGACCGCGTCGGCCGCCGATCTCTACCTCGACTATTCCAAGCACCGGGTCACCGACGAGACGATGGCGGCGCTGATGGCGGTGGCCCGGGCGGCGGGGGTGGAGGAGCGGCGGGACGCGATGTTCGCCGGCCAACACATCAACACCACCGAGAACCGGGCGGTGCTGCACGTCGCCCTCCGGATGCCAAAAGACGCCCAGCTGGTGGTGGACGGCGACGATGTGGTGACCGAGGTCCACGAGGTGTTGGACCGGATGGGGGAGGTGGCCCGGCGGATCCGGTCGGGAGAGTGGACGGGGCACACCGGTCACCCCATCTCCGCGGTGGTCAACATCGGGATCGGCGGATCCGATCTCGGCCCGGCCATGGCCTACGAGGCCCTCCTCGACTACGCCACCCCGGACATCACCTGCCGGTTCGTCTCCAATGTCGATCCGGTCGACCTCTACAACAAGACCAAGGACCTGGATCCGGCCGGGACCCTGTTCGTGATCAGCTCCAAGACGTTCACCACCCTCGAGACCCTGACCAACGCCGCCGCCGCCCGGGACTGGCTGCTGGCCGGGATCGGGGCGGGCAAGGAGGCGGTGGCCAAACACTTCGTCGCCGTCTCCACCAACGAGGCCGGGGTCACCGAGTTCGGCATCGACCCCGCCAACATGTTCGGCTTCTGGGACTGGGTGGGGGGACGTTACTCCTACGACTCGGCCATCGGCTTCTCGCTGATGGTGGCCATCGGCCCCGAAGGCTTCGCGGAGATGCTGGCCGGGTTCCACGCCGTCGATCAGCACTTCCTCACCACCCCGCTGGAATCGAACCTGCCGGTCATCCAGGGGATGCTCAACGTCTGGTACAACAACTTCTTCGGCGCCCAGACCCACGCGGTGCTCCCCTACAACCAGCGGTTGGCCCGGTTCCCCGCCTACCTCCAACAACTGACCATGGAGTCGAACGGCAAGTCGGTGAAGAGGGACGGCACCCCGGTCACCGGCCAGACCGGGGAGATCTTCTGGGGGGAGCCCGGGACCAACGGCCAGCACGCCTTCTACCAACTCATCCACCAGGGCACCAAGCTGATCCCCTGCGACTTCATCGGCTTCGTCAACGCCACCCATGAGACCGGCGACCAGCAGGACCTGCTGATGGCCAACTGCTTCGCCCAGTCCAAGGTGCTGGCCTTCGGCCGGACCGCCGAGGAGGTGGCCGCCGACGGCACCCCGCCGGAGCTGGTCCCCCACAAGGTGATGCCCGGCAACCGACCCAGTTCGACCATCGTGGCCCCCAAGCTGACCCCGTCGGTGCTCGGCCAGCTGGTCGCCCTCTACGAGCACACCGTGTTCACCGAGGGGGTCATCTGGGGGATCGACTCCTTCGACCAGTGGGGGGTGGAGCTGGGGAAGGTGATGGCCAAGCAACTGGCCCCGGCCCTCATCGACGAGGCGGAGCCGGACCTCTCCGACCAGGACGGCTCGACCGCTGAACTGGTGCGCCACTACCGGGCACTCCGGAAGCGTCCCTCCTAAACGGGCTGGCTCAGGCGGAGGCGAGGTCCTTCCAGAGGGCGATGTAGTTGGGATAGGTGATGCCGGGGGTGACGTAACCGGCCCGCTCCAACTCGACGTAGAACTTCGGGAGGTTCCGGAACGGGATGCCCATGTCGACATGGTGGGCCAGGTGCCAGCCGGTGTTGTAGGGGACGATCCAGAACCGGGCCAGCCAGGACTGGCGGACGTTGTG
>DATARI010000198.1:0-9322 GCA_036264255.1 Acidimicrobiales bacterium | reverse complement strand
GTCGCCATCTTCTACGGGATCCAGATCATCTGGGAGCGGGACGCCGGGGTGCTGACCAAATTGCTGGTCACCCCCACCCCCCGGTCGGCCCTCATCCTCGGCAAGTCCTTCGCCGCCGGCATCCGGGCCCTCGCCCAGGTGGTGGTGATCCTCATCCTCTCGGCCATCCTCGGGGTGTCGTTGTCCGCCAATCCCCTCCACATCCTCGGCGCCTTCGCGGTGGTGATGATGGGCTCGGCCTTCTTCGCCTGTCTGTCGATGACCGTCGCCGGGGTGGTGCTGAAGCGGGACCGGCTGATGGGGATCGGCCAGATGATCACCATGCCGCTGTTCTTCGCCTCCAATGCCCTCTACCCGGTGAGCATCATGCCGGGCTGGCTGCAGGTGCTGAGCCGGGTTAATCCCCTCAGCTACGAGGTCGACGCCCTCCGGGGACTGCTGATCCACTCCCCCTCCCACCTCCTCACCGACTTCGGGGTGCTGGCCCTGTCGGTGGTGGTCGGGGTCACCGCCGCCTCCTCGCTGGTCGGCCGCCTGGCCCGCTGACGCCGACAGGCGCCCACCCACCGGCGCCCCCATCCCTTAAGCTTCCCCGGGTGCGGAGAGGTCGGGGGGCTCGGGCAGTCGTCATCATCGGCTCGGCCATCGCTCTGACCCTGGTGGGGCTGGTGGTGCCCATGGTCTCGGCTTCCTCGCCGGTGCACGCCGCCCCGCCGTCGGGCGGACTGTTCCCGGGCGGGGGTGTGCTGGCCGAGGGTGACGCCCTCAACTACGGCAACTTCAACGGCCTCACCCTCTCCTCCCCGGCGGTGGCCATGGCCACTACCGCCACCAGCCACGGCTACTGGGTCGCCGCCGCCGATGGCGGGGTGTTCTCCTTCGGAGACGCCCACTTCTACGGCTCCACCGGCAGCCTCCACCTCTTTGCGCCGGTGGTGGGCATGGCCGCCACCCCCGACGGCGGCGGGTACTGGCTCACCGCCCTCGACGGCGGGGTCTTCTCGTTCGGTGACGCGGCGTTCTTCGGCTCGACCGGAGCCATGAAGTTGAACCAACCGGTGGTCGGCATGGCCGCCACCCCCGACGGCCGGGGCTACTGGCTGGTGGCCTCCGACGGCGGGATCTTCGCCTTCGGTGACGCCGCCTTCTACGGCTCCACCGGTGCCATCCAACTCAACCTCCCCATCGTCGGCATGGCCTCCACCCCCGACGGCCGGGGCTACTGGTTGGTGGCCGCCGACGGCGGGATCTTCTCCTTCGGTGATGCCCAGTTCTTCGGCTCCGCCGCCAACGACAACATCGGCACCTCGGTCACCGGCATCGCCCCCACCCGCGACGGCCGGGGCTACTGGCTGGTGGCCGCCACCGCCGGCGTCCTCTCCTACGTAGACGCCAAGTTCATGGGACCCTCCCCCAACCTCCCGCCGTTCTCCCCCACCGCCGCCATCGTCGCCACCCATGACGGTGGCTGGTACTGGATCCTGCAACCCGACGACATCGCCACCGGCTTCACCAATCCCCCACCCGGTGGCGGCGCCGGCATCGTCCGGACCGCCGCCTCCCAGGTGGGGCCCGACCCCAACGCCAACCAGGGCGACTTCTGCAATCCCTACGGACCTTGTGAGGAGTGGTGCTCCCTGTTCGCCACCTGGGTGTGGAACCAGAACGGCGTCGGCATACCCCGCTACGCCTTCACCGGGGACGTCTTCTCCTGGGGGGCCGGCCAGGGGCTCGACCTGGGTCCGACCGCGGTGCCGGCCGCCGGTGACTTCGTCATGTACGGCACCGGTCCGGGTTCGGCGACCAGCTCCCCGCATATGGCGGTCGTCGCCCAGGTCTGGCCCGACGGCGCCATCGCCACCGTCGACGGGGACGCCGGGCCCGAGCCGAACGGCAAGTACGCCGTCATCATCAACGGCCCGTTTCTCCCCGCCGATTCGAACCAGTACAACGGCGACCCCATTTACGGCTACGTCCAGCCCTGAATCCGCTGGTCAGTGACCGGTCGACGCGGTGGCCACATGGATACGAGCCCTCCTCGGCCGCCTGGCCACCTGAACGCCGGCGGCGGTCAAAGGGTGGCGACCAGCAAGTCCTCGCCGCTGGACGGGCGAAGGCCGTCAGTCCGATCGGCGAAGTAGCGCTCGGCCAGCCAGGTCCCTGACACGTGCCGGGCCTTCCGGAACCCGGCGTCGTGGGCCTCGGCGAGCATTTCCTCCGGGGTGTAGAAGCTGATGAACGGCGTTCCGGATGTCCGCGCCCCCCGCTCGGCCATTTGGAAGCCGGCGCGATCGGCTTCGTCAAGGAGTTCGGACGGCAACAGGAACGTCATGGCCAGCGTCGAAGCGGGGGCGAGCCCGGCCATCTGGCGGAGGGCGGCGGCGTTGGCCTCTTTGGTGAGGTACATGGAGACGCCAGTGGAGACGACGACGGCCGGCAGGCCGGGGTCGAAGCCGGCGGTGGCCAGTTCCTCCCACCAGGACCCCCCGGCCTCGAAGTCGACCGGCACCAACCGCAGCCAGTCGGGGACGCCGAAGCCGAGCTCGACCAGTCGCCGGCGCTTCCAGGCCTGGGGCCCCGGTTGGTCGACCTCAAACACCCGGAGGCGGGCGGCGATCTCCGGCCTCCGCTGGGCGAAGGTATCCAGACCCGCCCCCAGGATCACGTACTGGGCGACGCCTTGGTCGGCCTGCTCAGTCACGAGGTCCTCGATGAAACGGGCACGGGCGACAATGGCTGCCCGGAACCGGCTGGTGCCGACCGGATCCATGTCTGGACGGAGGCGCCAGCCATCATCGGGACCGGCCAGGAGCAGCCCGATCTCGTCTTCGAGCACATGGGGCGGCGGATCGACCTGGACGTGCATGGCCCGCCAGAGGGCGACCCGCTCTGCCGTGCCCTCTGCCGCCTCGGTGGTTTCGTCCTCAGCCATGGTGTCCTCTTTGCTTTTGCTCGCGTCGGGGCCGGGACCTGGAGGCCCGGACCCGGCCGTCCGGATCGCCACAGTTCTGCCTACCCCGGGCTGGGCGGAGATTAACGGAAGACGGCAAGCATCGCCGCGGTGTCGAACTACCGCTCCTGCAGCACCGAGAGGATGTTGCCGGCGGGATCGGTGAACCAGGCGATGTAGGGGCCGCCGCCCCGGAAGATGCCTCGCTCGTCGGCTTCCATGCCGTCGTACCGCTCGAAGCTCACTCCCCGATCGACCAGATGGTCCACCGCGCTGTCGATGTCGTCGACCGGGAAGTTGAGGACCGTGAACCACGCCGGGACGTGTCCAGGCTTCGGATACACCACGATGTTGGTGCCACCAAAGATATGCAGGTGAAGGAGCCCGTACTCCTCGGAGATGGCGAGGCCGAGGGTCTTGCCGTAGAAATCCTTGGCCTTTTCGGTGTCGTCCACCGAGAACCCACTGAACGCCCTGGTTGTCGCAAACATGATTCCCTCCTCGTTGCTTGCTGGCTAGGACGAAGCTCCGGCAGAAAATTCATCGGTGGGCCGATGATTTCAGCCCTCCACCTGTCGTCCTAACCCCTGTGGACGGACCGGAGAATGAAACCGTGGTGGTGCTGGTCAGCGGCGAGGCGACAACGGTGTGTGGCGCGTTGGTATCCGACGATCGGGTCGACCTGACCGTGGTGAATCAATTGGCTCGTCTGCAACTGGCCGCCCGCCGGCTCGGCTGTACGATCGTCCTCCGCGGGGTGGGAGTGCGGCTCGCCGAGCTGCTCGATTTCGCCGGCCTGACCGACGTCCTGCCCTCAGTCCCCGAAGACGGGCGGGAGATAGGCGGGAAGCCCGAAGGCGGCGAAGAGGTGGGTGTCGAGGAAGGCATGGAGCCCGGTGATCCAGTCGCCTGAGATCTCCACCACCTGAAACGCCCAGGGCCGATGGCCGCCCTCCCCGTCCGGACGGTACTGGCCGAAAGCCGGACAGCCGTTGGCTTCGGTGGCCACCAGGCGAGAGCCCTTACACCCGATGCCAGCGCCCAGCATCCATCGGCTGATCTCTTCCGGGCCCTGCAGCCACATGGCGAAGGGCGGCATCGACTGGACGACGTCTTGGTGGAGGAGCGAGACCAGTTGCGACATGTCGTAGCGCTCGAAGGCATCGACATACCGGGCCAGGAGGGCTTTCTGATCGGCGGGCAGCGCGGCGGGGCTCGGGGCGTCGACCTGACGCTCCGCCAACGTCGCCCGGGCCCGCTGGAGGGCGCTGTTGACCGACGCCACCGAGGTGTCGAGCAGCTCGGCCACTTCGGTGGCCTGCCAGCGGAGCACCGAGCACAAGATCAGCACCGCTCGCTGGCGGGCAGGCAGATACTGGAGGGCGGCGACGAACGCCAGGCGAATGGACTCCTTGGTGGCGGCGAGCTCAGCGGGGTCGTCGCCACCTGGCACCACCCGGGAGTCGGCCACCGGGGTCACCCAGGCATGCTCGTCGACCATGGGGCCGAGATGGGTCGGGTCGGCGGGCGAGGAGGGCCCCATGTCCATCGGCCGGGCCCGTCGCTGGCGGCCCCGCAACATGTCGAGGCAGACGTTGGTGGCAATCCGGTAGAGCCATGACCGTACCGACGAGCGGCCCTCGAAAGACTCGAAGTTCCGCCACGCCCGCACCATCGTCTCTTGCACCGCGTCCTCGGCCTCGAACCCCGATCCCAGCATCCGGTAGCAGTAACCGGTGAGCTCCCGGCGGTAGATCTCCAGGTCAGCGACCCGGACATCGGCGGTCATCAGGTCCTCGGAGGGGGCGGACACTGCCTCCGAGTCTACGGTGATGCTCATGGTTGCCGCCTCCTCAGTCGTCGGTCGCACCGCTTGAAAGCGGTGTCCAGCAGTTAGGACGACGCCGGTCGGCCAAACTCATCGGATCAGTGGCAAACTCATTGCACCTTTGGGTTCGGGATCAGCCAATACCGACTGGCTCAGCAATTGGGGTTCCCGCCCGCCGGATCAACGAGATCGTCCACGGAACCGGGCGGATCAGCGCCAACACCGCGTTGCGCCTCTCCCGGTACCTTGGAACGAGCGACGGCTTTTGGTTGAATCTCCAGGCCCACTATGACTTAGAGGTGGAAAAGGGCAGGCTCAAGGAGCACTTCAGGACATCCAGCCGATTGCTGCCACGACGTAGCTAGACCCCGCCGGCCACGCCGATGACATTTCCCTCCGGATCGCTGAAGTGGCCGATCACCAGGCCCGACCCCGGGGCCTGCTTGGGACCCATCAGCCGTTTCCCACCCAGCCTCTCGGCCTGGCGGAGCGCCGCCTCCACGTCGGGGACGCCGGCGTAGAAGATCACGTGGTGGTGGTAGCCGGCTCCCCCACCGACGCCGCCGGGGATCCCGACTCCGGTGTCGGTCGTATTGCCGTCGACGAACCCATAGTTCCCCGCCTCCGACACTTCCTCCGAGACGGGACCGCTGGTGTCGAACTCCCACCCGAACAGATCTCCGTAGTAGGTCCGGAGCTTCTCGGGCTCGGTGCCGATGATCTCGAAGTGCACCACTGGTTGACCCATGTTTTCCTCTTCCGCGAGTGTTGGCGTTGCCTCGGCTGTGATCGCCGGTCTGATGGATAGGACGTCCCGGTCCACCCGAACTCATCGGATTCCCCGTCGGCGAGGGAGCCACAGGGAGACCCGGGGCGGTCCGACCCGGACCTACGGCGGTGTCTGGCCGCTGTCCATGGTGGGTCTACCGTGGGTCAATACAGAGCCCATTGTGCGGAAGGGAAACCATGACCACCCTCGAGAACCGGCCGAATCATGCCCTCCTCGTCGTCGACGTGCAGAACGGCGTCGTCGAGGGAGCTCACCGGCGCGACTCGGTGGTGGCCAACGTCGGCAGCCTGGTCGAAAAGGCACGCCAGGACGGGATCCCGGTTGTCTGGGTTCAGCACATCAATGAAGAGCTGGTGAAAGGGAGCGACGCCTGGCGGATCGTCCCCGAGTTGAAGCCGGGCGAAGACGAGCCGGTGGTGGAGAAGATCTACGGCGACTCGTTCGAGGACACCACCCTCGAGTCGGTGTTGTCGGGCCTCGGCGTCGGTCGCCTGGTCGTCGTCGGCGCCCAGACCGATGCCTGCATCCGTTCGACCATCCATGGCGCGTTCGTGAGGGGCTACGACACGACTTTGGTCAGCGATGCCCACACGACGGAGGACCAGACCGCCTGGGGAGCGCCGCCCCCCGACCAGGTCATCGCCCACACCAACCTCTACTGGCAATTTCAGACGGCGCCGGGACGGACTGCCTCCACCGTCGAGACCCAGGCTGTCGACTTCGGCAGCCCGTCCTGAGGCGTGGGCAAGGTGACCGGAACATCGGTGGAACAGACGAAGTCGGCGGATGGGACCGCCATCGCCTTTACCCGCTCGGGGGCCGGGCCGGCACTGATCCTCATCGGGGGCGCCCTGTCCGACCGGCTGGGGGCCGCCCCGTTGGCCGACCGGTTGGCACCGCGCTTCACGGTCTACACCTACGACCGCCGAGGCCGAGGGTCGAGTGGCGACACCCTTCCTTACGCCGTCGAGCGGGAGATCGATGATCTCGCCGCGGTGATCGCCGCCGCCGGGGGCTCAGCTCTGGTCTACGGCCATTCCTCCGGGGCGGTTCTTGCCCTCGAGGCCGCCATGGCCGGCCTCCCCATCATCAGGTTGGCGGCCTACGAGCCGCCCTACATCCTCGAGGGCGACCGTCCGCTGCCGCCGGCGGACCTGGCGGCACGGATTGAGGAACTGGTCTCGTCGGGCCAACCGGGTGAGGCGGTCAAGGCGTTCCTGGTCGAGGCGGTGACGATGCCCGCCGAGATTGTCGACGGCATGGCGGCTTCGCCGGCCTGGCCTTCCATGGAGGCACTGGCCCCCACCCTCCCTTATGACATCGCGGTGGTGGGCGTCGGGAACGTCATGCCGGCCGAGCGCCTGACCACCCTCCGGATCCCGACCCTCGTCCTCGACGGTGGAGCCAGCCCCGAATGGGCCCGCAACTCGGTAGCCGCCCTGGCCTCGACCATCCCCGGAGCCGAACGCTTCAGCCTCGAGGGTCAGACCCACGGCGCCGACATCCAGTTGCTGACACCGGTGCTGGTCGACTTCTTCTCCTGACCGTCAGGCAGTGACGTCTTTGCGGGCGAAGACGAGGGTGGTGGCGATCCCGATGGCGACCAGATAGACCACACTCACCACCAGCGCATGGGAGAAGCTGGCGGTGGCAGTCCCGCCCTGGCCGACGGTCTCGAGGAGGGTGCCCGGCAGCCACGCATTGGTGGATGCCACCACCCGGACGATGACGCTCTCGATGGCCAGCAGCCAGGCGAACCCGGCCACCACCGCGAACACCGACGAACGGAGGAACAACCCGACCGCCAGGCCGAGGGTTGCATAACCGATGACCGCCAGTACCAGGTCGAGGAGCGCCCGGGTGAGATCCGAGACCCCGGCGGAGGAGAACCAGGCGCCGGTCGGGATGTGGCGGGCGTGGGCCAGGACCACCGACACCCCCAAGGCCACCACCGAGGCGAACAGCACCGCCCCGACCATGAAGGTGATCACGGCCAGGTACTTGCCGGCCAGGAGCACCGGTCGGCGGGGCTGGCGGACCAGCAGTTGGCGCAGGGTGCCGAGCCCGTACTCACCGGCGATCTGGGCGGCAGCCAGGCCGAAGGCGACCACCCCGAGGAGGATGGTGGCCCGGCTCATCCCGTGCACCAGGCCGTTCGGCTTGGCCAGGTCGGACAGATTCGGCAGCCCGTTGCTGTCGCCCGGCTTGTTGGTCGCCTGGGTGAACATCAAGATGGCGAACAGGGAGGCGGCGGCGGCCAATCCGGCGTAGGTGCCGTAGAGCAATGTCGGCCGGCGCAGCTTGATCCATTCACTTCGAAAGGCGGCCAGGATCATCTGATCTCTCCCAGGGTGGCGGCGTGACGGGCGTCGCCCGTGTGGGTTTCGGTGAGGGCGAAGAAGGCTTCTTCGAGGCTGCGCTCCCTCACCGCCAGATGGGTGAGGGCGAGGCCGGCGCCCATGGCGACCCGGTTCACGTCGGCGGCCCGGTCACTGCCGGCCCGCACCACCACCGCATGGTGGTCCTCATCGATCTCGGCGATGTAGCCCGCCCCCTGGAGGACCTCGGCCAGCTCGCCGCACTGCTCGTCCCGCTCGGGACGGACGACGATGTCGGCGCCCTGCGACTCACGAAGATCGGACACCCGACCCTGGAACACCGAGCAGCCGGCCCGGATCATGACCAGGTGGTCGCAGATGAACTCGATCTCGGAGAGGAGGTGACTGGAGATGAACACGGTGATGCCGTCATCGGCCAGGGACCGGATCAACTCCCGCATCTCGAGGATGCCGGCCGGGTCGAGACCGTTGGTGGGCTCGTCGAGGATCAACAGGTCGGGGGCGGCCAGGAGGGCGGCGGCGATCCCCAGGCGCTGCTTCATGCCCAGCGAGAAATTCCGGTAGCGGTCGCCGGCCCGCTCCCCCAGGCCGACCCGTTCGAGGACCCCGCCGATCACCGCCGGGCGGATCTGGCCGAGGGTGGCCAGCGCCCGCAGGTTGTCGCGGCCGCTGAGCTGGGGGTAGAAGGCCGGCGCCTCGATGAGCGCCCCCACCCGGTTCAGGTAGCTGGAAGGATCGTTGAGGTCGCCGCCGAGGACGGTCCCCTCCCCCTCCGTCGGGCGGATGAGACCGAGGAGCATCCGGATGGTGGTGGTCTTGCCGGCACCGTTGGGCCCGACGAACCCGCACACCGATCCGGACGGGATAGCGAGGTCGAGGTGATCGACCACCGTCCGGTCGCCGAAGGTCTTGGTGAGACCAGTGGTGGAGACGGCGTCGGCGTGAGGGTTCGCAGGCACGAGTCAACGGTACGGCTCGGAGGCGGCTGCCATCGACCTTCCCGGGGATGATTCTGGGGACCGGGATGTCATCCTCAAGGTGGAGACCTCGAGCGAACCCGACCACTGAGCTGCTGTTTCGCTGCTCCCGCCCCGACGGCGCGAGGCGGACCCGCTCGATCGGCCCGGCATCCAGCCAGTACTCTCAGGTCAGGTCATCACGTGATCAACTCGATGCGAACTTTCGCCCGCTCCGCGACGGTCGCCGATCCCCGTCACCCACCCGGTGACGGTCTCGGTGCGCTGTTCCACCGTGTCCGGGTCCTGGTGAGCGAGCATCCGCAAGGCTTCGATGTTCTCTTGGCCGGCACCTTGCTGGCCGCCAGCATGGTGTGGCAGGTCCGCCAGCCCCATCTGGGGGTCGGTCCGGTCCTGCTGCAGGTCGCCCTCATCGCTCCTTTGGCCTGGCGCCGGGCC
>DATARI010000159.1:0-22674 GCA_036264255.1 Acidimicrobiales bacterium | reverse complement strand
AGCCCCGACACCCGGGCCGCCTACGCCCGGTTGTGCGCCACCGTGAGTCGGGAGTCGGCCGACCGCTGGAGCCGCCGGTTGGACGAGGCCGGCACCGGATCGGAGCTCATGGTCTGGCGGCTGCTGCGGATCGGCAGTGCCCCCTACTTCGTGCTCGGGATCGACCGGCGCACCGGCTTGCCGGTCCAATACCGGATCTCGAGCCCCTGGGACTGGCGGGACGAATTCGAGGTGGTCGACTTCGAGATCCTTCCGGGGGCGGCGGGCCAGCCCCGGGTCGACTGGAGCTGCCGCTACCGCCCCCGCCGCCGGGAGTCCCTCGAGCCGTGGACCGTCGCCGGCCACATCGAGATCCGCTGGAGCCACGGGCGCTTCGCCCACCCGCCGGAGGCCAAGATCTACCTCGATACCCCGATGGACGAGCTACCGGGGTATCACCGATTGTCCGAGCCCGAAGAGCCACAGCTCACGCTGTGGTCGACCGCCGGCTAGGTCAACCTCCGGCCGGGGAAGGGGGGACCTCGTCCGGCCCCAGGAGCGTCGGTGTCGGAGACGAGGCCGGAGGCCCACCCTTCGGCCCGGCCCCGACCCCGCCCCGTTGCAGCAACCGCAATCCGGTGATCGGGAAGATGAGGACGGAGAGGATCCCCGCAGCGATCAGCGCGGCGGCGTTCTCGTGGGTCATCTTGCCGGCGGCCACCCCGATGTCGGCAATCACCACGATCAAGGGCAGCCCGCTGACCGAGAAGAGCGCCAGCGGCACCAGCTCCCGCTTCGGAAGCTGCCGGCGGTAGACGAGCAGCGCCGGGGCTCCCCGGACCACCAGGAAGAGGACGAGGTAGAGGGGGATGCGGAGGGCGGCGCTGGGCTTGTCGAAGAGCGCATGGAGATCGAAGGTCATCCCGCTGACGACGAAGAAGATCGGGATCAGAAGCCCGAACCCGATGGCCTCCAGCTTTCCCTGAATGATCTGGCTGTCCTCTCCTTCTGCAAACAGCCGGACGACGATCCCCGCCGCCACCGCCCCCAGCAGCACGTCGAGTCCGAGGGTGAACGCCAGGTAGACCAGCAAGAAGATGAGGAGGACGGCGATCCGGACCGGGAGCTGGGAACTGGAATGGAGGTGCCGCTTCAGCATCGCCAGGACCCGGGGTTGCTGGGTCCGGGTGGCCGCTATCGCGGCGCCGACCGCGGTGGCGCCGAACGCCACCAACAACAGGATGGTGATGGTGGGATCCCGCTGGGTGAGGAAGAGGGCCACCGCCACGATGGGGCCGAACTCCCCGACGGTGCCCACCGCCATCACGTGTCGTCCGAACTCGGTTTCGAGGACGCCGGCGTCGCGGATCACCGGCAGGAGGGTCCCGAGGGCCGTGGTGGTGAGGGTGAGTCCGAACACCACCGGGTCGTGCTCCAGACCGGTGGCCACCGCCGCCAGGGAGATCGCCACCGCCAGGACCGCGGAGGACACCCAGCTGGCGGTGGCGAGATGGAGGGGCCGGCCGCGGATCCGGAGGAGGTCCAGTTCGAAGCCGGCCAGGAACATCAGAAAGGCCAGGCCCATTTCGGAAAACGCGTTCACCACCGTCCCGGTATGAGCCAGGTTCAAGACGTGGGAGCCGACCACGATCCCCAACACGATCTCGATCACCATGGCGGGGATCCCCAGCTTCCCGCTGAATTCGGCCAGAATTGGGGCGAGCACCGCGATGCCGGCGATCAGGACCAGGGTTGGGATCCAGTCCGCGACCACCGGTGCCTACCCCCGGGGAGGGAGTGCGACGACGACCCAAGCCGACTCCCCGGTCGGCATTGGACATCCGGACTCCACGGTTCGGCAGTGTACTTGCGAGAAGGAGAGGACTTCAGCCGAAATGGGCTCGACGACCCCGAGACGGGCTGGTCACAGCGGTAGGGGCTGGCTCGACCCCTCCATCCGTGGCGCCCCAGCTAAACTTCTGCCTCTAGTGCCCGATCCTCGTATCATCGCCTCAATGCACGGATCAGCCGGCGCCACTGGTGGGATTTCATCGGAGTGCCGCTGGTCGCGATGGGTCGTCCGGACGGGGTCACAGTCCCGCTCATCCCGCGTGCTCTAGGCGAGCGGGCATGCAAGACACTCAGGAAATTCCCGTGGTAGAGACCGCCGAACGTCCCAGATCGTCCCAACCCCCGCGGGGTGGCCCCGCCAAGGGCCCGGCCCACCGGGCCCGGGGTCGGAAGTTGCGTCGGGTGCGGGCCCGCCAGGAGCGGATCTTCCGCCGGCGCCGGATGCTCGCCATCATCGGCGGCCTCCTGGCCATCCTGTTGATCTGGCTGGCCATCTCCCTGGGTGGGGCGTTGACCAACCCCGCCTACGGGACGTCGATGAGTTCCCGGTTCGCCGAGTGGGCCCGCCAGAACGGGGCCGGCTCCATCGTCAACAAGGTCGAGAACATCTGGTACAGCCACCACGCTCCCAAGGTCGGGGGCAAGGTGCCCACCGGGGCGATCAAGGCGCCGACCTCCACCCCGACCACGGTGGCCGCCGGGCCTCCCCATCTGGCCGCCCCGGTCGCCATGGCTCCCTTCGCCAGCCCGGCGGTGGCCGGGGAGGGACAGTGGTCGGCGGTCGGCCGGTTGGTCGACGGGGTTCCGGCCGTCTACACCACCGAGCTGCGGCCGGACGCCATTCACACCAGCTACGTGGTCGGGGTGGCGTGGATGGACACCAAGCTGCTGCATGCCACCCTCTACTCCGGTAGCCAGATTCCCGGCGGTGGGCCGTTCACCCACACCGCCCCGGTCCAGCCGACCGCGGCCAACTCGCTGGTGTCGGCGTTCAACGCCGGGTTCCTGTCGGGACAGTCAAACGGGGGCTACTTCACCGACGGCAAGACCCTCTCCCCGTTGCGGAACGGGGCGGCGTCGGCGGTGATCTACAACGACGGCACCATGACCGTCGCCGACTGGGGCCGGGACGCCACCCTGACCCCGAACGTGGTGGCGGTCCGCCAGAATCTCGACCTCATCGTGGACGGCGGTCAACCGGTCCCCGGGTTGAACGCCAGCGACACCACCCAGTGGGGTAATACCCTGGGGGGTGCGGTCTACGTCTACCGCTCGGGCCTGGGGGTGACGGCCAGCGGTGCCCTCGTCTACGTCGGGGGTCCGGGCCTCAACATCACCGATCTGGCCGACATCCTGGTGCGGGCCGGCGCTACCCGGGCGATGGAGCTCGACATCAATACCGACTGGGTCAACTACTCCTATTACAGCCCCACCACTCCGTACGCCGCGGCCACCCCCGATAACGGGACGATGCTGTTGCCCCAAATGACCGGCACCGCCGGGCGCTATTTCGCTTCCTACTGGGCCCGGGACTTCTTCACCATGTCCTCGGCCTATCCGACGCCCCCGGCACCGACGACCACCACCACAAAACCGCGCAAGTAGGCCCCGTGGGGCGCCCTGACGCAACCCTGAAACTCACCACTCGCGGCAGTAGGGTCTTGCCACACCTCTATGGAACTCGTCATCAACTTCTCGATCATCACGGGGTGGTTCCCGGTGGTGGTCATCTCCGTGGCAATCGGCTCGTTGCTTCTGACGGTGGGATGGCGGGACGGAGCCTGGAAGGCCCAGCTGGTGTTCGGGCTCCCGGCCGCCTTCCTGCTCACCATTCTGCTCGCCCTGTCGGTCCACTTCTTCCAGTTCGTGCCCGATGACTTCCCCCGCACCTTCTACCTCTGGGCGTGGCTGGTCATCTTCGCGCTGGTGTCAGCCATCCTCGGGTGGCCGAAGGGAGGCTGGGTCCTCCGCCCGCTGTCGATCATCGCCGTCCTGTTCTGCTTCCTGGCCGCCGCCACGGTGATCAACCAGCAGTTCGGCTACTACCCGACCCTCGAACGGGCCCTGGGCAAGGATGCCGCCAACTTCACCAGTCTTCCGGCCCTCCAGGCCATCCGGGACCAGGTAAGGGACACCGGGAAGCTTCCCGACCACGGCGACACCATCAACGTGACCATCCCACCCACCCTCTCCAAGTTCCAGGCGGCGCAGGCGGAGGTCTACCTCCCCCCGTCCTGGTTCCACAACCCGGAGCCCGCCCTCCCGGTCATCGAACTGATCGCCGGTTACCCGGGCATGCCGTCCGACTGGACCCGGGCGGCGTTCGCCGACACCACCGCCAACGAGTTCGCCGCCCAGCACGGGGGGACGGCACCGATCATCGTCATGCCGGATGCCAACGGCGCCGCCCAGGACTCCGAATGCGTCAACAGCAAATTGGGCAATGCCGAGACCTACCTCACCATGGATGTCCCCGCCTACATGCGCACCGAATTCAACGCCAACACCGGAGCCCACTCATTTGCGGTGGCCGGCCTGTCAGCCGGCGGGACCTGCGCGGAGGTGCTGGCTTTGCGCAACCCCAAGGTCTTCCCTGACTTCGCCACCTACTCCGGTTACGCCATCCTCACCTATGAGACCTCCGACACCCAGGTCACCATCAACACCCTCTTCAATGGCTCGGTGGCCGAGTACAACAAGTTCGATCCCAACCTCTTGCTGACCAACGACAAATTCCCCACCACCTCGGCGTGGTTTGAGGCCGGGCTCCAGGATCCCCAACTTCCCACCGCGATTTCGCTCCACACCCTGGCCATCAGGGCCGGGTTGGCCCAAGCCTGTCTGCTCACCCCCACCGGCGGTCACGACTTCCCGTTCTGGACCCGAGCCTTCAAGGACTCCCTCCCCTGGCTGTCGTGGAAGCTCGGCCTCACCCCGGCCCCGACCAACTCTCCGGCCAAATGCACGCCCCCCATCCATTGAGGCGGGCCACCCGAACCGGCGGGAGACCCGCCCTCGATCGCACCGACGGTGCCGGTGGGCGCGACCTTTTCCCAGGTAGCGGCAGCGCAACCGACGGCCGGCAGCGGTTGCAATCACCAAGGTCCACCCTTAGGATCACCCTGCGCCCCTAGCTCAACGGTGGAGCAGCGGATTCTTAATCCGCAGGTTGGGTGGTTCGAGTCCCCCGGGGCGCACTGGTGTCGGTTCAACGACCCGGCGTGCAGGAGGCCGGTTCCGTTGCGGGTTGCGGGGTCAGTCCCAACTTCCAGGACAGCCACGGCAGTGAGTCGGTGAACGCCTGGCTCCAGACGCCGAAATCATGGCCTCCGGGAAGGGTCTCGATGCAGGTGCCGATCCCGGCCGCCTCGGCCAGGGGTTGGAGGCGCTGGGCCGCCGCCAACGGGCGGGCGTCGTCCTTTCCCACCGCGAACCAACCGGCCAGGCCGGAGTAGGAACCGCCCTTCAGCAAGTTGAGCGGATTGTTCTGCTGGAAGGCCTCGTTCGACCCACCGAACAGGACCTTGACGGTGTCGGACCGCGGGTCCTCCTGGTAGACGGGGGTGGCCAGCCCCGAGTAACTGGCGAAGAAGGGGAAGACGGTGGGATTCCGGAGCGCCAGGTTCACCGCACAGAAGCCTCCGGCCGACAGGCCGGCCACCGCCAAGCTCCGCTGCCCCTCATTGGCGTCGAAGGTGGCCCGGGCGAAGGCGGGGACGTCGCGGACCAGGTACGTCTCCGCCTGGCCGAAGGCTGCGCTGTTCACACATTCGGTGTCGACGGTCAGAAAGCCGTTGGGGTCGGGCATCACGATGATGGGGGCCATCCCCTGGTGGGTCGAGGCGAATTGGTCGGCGATATGGTCGGCCCTCCCGCTCTGGGTCCAGTCCGCCGAGCTCCCCGGTTCGCCCGGCAGCAGGATCAGGGTCGGCAACACCGGAGGCGGGTTGGCGAACCAGGCCGGCGGCAGGTACACGTAGGCGTCGTGGGCGTTGAACTTGGACACCGGGGCGGGGATATGGGCGGTGATCACCACCCCCTTCGAGGGAAGGCGGCCGGACTTGGCCACTTCATCCCGGATCACCTGGAGTTGGGCGTTCGGAACCAGGTTCACCGCGTCGAGATCGATCAGCCGTCCGATGGTCGGATACCGGACATAGGTGGCATTGAGCGCATCGGCCACCACCACCGCCATCAACACCACCGCCACGACCGACAGGACCCGATGCCAGCGGGAGGCGCCCGACCAACCCAGCACTGCGATCGCCACCGCCATCACCCAGCCGCCCCCCCAGAGAAAGGCGGATACCGGGAACCGGCTCGGATAGGCGCCGGCGGCATGGAGGATCAGGTCGGCCGCCGCCGGGATGACGATGGCGATCGGAATTCCGATGGCCAACTCCCGACGCCAGCGCCCCGATCGCCAGCCGATTCCGGCCAACGACGCCGCCAGGGCGAGTCCGATGACCACCAGCGGCAGCCACCCCGAAATGATGGAGATATTGACGGAACGCTCCGATCATGCTGCCGAAATGGAACGACGGGCCGCGAGTCTATTGATTACCATTGCCGAAATCTCGGCCGGTGTCATCGACGAGTTCGCCGCCGCGGCTTGGGTTGGCTGTCCGGGGCGCGGTTCGTGTCCATTCACGGCGGCGACCGACCTGGCCGATAAGTACACTGTGCGCCAACAGGGGATTCGGGCTGGACATCCTCCAGTAAGAGGCCATTGATGCCGACATGACCGCCATTCTTTTCGCCGCCCTCGGCTCACTGTGCAATGCCTCTTCCGCCGTCGTCCAGCGCCTGGCCAATGTGTCCGCCCCCGCCGAGGTGTCCGCCGGGTGGCGCAAGGCCCTCTACCTGATCCGGCAGCCGATGTGGCTCATCGGCCTGCTGTTCCTGGTCGGGACGTTCGCCTTCACCGCCACCGCCCTGTATTTCGGGGAGATCGCCGTCGTGCAGCCGGTGCTGGTGATCGAGCTCATCTTCATGCTGGGGCTCCGTCGGTTCTGGTTGCACGATCAAATTGCCATGCGCACCTGGGGGGCGGCCGCCATCACCTGCATCGGCTTGGCCGGGTTCCTGATCGCCGCCCACCCCCAAGAGGGAATCGGCCTCCCGAGTGCCAGCGGCTGGATCAAAGCCGTTTCCGGGCGGGTGTTGATCGTGCTGGTGCTCCTCGCCCTCAGCCGGCGAGGCTCGCCCTCCCGCAAAGCCGCCATGCTCGGCAGCTCGGGCGCCATCATCTGGTCCATCGACGCCGGCTTCATGAAAGCGGCCACCGCCATCCTCTCCAAGGACGGTTGGATCCACCTGCTCTACCACTGGCCGCTCTACGCGCTGGTGGTCACCGGCATCCTCGGGACCGTCCTCGTCCAGGCCTCGCTGTCGGTCGGACCGCTGATGGTGTCCCAGGCGGCCCTGCTCATCGTCGACCCGTTCTCGAGCATTGCGCTGGGCATCGAGTTGTTCGACGAGCACGTCAACACTTCGCCGGCCGCCATCACCGGCGCGGTGCTCTCGCTGCTGTTGATGGGCCTGGGGGTGGTGCTGATGTCCCGGTGGGCGCCCCCGGTGATGGAGGCCCACCAGAAGCTCCCGGCCGACCCCGAACCCGGCAAGGTGCTGCTGGACGGCTTCTGACCAGGGGTTTCCCCCGGGGATCGGGCGGGATCCCCGGGTTCCCGGCCGGCCGGAGCCGCCGGGGTGGACGTTAACCCGGCGGTGATTTTCGGTAGGGTGGCCCTCATGCGGCGCATCCTTCGGCTGGTAGGGCCACGAGTGCTCGAGGAGGACGAGAGCCTTCATGGCCGCTCAATCCCCCGAATTTGACGACGGGTACGACCCGTCGTCGATGAGCCTCGATCTCGATGCCTACCGGGCGGTCGTCTCCGAATTGACCCGGGACGTGGATGCGGCGGTCGGACCGGGAGCGCAGGCCGACGTGGAAGCGCTCCTGGCCGAGCGCATCCACCATCCGGGACTCGACGCGGTGCTGGCCCGTTCGCCGGACGGGAAGGACGCCGTGGTCGCCACGTTGCTCCAAGAGGTCCGGGACTACCGGCCCAACCAGCGAAGCTCGGCCAGCGATGTCTCGACGCTGGTCCGCATCTACCTCCTGTCCCAGATCGATTCGATCTGGTGGGCGGGAGCCACCAGCTTTGCCTCCGACGACGACGTGTTGCAGTCATCAGAGCTGGTCACCCTGGAGTCGCTTCGCCGCCGGCAACTGCTCCGATTCAGCTACCGGCTCCAGCCCAAGGGTCTGGCCGGCCGATCCCGGGATTGGGCGATGCGGCGGTTCCTACCCGGGCGCAAGCCCCACACCGCCGGGGTCAGCTTCACCAATGCCCGTCCCGAGCTGGTGGCGTTGCTCAATCAGCTGGCCATCGACTTTGCCGCCAAGGCGCCCCCCGGCACTCCCCCGCTGTGGGCCACCAGCCTGACCCGGAGTGTGCAGCACCAACACCGGCTCCGAGGCCTCGGCTACGCGGCGATGATTCCCAGCGCCCACTGCTGCGGGTATGCCGCCGACGTCGAGATGCGCTGGTTCCGCCGATTCGATGCCGACCGGACGCTGGCTGACCTGTTGCTCGACCGCCAGGACAGCGGGCTCTGCAACGTGATCGACGAAGGCCAGGCTTGGCACGTCTGCATCAACCCGGAGGCCCGGGATGACCTTCGACGCGCCTACACCACGCTTGTAGCTGGCTAACCGCCGATGTGTGGCATCGCGCTGATTGTCGGCCGGCGGGCCGACCGGATCGTCTTCGACCGGATGATGGACTCCATCCGCCCCCGGGGTGATGTCGAAGAGACCCTTTGCGAACCCGGCTGCCTGCTCGGCACCCAACGGCTCAAGATCGTCGATCGGGAGCACTCCGTCCAGCCCTGGGTCTCGGCCGACGGTCAGTGGGCCCTCTGCTACAACGGCGAGGTCTTCAACTACCGGGAATTGCGGGAGGAACTGAAGGCCCTCGGCCATCAGTTGCGGAGTACCGGCGACACCGAAGTTGTCCTGGAGGCCTGGCGGGAATGGGGCGAGTCCGCGGTGCACCACCTTCGGGGGGAGTTCGCCTTCGCGGTGGTGGAGCGGTCGAGCTCCCGGGTCTACCTGGCCCGCGATCCGGTCGGGGTCAAGCCGCTGTACTGGTCGCAGGCCGATGCCACCCTCAATGTGGCCAGCGAGGTCAAGGCCCTCATTCACGCCGGCGCCCCCATCCGGGAGGTGGCCCCCGGTTACCACGGCTGGGCCAGCCCGGACTCGCCCCCCCGGCTGGCGCCCTACGTCGACCTGATGAGCCTGGCCGAGGGCGAGGATCCCATCGAGGACCCCGAAGAAGCCTGCCGGGTGGTGCGGGATGCCCTGGTCGACAGCATTCGGGTCCGGGTCGACACCGACCTGACGGTGGGGGTCATCCTGTCGGGAGGTCTCGACAGCTCGATCATCCTCACCCAGGCCCTCGAGACCCACCCCGACTGCGTGGCCTTCACCGTCGGGACCGACGACAGCGAGGACGTCCATTTCGCCCGCCGGCTGGCCAATGACCTCGGAGTGCGTCACGAAGTCGTCGAGCTGCGGCCCGGCAACATCCATCTCGACGACGTGCGGACCGCCATCCGCATGTCGGAGCTCACCGAATACGGCGACGTCATCAACTCGGTGGTCACCCGGCCCCTGTTCGAACGGGTCCATCAGTGCGGGGTGAAGGTCGTGCTCTCCGGCGACGGTTCCGACGAGCTGTTCGGCGGCTACAGCATGTACCGAGACGTGAGCGGCGACGTCAGCCAACAGCTCTTCCGGCACAACATCCGAAACTTGAGCCGAACCGAATTGCAGCGGGTGGACCGGGTCTCCATGGGGCAGGGGGTGGAGGCCCGGGTCCCGTTCCTCGACCTGTCCCTGGTGAAGCTGGCCCTGCAAATTCCCCTCGACCTGAAGGTCAAAGACGGCGTGGAGAAGTGGGTCCTCCGCCATGCCTTCGCCGACCAGCTCCCTGACTATGTCCGGCAGCGACGGAAGAACCCCATGTCCCACTCGTCCGGCCTCCACGAGCGGATCCGGCTCTACCGGCCCCTCTTCGCCCACCTCTACCGGTCGTTCGGGTACCGCCTGGCCGAACCCATGCGCCGGGATTTCTCCTATGTGCTGGAGCAGAACCAGCTGGATCTCGACCGCACCCTCACCGGCGGGACCCTGCTCGACGACTACACCGCCCGCGAACACGCCCGGGATCTGATCGGGGCGGTGCGTTGGAACATCACCACCGCCGCCAAACGCCTGGCCCGGTCGAAGCGGTAACCCCCGCGGCCGGGCTGGCGGGGCTCAGCGCTTATCGCTCACCGATGGCTCCCGGACCTTGAGCAAGCGTCCGATGAAGGGGATCTCGGTGACCGCCTCCGCCCGGGCCATGGCCAGGCTGGTCCGGGCGATGTGTACGAACGGCCCGGTCACCGCATACCGCGGGTTCCACCGGGGCTCGTACTTCTTGTTGAACTTCCAGAGCGACTCGATCTGCATGGTGTCGCTGAACCGATGGAGGACGTTGCGCTCCAGCGAGGTCCAGGCCCCACCGGTCGTCTCACCGGCCACGATCGCCCGCATGGTGGCGAAGTTGAGGCCGAGGCCCCGCAGGTTCTGTTCCGCCATCCACTGGATGGTCTCGAGGATGACGAAGTCGGTCAGCCCGCTGGGGACGTCCTCGCGACTGGTCCGCCGCATCAGGTCGAGCGAGTAGCCGTTCACGTGGGGGGCGGGAACGTACTGGTTGAAGGCCAGCGGATTGCCGTCGGTGTCCAGACACACCGCCAGCAGCAGCCCGCGGTCACGGGGATCGAAGATGCGGCTGAGGGTCATCGAGTAACCCCGCTCGGCTTCCCCCTGCCGGGTCTCGGTCATCAGACTCAGCAGCTGGGTCTTCAATTCCGGCCCCACCTCGGACGGGTCGTGGATCTCCACCCGGAATCCCGACTTCTTCATCCGGTTGTAGGCACCCCGGAGCGACTTCATCGACTTGCCCTGCAACGAGAAGGTGATGCAGTCGACCACGGCTTCGTCCCCCAGGTAGTGGTCGACCAGGCCGGAGGCCCGGTAGACGGGCAGCCAGGCTTCCGAAGCGGCCAAGACCGCCGGCGCCCAGCTGTTGGCCTGGGCCATGTTCATGACGTCCGACCAGACCGAGACCCGTTCGTTCACCGGGCCGATGGGATCGGGGGAGACCAGCATCACCCCGTTGATCACCGAATAGGCCACCAGAGACGACCCGGTGAAGAACCACGACTTGTCATCCCGCAAGGCGAAGTAGTCGAGGGTGTCGCCGCCGTAGGTCTCGATGATGGCCAGGGCCCGGTCGAAGGCCTCGCTCCGGGCTGCCCCCGTGCGCCGGTGTTCACGACCGGGGATGGTGACCAGCAGGGCCAGCCCGATCACCCCGAGAAGGGCCAGGCCGGTGAGGTCGAGCGCCAACCCCTGTTGGGGTTCGAAGAGGTCGTCCAGGATGGCCAGGGTGGCGAGGGCCCCCAGCCCCAGGGACATCCCCCACCGGGCCAGGCGGCTCACCCCCACCGGGTACACCCCGAAGTGGGAGTACTCGAGGACCAGCCAGATGGCCAGCAGGAAGCCCAGTGTGGTGCCGATCACCCCCAGGCCCTCCACCAACCGGCTGACGATACCGGCCACCAGCACCAGGATGGCCACCACCCACGCCGACCGGTAGCCGTGCCTCACCCCTCGGGCGAGCCCGAGGAGCGCCAGGCCGCCCACGATGCCGGTCATTCCGTCCAGCCGCCCGATGCCGAGGGGGAACCACTGGTTGACCGGAAGGGTGGAGCTCACGTCGAACAGGAGGGCAAAGAGAATATTGAGGACGCCGGCCACCAGCAGGATGGCCGCGGCCCACTGGCGGACCCTCCGGGAACGGGACCAGTGGCTGAGCGCCTTGCCTTCGTTGGTCCAGGTCGGGCCGTTGGGCAGGGATGCCACCATCTGGGTGGTGGTCTGACCGTGGCGAACATGGGCAATGGCCAGCCGTTCGAGCAGCACCTGGTCCCGGGTGGGGGTTTCCCGCAGATACAGCCGGACGATGAGCACGTCCCCGGCCAGGATCTCTACATAGGAGAACCGGCGGGCCGAGACATAGGGCTTGGGTAGCCGCCACCGGGACGGCTGGGCCACCGTCGACTCGGTGCCGCTGCCGGTGTTGGCATAGAACCCGTTGCCCACCACCGACAGCTCGGGCTGGTGGGTGTGCCCGCTGATCATCCCGGCGTAGCCCTCCGCCACCAGGCGGGAGGCCTCGGCCCGGGGAGGGGCGTTGTGGGTCACCGGGTCGGCCCGCTCGTTGAGGCTGCCCTCCCGCAGGGCCTTGTTCACCCGGAACATGGTGGCGAGGGCGGCCACCACCGCCACCACGATGATCAAGACGACCAACAGCCCGAAGGCGATCAACCAGCGCTGACTGTGGTGCTTGAGGAGGGTCCCGAACCCGGGGATGAAGGTCAGGAACCGAAGCAGCAACGCGGCGATGAAGGGGATGGCGAGGAGCCAGAACTTCCCGATGACCTTCCGGTAGAAGAGCCGGGAGCTGACGAACCCGGCCGGCTCGCCATCGAGCCATTGCACCCCGTCGAACAGCGACCCCGGATGCTGGCGGGCGGCCAGCTGCGGCAGCACGTCGCGGACGATGTGATGGCCGAACGGGGTGTCCACCGGCGAGCGGGGATCCTCAAAGGCGTTGTAGGGGTCGGACTGGTTCCCATGGATGATGTGCACCCGTTGCAGACCCTCGGCGGTGGTGATGGCCAGATCACAGGCAAAGGCGATACCGGTTATCCCCAGACGGTCGGTCAGCGTCGCCACCGCCACGCCGTCCCAAGCCAGTTGCCCGTCGTGGTTGCCGGAGAGGACGATGAGCTGATGGCCCGGCTGCTGGGTGAAGGCGGCGAGGGCGGCGGTGAACTGGGGGTGGGAGTCGAGGATGGCACCGACGTCGGGGGGACCGGCCAGCATCTCGAAGCCGTCCCCGGCGATGACGAAGGCACCCGGGCCTTCCCACCCACCCAACAGCTCGGCCAGCTCGTCGGCCACGATGCGACTGGCGTCGGTGGGAACGGCGGCCAGATGGAGGTCGCTGACCACCACCACCCGTCCGCCCAGCGGGATGAGGGCCTCGACAAGATCCGGCATATAGAAGTGGGAGGCGATGTCCGCCGGCCCACCGCTGCCCGGGGTGTCGCTCGGGACCCGGTGCCGGGTCGCGTACGGAGCGGCACCGTTGACGACGGGACTCCCCGGCTCGGTGACGACGTCGGTCATCCCGGCGCCTCCGGCCTGAGCATGGGAAAGAGGATGACGTCCCGGATGGCATCCACCTCGGCCAGCAGCATCACCAGCCGGTCCACCCCGATGCCGATCCCCGACGTGGGAGGGAGCCCGTATTCGAGCGCCCGCACGAAGGCCAGGTCGGCGGGGTGGGCCTCCAGGTCCCCCTTGGCGGCGGCGGCCGCCTCCCCCCGGAACCGGAGATCCTGTTCCTCGGGGATGTTGAGCTCGCTGTAGCCGTTGGCGTACTCCTTGGCGTCGACCACCAGTTCGAAACGGTCGGTCAAGGTGTCGTCGGTGAGCTGGTGCCGGGCCAGTGGGGAGACTTCCACCGGGAAGCCACAGACGAACACCGGTCCGAGCAGGCTGGGCAACAACACCTTGTCGTAGATCTCGAAGATGATCTTGCCCGAGCCCCAGCCGTCGTCGTACTCGACCCCGAGTTGGCGGGCGGCGGCGCGGACGTCGTCGACCGGGTCGCTCGGATGCAGGCGGCGGCCAGCGGCTTCCGCGATCAGGTTCAACAGATCCTGGCGGGGCCACGGCGGTGTCAGGTCGACCGGCCCTCCGGCGGTGGTGAAGGTCATCCGGCCGGTGGCCGCCTCGGCCGCCGCCACCACCAGCCGCTCGGTGAGGTCCATGCCGTCGTTGAAGTCACCGAAGGCCCGGTAGGCCTCGAGGGCGGTGAACTCCGGGCTGTGCCGGGTGTCGACCCCCTCATTGCGAAAGTTGCGGGCGATCTCGAACACCCGCTCGAACCCCCCGATCACCAGTCGCTTCAGATAGAGCTCCGGGGCGATGCGGAGGCTGAGGTCGATGTCGAGGGCGTTGGCGTGGGTGTAGAACGGCCGGGCGATGGCCCCGCCGGCTTGAGGTTGGAGAATCGGCGTCTCGACTTCGAGATAGTCCTCGGCCATCAACGCCGTCCGCATGGCGGCGACGGCCTTGAACCGGATCCCGAACACCCGGCGGGTGTCCTCGTTGGCCAGCAGGTCGACCTCCCGCTGGCGGTAGCGCATCTCCGCCTCGCTCAGACCGTGCCACTTGTCGGGGAGGGGACGGAGGGCCTTCGACAGCAGCTGCAGATCGGTGAGCTCGACCGACAGCTCCCCCCGGCGGCTCACGATGACCTCCCCGGTGGCCCCGACCCAGTCCCCGAGATCGGACTTGTCGAGGACGACGGCGCCGTCCTTGGAGAGATTGCTGACCGGGACCAGCAGCTGGATGGCGCCGGACACGTCCTGCAAGGTGATGAAGACCAGCTTCCCGTGGCCTCGCACGCTGGTGATCCGGCCCGCCACCTGCACGACCTCGCCGGTGCGGGCATCGGCGGGGAGCTCCCCGTACCGCTCCCGCAACTCGGCGGTGGTATGCGAGCGGTCGAACCGGGAAGGATAGGGATCGATGCCCTGGTCCCGGACGTAGTCGCGCTTCGAGCGGCGTTCGGCGGAGAGGGCGTCAACCGACCGCGGGGGCTCAGCTCCTCCTTCCGGATTCGCAACGTCGGTCAACACGGCCCCCTTCAGGATTCCTCGGCACCCGTTTGCTTGTCGGGGATTCTACGCTCGCCGCCGACGGCGCGATGATGCAGCGATGGCCTGGGACGGGGACCGCTACCAGCAACGATTCGACCGGCTGGCCGCCTCCGGCGTCGGCGTCCATGGCGAAGCCGACTTCGTGGCGGGTCTGGATCCGGCCACCGTGCTGGACGCCGGATGCGGTACCGGCCGGGTGGCGGTGGAGCTGGCCTGCCGGGGAATCGACGTGGTCGGCGTCGATCTCGACCCTTCGATGATCGCCACCGCCCGGCGGATCGCCCCGGAACTCACCTGGCTGGAGGCCGATGTCGGCGGGCTGGATCTCGGGCGCCAGTTCGATGTGGTGGTGATGGCCGGAAATGTGCTGCTCTTCACCCCGCCGGCCACCCAGGCGGCCTTGGTCGCCGGGTGCGCCCGCCACCTCCGACCGGGGGGTGCCCTGGTGGCCGGGTTCCAACTGGACGGGCGCTACTCGCTGGAGGACTACGACCGGCACGTCCTGGACGCCGGCCTCGAGCCGGTGGAGCGCTGGGCCACCTGGGACCGCCAGCCGTACCCGGGACCGGGCGACTATGCGGTCTCGGTCCATCGGTCGGGACGGTGACGACCCGGGTTTGACTATCCGTCCACCAGCTTCTGGAACTCCTCGTCCCGGACCCCGGCGGCCCGGTTGTCAGCCAGGTTGTCGAGCCAGACCTGAGCCGGCTCACTCTCCAGGGCGTCGACCATCTGCTTGGGTATGGCCCTCATCACGTAGTCGGGCGGCATCATCGGGTGGTCCGGACTCCGGCGAGCCAACGCCGCCTCGATGATCGGCTCCCACTTGGCCGCCTTGACGACGCTGGCGGCCTCGTCCCGCTCGACGAACTCCGGCAGCACCTGGGTCCCGAACAGTTCGATGGACTCCATGATGTGCTCGTGCCGGTTCCGACCCGCCTGCATGACGAAGATCAACTGGTCGACCCCGGCGGCCTCGTAGCGACGGAGGAACTCCCGGAGTTGATCGGGAGTGCCGGTGGCGCCTCGCAGTCCCTTGGCGTCCCCGGAGGCGATCTGGGCCCCCAGGGTCTGGCGCCGGTTGGCCAGGGCGGCCTCGGGCGAATAGCCCATCTTCCCCCGGCGCTGCTGGAATTCCTCCCACACGTTGGTGGAAGCCGGGACGTGATCGCCGAACACATAGAAGTGGGCAAGCGAGTAGCCGAAGAAATTGGCGCCCTCCAGACCCCGGGCGATGGCCACCTCCTCGTCCTCAGCACACATCATCGGGGTGACACAGGCCACCTGGGGATTGACCGACAGCCCTACAGGGACGCACTTCTCGGCCAACACCGCTTCGTAGTCCTCCACCCACTGCCGGGCATCTTCGGGCTCGATGAAGGCGAAGCTCAGCGCGCCGATCCCTTTCTCGGCGGCCAGGAGAATGGTGTCTCGGCGGCTGCAGGCCACCCACAACGGGGGGTGGGGCTTCTGGACCGGCTTGGGCACCACGTTGCGCGGCGGCATCTGGACGAAAGCGCCGTCCACTCCGCCGAACGGCGTCTCGGTCATGCAACGGATGGCGACCTCGAGCCCCTCGAGCCAGGCCTCCCGCTTGACGGCCGGATCGATCCCGAAGCCGCGCAGCTCGGCCTCCGACGATGACTCGCCCGACCCGAATTCCACCCGTCCGTTGGAGACCAGGTCGAGCATGGCGATCCGTTCGGCGATCCGGGCCGGGTGGTTGTAGGCCGGGGCGGTCTGGACGATCCCGTGGCCGATGCGTATGCGCCGGGTCCGTTGACTGGCGGCGGCCAGGAACACCTCCGGCGCGCTGGAATGGGAGTACTCCTCCAAGAAGTGGTGCTCCACCTCCCACAGGTACTGGATGCCCAGCCGGTCGGCCAGCTCGATCTGATCCAGAGCGTCGTTGATCAGCTGCTGTTCGCTGTCCTCCTGCCACGGGCGAGGAAGCTGGTGCTCGTAGAAGATCCCGAACTTCACGAGGCGGAGATCAACCGAGGAGGGACTGGCTGGCGGTGTCGACGACAGTGCCATCGTCGAGCCGGCTGACGGTCCCGAGGCTCAGCATCTCCTCGATCAGGTCGTCGCCATCGGACCGGCCCTCCAACGCCTCTTCGATCTCCAGCATGAAGAACTGGAGGTTCTCCTGCCGCCGGAGGAGGAGCGAGTTCTCCATGGCCCGATCCCACAGCTTCTGGATCATGACCGTGCCGTCGTAGGTGCGCCCGCTCTCCCCGACCCAGGTCCGGTCGCGCATTTCGGACAGGGCGGTGCGGAGCCAGGCCACGTGGGGGGTCTCATCGGCCCGGATGTGGGACACCAGGGTGGCGGCGGCGCCGTCGCCGGCCACCAACTCGGTGTCGCTCAGGACCGCTTCCGCCCAGCGGAAGCCGTGGAAGGCGGAGATCTCGATCAGCAGCAGGCCGATCATCCGACCCACCACCACTTCGAGGGTGTAGTCGATGTCGTCGGGGAGGACCCGCCCGGCCCGGGCGGCCTGTTGGAGCCGACGGGTCTCCTCGGCCGATCGGGGGGTGGTGTCGATGCCCATCCGATCGAGCATGCGGGCGGTCAGGTCGTCGGTGGCGGGGTTCTCGAAGGCGATGTCCCGGGCCACGAACCACATCCGGTCATGGCCGGCCTGGTCCCCGAATCCGGACTCGTCGCGGGCGTGGGCCTCGAACAGGCCGCCACTGATGTGGGCGATGGCGGTGCCATCGATCTCTTCGTCGAAGCAGCGGGCGAACTCCGGCGTCGGGAGCATCCGCAACATCCCGCCGAATCCCTCCACCGTCCCGATCCGGGTGAGCGAGGTGATGGTGGGGGTGGTGATGCCCTGGCCCAGCAGCAGCTTGGTCTGGGCGACATTGGGAAAGTTCTCCGGCCAGGTCTCGAGGGGGACGTCGAGGATCGGGGTGCCGAACTGGGCGACCCGCTGCTCCTCCCAGGCCCGGATGGCCGGCCACCGGTGCTTGGTCCGGGGGGAGACGTAATCGCCGTCCGAGTTGAACCCCCCATGGCAACGCACGTTGTTGACGATCAACGGCTCGGCGATGTCGTGTTCGGCCAGCAACTCGGCTTCGCTGAACTCGGTCTGCAAGGTTGTCATGGTCCCCCCTCGGCGGTGTGCCGGCCCTCAGTGTACGGCCGGCATCCCCAAGGCCGCAGGTCGGAGGCACCCCCCGCGTGGATCATCGGGGCCGCCGGGCTCAGGGGCGCTGGTCGAAGGCGTCCAGCTTCGGGCGCTCCATCTCCGCCGAGAACCGACCGAACGTCCAGGGCCAGGTGGCCGGAATCCCCCGGTCGTCGAGGTACCAGCTCTGGCAACCGGTGCTCCAGATGGTGTTGGCGGCCGCCTCCACCCGTTGGGCCTCGAACCGGTCGGTCGCCGTCTGGGTGACGCTGATCTCCCGGCACCGGCCGGAGTCCACCCGGTCGATCAGCTGCAGGATGTAGCCGACCTGCATTTCGGCCACTTCGATGAGCGAGAAGTTGCCGACCGGTCCGTTGGGCCCGTTGACCATGGCGAAGTTGGGGAACTCGGGGATCGAGATCGACAGGTAGGCATTCGGGCGATCGGCCCACACCTCGGCCAGGTCTTGGCCGTGCCGCCCGATCACCGACATCGGGCGCATGAAGGCGTCGACCTTGAACCCGGTGGCGAGCACCACCACATCGAGTTCGTGCAGCCGCCCGTCGACGGTGCGGATGCCGGCCGCCTCGATGTGGTCGATGGGCTCGGTGACCAATTCGGCGTTGTCCCGCTGCAGGCTCTCGTAGAAGTTGGGGGAGATCACCAGGCGCTTGCAGGCCGCCCGGTAATTGGGACGGAGTCGTTCCCGGAGCACCGGGTCGGTCACCTTTGTCTCGAGGTTCTGCCGGCACAGGTCGGCGATCATCGCCATCTCCGGCGATCCGGCGTCGACGATCCCATTGGCGAAGTTGGTGAACAGCTCGGAGAGGCTTTGGTGGAGGTGTTGGAGCTTGGCCGGGTTCCGGCCCCATTCCGCCCGCTCCTCCTCCCGGTAGGGCGGGTTCTCCTGGGGCATGATCCACTGGGCGGTCCGCTGGAAGAGGGAGAGCTTCTGCGCCGGACCGACGACCGCCGACACCAGCTGCACCGCCGTCGAGCCGGTCCCGATGATGCCCACCCGGGCCCCCTCGAGGGTGACCCCGTGGTCCCACCGTGAGCTGTGGAAGAGGGACCCCCCGAAGGCGTCCACGCCCTTGATGTCGGGGTAGTTGGGGTGGTGGAGGACGCCGGTGGCGGCGATGACGAAGTCGGCGACGTCGTGGGTGCCGCCGGCGGTGTCGAGATGCCAGCGGCGATCGCTCCAGCGGCAGCTGGTGACCTCTTCGTCGAAACGGATCAGGCTGTCCACCCGGTGGTCCCGGGCCACCTCCTCGAGATACGCCTGGATCTCGTGGCCGGGGGAGAACGGATGGCTCCAGTCCGGGTTGAGATGGAAGGAGTAGCTGTAGAGGTGGGAGGGTACGTCGCAGGCGATCCCCGGGTAGGTGTTCTCCCGCCACGTCCCTCCGAGCCGGTCGGCCTTCTCGTAGACGGTGACGTCGGTGAAGCCGGCTTCGGTCAACTTGATGGCGCTCAGGATCCCTGCCATCCCGGCGCCGATGATGGCAACCCGCATGTTCAACCCCCTGGGAAGGCGCCAGCCTAGCGATGTTGGCCCGCTGCCCCGGTGGCGCCGCGGCCGACGGTGGACACTCCGGTAACCGCGTTCGCTCCGACGGCGGCCCGGTTCCGGGACGTTAAAAGCCCTCCGCTATAGGGTGGTCGATGCATCGCCGAGACGCATCGCCGCTATGCATCGAGGCAGTCCATTCCCCGCGGGAGCGGTCAAACAAGGAGACGGTCATGCTCAAGGGTTTCAAGAATTTCCTCATGCAGGGAGATCTCATCGTCATCGCGGTCGGCCTGGTGGTGGCCCTGGCCATCAGCACCCTGATCAAGGCGTTCACCGACAGCATCATCACCCCCCTGGTCAACGCCATCGGTGGCAAGTCGTCCTCGGCCGGCCTCGGGTGGGTGCTCAACGGTCAGACCATCAACGTCGGCGCCTTCGTCTCCGCGGTCATCTACTTCATCATCTTCATGGCCGTCATCTATTTCGTCCTGGTGGTTCCCTACAAGGCCTACATGAACAAGCTGGGAAAGACAGTGTTCGGCGACCCGCCGCCGACCAAGAAGTGCCCCTTCTGCCTCTCCGGCGACATCCCGGTGGCCGCCACCCGGTGCAAGTACTGCGCCAGCGAGCTCGCCGCCGCCTGAGCCGCCCTACCGCGGCGCGACGGGATCGCCGGAGCGGACCAGGTGATCGGCCACCGCCTGGAGCCACGCCTGGGGGGCCTCCTGCTGGGCAGAGTGGCCGGCCCCGGGGATGATGACCAAGTGGGCCCCGGGGATGGCTGCCGCCAGCTCTTCGGCGGGCCCGCGGAGCGGCGTGTCGATCTCGCCGACCATCACGGTGGTGGGGAGCCGGACGGCTCCGAGGTCCTCCAGCAGGGAAGGCATCCGGACCATCTCGGATCCGAGCGCCTCGAATGCCACCGGGTCCATCCGGGCGTAGCTGGCCCGGACCGAGCGTTCAACCTCTCCGGGAGTCACCCCCTCCCGGAGGAATGGGGCGATGGTGTTCAACAGCTGGTCGAACCCCCCGCTCCGGACCATGGCCAGGCCGGCCTCGAACAGTCCGGCGGTGATGTCAGGGACGGCGCCGAAGGTGTCCATCAGGATGAGCGAGTGGACCTTCTCGGGGTGGGCGAGCACGTAACGCTGGGCGACGACTCCCCCCATCGAATGGCCCAGCAGATCAAAGGGCCCCAACTCGAGGTGATCGACCAGCGCGTCCAGGTCGTCGGCCAACTGGCCGAGGGTGTAGGTGGCGGCATCGCCGGTGTTGGAGCTGTCGCCGTGGCCGCGGTGATCGAAGGTGACCACCGTGCGGTCGCGGGCCAGCTCGTCCACCACCAGCTTCCAGTCGTCCGAGTTTCCGGTGTAGCCGTGGACCAGCACCAGCGGTTCACCGACCCCCGTCACCGCATAGGCGATGCGAACCCCGTTGGCCTCGAGGACCTTGGCACCCTTCATGCCGGGACCTCGGCCCGATCGATCTTGGCCAGGGCGGTCACCAACCAGAACGAACCGATGGTGGACGTCCCTTCCTCCCCCGAGAAACCGGAGTCGGTGGAATCCACCGGGTACGGCAACACCAGATCGTCCTGAGCCAGTTCGGCCTCGCCGTCAGAGTGGAAGCCGTAGTCGGCGATGGGCGGGAAGACGGTCACGATGTTGATCCTTGTCGTTATACCGAATGGCGGCCGACCGGCGCCGAACCGCCCTCTCGGACACTATGCCCTCGGGCCGGGAGTTCACTCCCCCGGGCACGCCGGTAATGTCTCGATGATGCGGATCGGCGTGGTATTCCCCCAGACCGAGCTCGGCGGCAGCGTGGCCTCCCTTCGCACCTACGGTCGGGGGGTGGAGGGCCTCGGGTTCACCCACCTCCTCACCTACGACCACGTGGTCGGAGCCGATCCTGACGTCCACCACGGGTGGGACGGCCCCTACGACATCGCCACCACCTTCCACGAACCGTTGGTGATGTTCGGCTACCTCGCGGCGGTCACCACCCTGGAGTTGGTCACCGGGATCCTGATCCTTCCCCAGCGCCAGACCGCGCTGGTGGCCAAACAGGCGGCCGAGGTGGACCTGCTCACCGAAGGTCGGTTCCGGCTGGGGGTCGGGATCGGGTGGAACCAGGTCGAATACGAGGCATTGGGCAAGGACTTCACCAACCGGGGGCGGCGCTTCGATGAGCAGATCGACCTCCTCCGGCGGTTGTGGACGGAGCGCTCGGTGACCTTCGATGGAACCTTCGAGCCGGTGGTGGGGGCCGGTCTCGCCCCCTTGCCAATCCAACGGCCGATCCCGGTGTGGCTGGGGGGCGCTTCCGACCCGGCCTACCGCCGCATCGGGCGGCTGGCCGACGGCTGGTTTCCCATGGTCCGACCCGGTGAGAGCCTCGACCGGGCCCGTTCGATCATCGCGGCGTCGGCGGCGGAGTCCGGTCGCGACGCGGCCGCCCTGGGCATGGAGGGACGAGTCACCTGGCTGCCCGACGACACCGACCGGTTCATCCGACACGTCGATCGGTGGCGGGAGGCGGGGGCCACCCATCTCAGCATCGACACCATGCGTCTGGGGCTTGCCACCGTCGACCAGCATCTGGAGGTCCTCGCGGCCGCCGCTCGTCTCCTCAAGATCTGAAGGCGATCCGCCGGCCGACCCCAGCATGGACCCCGAACTCACCTTCGAGCCGTTCGAGCCACCGGCGCTGGCCGCCTGGCTGGCCGGCTTGCGCACCAGCTACATCGAGGAGCGGGTGGTGGGGGGCGACTCCCGGGGCGAAGCCGAGGCCAATGCCGACCAGTCCTTGGCCCGCTTGCTACCGGGCGGCACCCCGTTGCCCGGTCAGCTGATCGGGCGGATCCTGGCCGACGGCACCCCGGTCGGGAACTTGTGGATCGGGTCCTACGGCGACGACCCCGAGCGATGGTGGGTTTGGGACGTCGCCATCGATGAGGATCGGCGCAACCAGGGATATGGCCGCCGGGCCATGCTCCTGGCGGAGAGGCTCGCCCGCCACGCTGGCGCATCGACCCTCGGGCTCAATGTGTTCACGTCCAACACCGCCGCCCGCCGCCTCTACGCCTCGCTGGGCTATCGGGACACGTCGGCCCAGATGCGGAAGGACCTGTAACCGCACCCACCAAACCCCGACCACCTGCACCCCGGCGGGGTGTGGCTGGTCAGCTCAGGGTGTGGAGCTCGCCCACCGCTTCTCGCGGGCCGAGGAGCCGGGGCTCGTTGCGGAGGTCCGGTCCCGCCAGGCGGCGCCCGACCCGGATGAGGGTGACTCCGATCCCGTGGGCGATGGTCGCCCCCGGGTGGATGCGAGCCTG
>DATARI010000161.1:0-15159 GCA_036264255.1 Acidimicrobiales bacterium | reverse complement strand
CGAGCGCGAGTTGCACGCCGACGCCACTGCGGTGCAGTGGGTCATCACCGCCTATGCCATCACCTTCGGTGGTCTGCTGGTTCTCGGCGGACGGATGGGTGACCTGTGGGGCCGGCGTCGAATGTTCATCATCGGCCTGGTGGTGTTCTCCCTGGCTTCGCTGGCTGGTGGCCTGGCCGGCGATCTGTCGACGCTGGTGGTGGCACGGGCTTTCCAGGGCATCGGCGCGGCGATCGTGGCACCCTCCGCCCTTTCGCTCATCACCACCAGCGTGCCCGAAGGGTCGGGGCGTACCCGGGCCCTCGGTTTCTACGGCGCCACCGCGTCGGTCGGCTTCGTGGCCGGCCTGGTCGTCGGTGGTGTCCTGGTGGAGTTCTTCGACTGGCGGGCCGTGTTGTGGGTCAACGTGCCCATCGGCCTGATCGCCGCCGTCCTGACGCCCATCCTGGTCCCCGGCACCCCTTCGGTGACGAGGCGCCGCCCGCTGGATATCGCCGGCGCGCTCCTGGTGACCGGCGGCGTGGCCGCCGCCGTCTATGGGATTTCGGAGGGACCGCAGAGCGGCTGGCTCTCCCTGCCGACGGTCGGGTCCCTTCTGGTGGCGGTCGGCCTCATCGGCGGATTCGTGGTCGTCGAGGAGAGCCACCCCTTTCCGCTGGTCCGGCTCGGCATCCTCCGTCTCCGGGCGCTACGGGCAGCCAACCTCTACACCTTCATGATCGGAGCCTGGTCGGCCGGCGAGCTGCTGGTCGTCCCCCTCTACCTCCAGCTGGTCCTCCACTACTCACCACTGGTGACCGGCCTCGCCATGGCCCCGCAGGGCATCGTCGGGTTCCTGGGTGCCACCCGGGGGGCCCGGGTCGTCCGGCGGGTCGGGCTCAGGGTGTTCTTGGTGGCGTCGGGCGTCTCCGCCGCCGGCGGGCTGTTGTTGCTCGGGTTGGTGCTGGGCTTGCACAGCTATCCCCTCTTGGTGCTGGGCTTCATCTTTGCCGGCTACGGCACCGCCACCGGCGCCTTCGGTGCCACGGTGGCGGCGACCCAGGGCGTCAGCGACGATGAGCAGGGGCTGGCGGGCGGGCTCATCAACATGAGCCGCCAAGTCGGCGCCGCTCTCGGCGTGGCGGTGGCCGCCGCGGTGATCGGCACCGGTGCCACCTCCGGTGGCTCCGTGGAACCGGACCGCTGGGCAGTCCTGGTGACGGCGGCGGCAGCCGTGGTGGCCGCGGTCCTCGCCTTGCGGGGCATCGGGAGAGGGGACCACCGAGAAGGTCCGCCGCCGGCACCGACGAACGTCACCGCCGGGTTCTCCTCCGACCTCGATTTCGAGGGCTGGAGTCCTCCGGTCAGCACCAACACGGGCGGGGCGGGCCACCGCCCGGGCCGCGCATCGACTTCTCGACAACTACAACCGACACCCACATCAGCAAGGAGAGAACAGTGAGACACACCATCTTGGGTAAGAGCGGCATCGACGTGTCGCGGATCGCCTTTGGCACTTGGCAGCTGGGCGGCGAGTGGGGACCGACCGATACCGCGGTGGCCACCGAAGCCATCCGCCGGGCCGCCGACGAGGGGGTCACCTTCTTCGACACGGCTCAGGCCTACGGCTTCGGGCAGTCAGAGCGGCTGCTGGGGGCGGCATTGGGCCATCTCCCCCGCCAACAGGTGGTCATCGCCACCAAAGGTGGTTTGCGCTCCACCGCCACCGGTCTGGTCCGTGACTCCAGCCCCGACTGGATCCGAGACGGCGTGGAGGCCAGCCTCAGGGCCCTCGGCACCGACTACATCGACCTGTACCAACTCCATTGGCCCGACCCGGTGACGCCATTCGAAGAGACGGCGGAAGCTCTGGCCAAGCTGATCGCCGACGGCAAGATCCGGCATGTCGGTGTCTCCAACTTCGACGTCGAGCAAATGGAGGCCTTCAGCGCCATCTTGCCGGTCGAGACGTTGCAGCCTCCGTACCACCTGTTCCGACGGGACATTGAAGCCGACGTGCTTCCGTATACGGCGGCGAACGACATCGGGGTCCTGGTCTACGGACCTCTGGCTCACGGGTTGCTGGGTGGACGCCTCGCTACCGACACCCAGTTCGCACCGGGCGACTGGCGATCGAACAGCCCGATGTTCCATGGCGACGCCTACCGGCGCAACCTCCAAGCGGTGGCCCACCTGCGCCAGTTGGCCGAGGAGCAACTGGGTATCACCCTGCCCCAACTGGCGATCGGGTGGGTGTTGGCCAACCCGGCGGTCCACGTGGCCATTGTCGGCACCCGGGACCCCGACCACATCGACGATGTTCTGCAGGCGGCCGACCTGGACCTCGATGACGGGGTGATGCAGCGGATCGACCAGATCCTGGTCGACGCCACCCCGGTGGCCGGGCCGTCTCCCGAGACGGTGTGAGGAGGGCCCGGTCATGAGTGGGCCTGCCGTCGCTCGACCCGTTAGCCGCCCACCGCGGCCGGGGAGTTTCGTTGTTGAACCGGAGAAGGGAGCACGACCATGATGCCGTTGCGACACAAGGAGGAGCCACCGCCCCAGGTGGCGATGCTAGGGACCGGCACCATGGGGGCAGCCATGGCTCGCCGCCTCCTCGATTCGGGGATGGAGGTCGGGGTATGGTCACGGCACCCCTCGTCGATGATGCCGCTGGTCGACCTCCGGGCCACCGCCTATGCGGATGCTGCCGACGCCGCCCACGATGCCGACGTAGTCATCACCATGTTGCCGACCGCCAAGGTGACGGCCGACGTCATGCTCGCCGATCGGACCCTCCAGGCCATGCGGCCCGGAGCGGTATGGCTGCAAATGGCGACGATCGGGGTGAAGCCGACCGAACGGCTGGCTACCTACACCCGACAGCGGCGGACCGACGTCGCCTTCGTCGACGCGCCGGTGTCCGGCGCCCCGACCATGGCGGAGACCGGACAACTCGTCATTCTTCCCTCCGGGCCCGAGGCAGTGGGCCCGTCGCTCGAACCCCTCTTAGGGTTGTTGGGCACCGCCGCCATCTGGCTGGGTCCGGCCGGCGCCGGCAGCCGGATGAAGCTCATCCTCAACCGGTTGATTGCGTTCCACACCCAAGGCGAGGCCGAGGTCGCCGCCCTGGCTGGCCGTCTCGGGGTGGCATCCCCCCGGTTGTTCGCCGCCATGCGGGACAACCCCCTGGCCGCCAAGTACGCGATCGGCCAACTGGCCGGACTGGTCGATCGGGACTACCACCCCGACTTCGCATTGGACTGGGCGCTGAAGGATCTGAATCTGCTCGCCTCCGCGGTCGCCGTCGCCGGGACCCCCTCGCCCTGGCCAACCCGGTTGGGGGAGGTGGCTCGGCAACGCCAACTGCCACCGGTGGCCTGAGACCTCGCTGGGCTCACGCCGGCAGCGCGGCGATCAGGGCGGCGGACACCGCGGCGTCGGACAACGGCCCCACCAGGTCGGCGACGCCGGCGGCGGCAGCGGTCAGATCGGTCTGGGCGGCGGACCGCTCCTCGGGCGGCAGGACCAGGACCTCGAGGAGGGCGACCGGGTCCCAGTGGAGGGCGGCGGCGCTGTGGAACCAGGCCCCCTCCCGGGTTCGCCGCTGGGAGATGCCGACCACCTTGCGCCCGTCGGCGGTCACCACCTCCCCGGTCCCCACCCCACCGAAGCAGACCAGCGACGACCAGCGGGTGCAGGCGGCGAACCCCTCCCGGTGGGGGCTCATCCCCTCGCCGCCGAGCGCGTGGAGGGCAGTGGTCCAGGCATCGCCGAACCAGTCGAAGGCCCGACCCACGTCGTCTCTCCACAACGGGTCACCCCGCGGGACCCAGGCGTCCACCCAGACCGGATCGCCGGGCATCACCAGCACCGCACCGCCCCCCGATCGGCGCCGGACCACCTCGATCCCCCGCGCCGAGGCGAGGCTGCCATCGGCCACCGCTCGATTTTGGGTGGAGCCGAGGACGAGGGCGGGTCGGGCCACTCGGCACACCGCCAGGGCCCGCCGGGAGGGGTGGGTCTCGGTGGCCGGCCAGGATCGGTGGAGATCCCCGGCCGCGCCCCGCCGTTCCTCGATCGACCAGCCGTTCGCCACCATCGCCGCCAGTCAGGCGATCAGGGGCTCAGAGACCAGTGGCTCCGGGTGGGCGATCCCCGGGCTCAGGTAGGTGTGCCAATCGTCACTGGCTCCCCCGCAGGAGGCGAGCAGCTGGACCCGGTGATGCGGAGCGACGGGGGTGGTGCGGAGCACCATGCCGGCCTCGTGGGGCAAACGGTCTTCCTTGCGGGTGTTGCAGCGCCGGCAGGCGGCCACCACGTTCTCCCAGGTGTGGGGACCCCCCTTGCTCCGGGGGATGACGTGGTCGAGGTTCTCGGCGGCGGCACCGCAGTACTGGCAACGCGACCCGTCGCGGGCGAAGACGGTCCGGCGATTGACCGCTACCCGGTATTGGCGGGGTATGTGCACGTACCGCACCAGCCGGACCACCGACGGCTCCGGCACCGTGACCTTCTCCGCCCGGAAGACCCGGTCGGTGGTGTGGACCAGTTCGGCTTTGGTCCCGAGCACCAACAGGACGGCGCGACGCGACGACACGATGCCCAAGGGCTCGAAGGTGGCGTTGAGGACGAGGGCCCGCCGGGACGGTGACATCGGCGACCTGACCGGTTCGGGGGCGGACACCATCGCCTCACCGGTCTTCGACCTTGCCTCCAGCCTCGTCCGTCGATTCACTAGACGGGAAATTAGCCGTGTCCGGCCCGGGATGGGCGATTCCCCTCGTGGCCTTGGTCGGCGGTGCGCCGCGGCCGGTCGGGGGCGGGTGGGGATCCGCCGGTGGTCCGGCACCACTCGAGGTAGGAGACCACATCGTCGACGTCGGGATCGGCGTCGGAACGGCCGTAGGCGGTGACCATCCGGAACCCCCAGAGCCGACTGTCGGGGAGGGGAAGGAAGGGGCGCCGCCTCCACCATCCCGGCGCCGCCAGCCGGTAGACGGCCCCGATGGCGGTGAGCCAGAGCTTCGGCCGCATCAGCACCGCCGAGACCACCGTCACCAGGGTGGCGGTGGAAGGAGTCGAGGGCTCGATGCTCACCCCTAGGCCGGCGATCCGGTCAGACCGAGGACTGCCCGGCGGCCGACCGCTGCCGCCCCCACCAGTGGGCCATCGGCCCCGAGGCCGGCCGGCACGATCCGGGTCCCCTCGGAGAAGCGCAACCGGCAGCGGGCGTCGATCTCCTCCTGGGCGGCGGTGAAGAATGGCTGGCCATACCCGAGGGCGACCGAACCGGCCACCACCGCCAACTCGAGGTCCAACAGGTTCGCCACCGACGCCACGGCTCGACCGACCATGGTCCCGGTCCGTCTCCGGACCTCGTCGCCGGCCTCGGACGCCGGCCGGCCGGTGATGGCGGCGATCGACTGGCCGGAGGCTTCCGCTTCGAGGCAGCCGACGGCCCCGCAGGCGCAGCGTCGACCGGCGGGTTCCACGTTCACGTGTCCGATGTGGCCGGCGTTTCCGTCGGCTCCGTCGAGGAGGCGACCGTCGAGGACGATGCCGCCACCCACTCCGGTGGACACCACCAGGGCCAGATAATTGTCCAACCCCACCGCCGCCCCCCGCCAGCCCTCACCGAGGGCCAGCGCCTTGGCGTCATTGTCGACCGCGGTCGGCAACTGGACCAGGGACTCGAGCCGGGACCGGAGGGGGAAGTCGCGCCATCCGGGGATGTTCAGCGGCGAGACGGTGGCCCCGCCCCGGGTCATGGGGCCCCCGCAACCGACCCCGCAGACCACCGGCGACGGCCCGTCGGCCGACAGGACCCGGTCGATGGCCGCCATCAGGGACCCGAACACCGCCTCGGGGTCGTCCTCGTGGGGGGTGGGAACGTGGGCTTCGGCCAGGATGGCCCCTCCGGCATCGACCAGTCCGGCCGCCATCTTGGTGCCGCCCACGTCGACCGCGAGCACCACCGCGCTGTCGGGCAACGATTCAGTCGTCGCGATGCAGGCGACCGCGGATCCAGTCCCGCGGATCGTGTACCACGTTGCCCATGTTCCGGCTGTGAATCGATCGGGAGATGTCGTCGATGCCGGCCTTGCCCATCCGCCGGGCATTGTTGGCGAACACCACCGCGGAGAGGAACATGATGATGACGCCGATGAAACCCAACACCAGCGATCTCGAGAAGGTCAGCAGCATGAAGACGAAGCCGACCACGAACACCAGAGCCGACCAGATGCAGTATCGGCCGGCGTGGCGATAGACCGTTTCGGAACGCACCCGTTCCGCGAACTCAGGATCCTCCTTGTAGAGGGACTCCTCCAGCTCGTGAAGAATTCGCTGTTCGTGATCAGAGAGCGGCAAGAGCCCCTCCCCTCCATCTCTTGATCGATCTTGTTGTCATCCTCGACTCCATGATCGCGCACCTCCGTACCTAAAGCATCGCGCATTGGCGCAAACCTTGACAATGCGGACTCGCTTTTTGCCCCCTGGGGGGCCAAACACCCCCAGGAACCCTCAATTTAGGGGTTTCGAGGAGAATCCGGGTCGGGGTTCGGCTCGGCGGCCGGGCCCCATTGGGCCTCCCCCCGCTCCCGGACCCGGAGCCCGTCGGCTCCCACCATCGACGCCGACCCCACCGACCCGTGGCCGTACCGGGCCCGGATGCTGTCGACGGCGGCGGAAATCCCACCCCACGACTCCTGGAGGCGCTCCGCCTCCTCCCCCGCCCGCTGCATCCGACCCTCGGACTCGGCGTCGATCGGGCCCCCGCCGGGGCCGGCGGGAGGGTCTCCGCCGGCGGTGCCGAGATCCCAGGAAAGCTGTTCGTTGGCCCCGGTGGTGCCGAACCCCGACAGGCTGACCCCGAGGAGCCGCATGCCCTTCGAGAGGTCGACCGATTCCAGCAGGGCCGAGGCGATGGCTCCGATCGACGGGGCGGAGTCGACCGGGGTGACCATCGAATGGGACCGGGTGATCATGGTGAAGTCGCCGAATTTCACCTTGACGGTGATGGTCCGCGCCCCGAGATCGGATCCGCGCAGGTGGGAGGCGGCGGCGTCGACGATCCGGGCCAGGTGACCCTGGATGACCGCCGGGTCCCAGAGGTCGGAGGGGAAGGTCTCCTCGTGGCCGATGGACTTGGCCTTCTGATCGGGGACCACCGGCCGCCGGTCGACCCCCCGGCACAGGTCGGCCAGGTGGGAACCCTGGGCCTTTCCGAGCTGGCGTTCGAGGGTGGTGGCGGGGAGGGAGGCGAGATCGCCCACCGTCAGGATCCCCAGGCCCCGGAGCCGGCGGGCGGACACCGGCCCCACCCCCCATAACGCCTCGATGGGGAGCGGGTGCAGGAACTCGAGCTCCCGGCCGGCCTCCACCACGAAGATCCCCGGCCCCGGGCGGATGCCGGACCGGTCGGCCACCGGTTTGGCCGCCTTCGATGCCAATTTGGCGATCAGCTTGCTCGACCCAACTCCCACCGAACAGGCGAGCCGTAAGTCGTCGGCCACCCGACGACGGATGTCCCCGGCGATCGTCGGCCCGTCGCCGAGCAGGCGAACCGATCCGGTGACATCCAGAAACGCCTCGTCGATGGAAATCCCTTCGACCAACGGGGTCACCGTTTCGAAGATGGCGTGGAGCTTGGCACTCTCTTCGCTGTAGCGGTGATGACGGCCCTGGACGAACACCGCCTGGGGGCACAACCGGCGGGCCACCGACGAGGGCATGGCGGAGTGGACCCCGAACATCCGGGCCTCGTAGGTGCAAGCCGCCACCACTCCCCGGTTTCCCGAACCACCGACGATGACCGGGAGCCCGGCCAGGGTCGGATCGTCCAACACCTCGACCGAGGCGAAGAACGCATCCATGTCGACGTGGAGGATCACCCGGTCGTGGTCATCCACCGAGGCGCAACCTCCGAAACCCCTCGGCATAGGGAACGCCCGCACTCCGTCCGGCGTCCTCGGCCGCTCCGTGCACCGCCGACGTCGCCCACTCCGCGCCTTCGGGGAACTGGCTCCGGTGGCACGACACCGCCCGAACCTTCACGTCGACGGTCCGGGAGATGTCGACCCACACGTCGGGTTGGAGGGTGCCCGACAGCAGCAGAGTGGACACCTGGTGGGCCGGCCCGGCGTCGGGAAAGTAGAGAGGGAGGGCGGCGGCGGGGGCCACCGCGTCGAGCACCGCCCATCCGGTGACCCGGTGGTCCCGGTGGTTGAAGTAGTCCTGTCCGAAGAACACCGCGGTGGGGTCGGGGCACAACACGACATCGGGGCGGAGCCGGCGGATCACCGACACCAGCGCCTGGCGGAACCCGGGATCGTCGCGGAGCTCCCCGTCGGGGTAGTGGAGCCACTCCTGGCCGGTGATCCCGAGCAACGCCCCCGCCTCGGAAGCTTCGACAGCCCGCCGGGCGGCCAGCTCCTTGGGCTCGACCGACCCATCGGTCGAGCCCTTGTCGCCGTCGGTGCAGAGGAGGACGTGGACCTCGCAGCCCTCCGCCGACCAGGCCGCCAGGGTGCCCCCGCAACCCACGTCGGGATCGTCAGGATGGGCGTAGATGGCCAGGGCCCGGGCCGGAGTCTCCTCCATGAGCTCCGGCACGCCTAAGACCCAGACTGCTTGGGGGCGGTGGTCTTGGTCAGAAGCCCCACCTCGCGCCGGAAGTCGTCGACCCCCTCGAACCCCTTGTAGACACTGGCGAACCGGAGGTAGGCCACCTCGTCCACCAGGCGGAGCCGGTCGAGGACGGCCAAGCCGATCTGCTCGGTGGTGGGGACGCTGCCATCCTCCCGCAGGGCGTCCTCCACCGACTGGGCCATCTCCTCCAGCTGTTTCTCGGAGACCGGGCGGTTTTTGGTGGCCGCCCGCAGCCCGTCGACGACCTTCATCCGGTCGAACGGCGCCCGGACCCCGGAACGCTTGATGACCATCATCGGGACTTCGTCGATCCGCTCGAAGGTGGTGTACCGGTGGCCGCAGCCGTGGCATTCGCGGCGGCGACGGATGGCGGTCCCGTCTTCGGCCAGGCGGGAATCGACGACGCGGTCATCGTCGGCCAAGCACCAGGGACACACCACGGGACGAGGTTAGTGCCGTGGGGAACCGCCTCGGGCGTGGCCACCGGTCAGGAATTCCGGTCAGCCCCGGGTCAGGGAACGGTGATGTGCTCGCCGGGCTCCACCGTGTCGGACCCGGTCTGCGAGGCCAATTTGGCCACCAACGGGCGGGGGTCGGCGGAGGGATCGACGGCGGTGGCGATCGACCAGAGGGTGTCGCCTGGCTGCACGATGTACTCGATCGGGTGGGTGGTCCCCGCCAGAGCGGAGCCGGAGGGGTGGGAGGGACCTCCAGCTCCGCCCAGCGGAAGAGCAAGGCCGACGACCATCAGGCCAGTCAGCGCCAACAGGGTGCGGCGGAGCCTGACGGCCGACGACACTCGGCGGCGGACCCGGCGGACCGGGACCGGATCGGGGACCAGGGCCAGGATCGGCGACTCGCCGGCGGTCGCCGGCCAGTCGTACCCGATCACCGGCGAGCGGTTCCGGCCGTCATCCACCAGCCGGAGCGCGACACCGCCCTGGCCGCCCCGGTCGGGGGTCAGCCTGGACGGAAAGGAGAGGGCGGCCATCAGAGGGCCTGCCCGATCGAGGGCTGCACGGCAAGCTGGCCGTTCGTCGAACGTCTGTTCGTCATGGGTCCATCGAACCACGAACGTCTGTTCGGTGTCAAGCGGTTTGTCGAACGGATGTTTGCTTTTCCGGTCCTGCTGGGTTACCTTCTTACAAACAGACGTTCGCCACCCGTCTCGGGTGGTGGGTGCCGATCAGCAGGGGGATCCCGTGGCCCAGGTACTGAGCATCAAGCGCAAGCAGATATTGGACTGCATCTCCGAATCGCTCCGCGACCGCGGCTACCCGCCCTCGGTCCGGGAGATCGGGGAGTCGGTCGGGCTGGCCTCGTCGTCCACCGTCCATGCCCACCTGGCCGTGCTCCAGCGGGAGGGATACCTGCGACGGGACCCCACCAAGCCGCGGGCCATCGAGGTGCGGTTCGACCCCTCGTCCAAGGTGGTCATGGACTCCCGTCCCATTCGCCACGTCCCCTTGGTCGGCGACGTCGCCGCCGGTACCGGGGTGTTGGCCCAGGAGAACATCGAGGAGCTCTACCCCCTCCCCGAGGACTTCACCGGGACCGGCTCGCTGTTCATGGTCAAGGTCCGCGGCGACTCGATGGTCGATGACGGCATCGTGGACGGGGACTTCGTGGTGGTGCGCCAGCAGCCCGAGGCCGAACGCAACGAGATCGTGGTGGCCGGCATCCCCGACGAGGAGGCCACCGTGAAGCGCTTCTCCACCCGGGACGGGAAAGTGGTCCTCACCCCGTCCAACCAGCACATGGAGCCGATGGAGTTCGACCCCGACGAGGTCACCATCTACGGGAAAGTGGTCACCGTCCTCCGGCGCCTCTGAGTCAGCGGGTGGGACTGGCCGGTGCGATCGCGCTCATGTCCGGGTAGCGGTCACCCGATACCGCGCCGGCCGGAAACACCGCTTCGATCGCGGCGAGATCCGACGGCGTCAGCTCGACGTCCAGCGCCGCCACATTCTCAACCAGATAGCTGCGTCGCTTGGTCCCCGGGATCGGCACCACGTCGTCACCCCGGGACAGGACCCAAGCCAGGGCGAGTTGTCCGGGGGTGCAGCCCTTCTCCTCGGCCAGGGCACGGACCCGATCGACCAGGGCGATGTTTCGGTCGAAGCTCTCCCCCCGGAACCGGGGTAGGAACTTCCGGAAGTCACCTTCGGGGAAGTCGTCCGGCGAAGTGATCTGACCGGTGAGGAACCCCCGTCCCAACGGGCTGTAGGCCACGATCCCGATGCCCAGTTCACGGGCGGTGTCGATGACCCCGTCCTCGACATCGCGGCTCCACAGTGACCACTCGCTCTGGAGCGCGGTGATCGGGTGGACGGCGTTGGCCCGTCGCAACGTGTCGGGCGACGCCTCCGACAGGCCCAGGTGACGCACCTTCCCCGCCCCGACCAGTTCGGCCATGGCCCCGACGGTCTCTTCCACCGGCACCCCGGTGTCGGTCCGGTGCTGGTAGTAGAGATCGATGTGGTCCACCCCCAACCGGGCCAAGGAGGCGTCGCAGGCCCGGTGCACGTACTCGGCGTCGCCCCGGATCGACCGGTTGGCGGGGTCGTCGGTCCGCACGATCCCGAACTTGGTGGCCAGGACCACCTCGTCCCGTCGGGAGGCAATCGCCCGGCCCACCAGTTCCTCGTTGGTGAACGGCCCGTACATGTCGGCGGTGTCGAGCAGGGTGACCCCGAGGTCGAGGGCGGCGTGGATGGTGGCGATCGACTCGGCGTCGTCGCCGGCGCCGTAGAACTCGCTCATGCCCATGCATCCGAGGCCCTCGGCCGACACCACCAGCCCCTCGGTGCCCAATGTGCGCTCAGGACTCGTCATGGACCCGAAGCTAGCGGGTGGCCGACTCCGCCCAGGTCGGATCGCGCCCCAGGAACCCGACCAACTGGTCGATGGCGGGGGCGTCGTCGGGCACCGGGACCACCGCCCCGAACGCCATGCCCTCGCCCTGGTATTCGGGTGGGAGGGTTTCCCGGGCCCGGGCCAGCACCTCGGCCGCCTCGGCTTCGGAGAACGGGATCGGCTGGCCGGTGGCCGAGGCCAGATCCCATCCGTGGGCCATGTATTCCATGGTCGTCATGTTGAAGACCATGGCGGCCGGCATCATGGTTCCCGACGAAATGGCCACCTGGCGGTCGAACCCCAGCTCCGTCCACCCGGTGACGATGCCGGAAGCGGTCCGGGCGAACGCATCGGCGGCATCCGGGCCGCAGACGTAGGCGGTCGGGTCCCCCTCGAAGCGGCGGCCGTTGCAACCGGCTTCGAACACCTGGGCCCACCCGACGATGTGGTTCATCAGTTGGTGGACGGTGTAGTCGTCGCACGGCGTCGCCGCCGCCCACCGGTCCGGGTCCACCCCCGCCACCACCCCGCTGGTCTTGGTCAGGACCCCGGACAGCAGCTCGATCTCATCCACGATCGGACGTTACCCCGGCGGTCAACACCGCCACGAAGACGGAGGCAGCCTGGTCGAGCTCGACCAGGCTCACGTGCTCGCCGGGGGTGTGGGCGAGGAGCGGGTCAGCGGGCCCGAAGTTGGCCGCCGGTATCCCGTGGGCGGCGAAGGAGGCGACGTCGGTCCATCCGACCTTGGCCCGGGGCGGCGCCCCGGTGGCGGCCACCAGGCGGGCCAGGTGCGGCTCGTCGAGCGACGGAGCCGCCCCCGCCACCGCTTCCACCAGCTCCCAGGAGTCCCCGGGCTCGAGGTGGGGGGCGATGAGCGCCCGTACCGAGGCTTCGGCTTCCCCCGGGGCCCGGTCGGGAGCGAACCGGTGGTTGATCATCAGCGTCGCCTTGTCGGGGACGACGTTGCTGGCCACCCCTCCCTCGATCTGGACCGCCTGGAGCTGCTCGGCGTACTCGCAGCCGTCGATGACCGGCCGGCGGCTCGGGTAGGCGGCGATGGCGTCGAGCACCGGTCCGAGGCGGTGGATGGCGTTCCGGCCGGTGAACGGCCGGGCGGTGTGGGCCCGGGCCCCGACCAGCTCCACCCGGATCCGCATGGTCCCCTGGCAACCGGCCTCCACCACCCCCCCGGTGGGCTCCCCGAGGATGGCGGCATCGGCCTGGAGGAGGTCGGGACGCTGCTGCCACAACTCCTCCAGCCCGCTGTCGCTGCGGGCCACCTCTTCCCGGGCGTAGAAGCACCAGGTGACGTCCATCGCCGGCTCGGGGATGGTCCCGGCCAGGTGGAGGAAGGTGGCCAACCCCCCCTTCATGTCGGCCGCCCCCAACCCGTAGAGGGTGTCGCCGTCGAGGTGGGGGGTGTCGTTGCCCTCGGCGGCGGGCACGGTGTCGAGGTGCCCGGCCAGCACCAGGCGGCTGGGCCGGCCGAGGTGGGTCCGGCCCACCACGTTGTCGCCCACCCGGTCGACGGTGAGCCACGGGCAGAGTCGGAGGGCGGCCTCCACCGCGTCGGCCAACTGCCCCTCCTGGTGGCTGAGCGACGGGATGGACACCAGGGAGGCCGTGAGGTCGAGCAGGTCGCTCGACACGGTTGGGGTCATGTGGACATGCCGTGCTGGCGGAGGATGTCGTTCAGCTGGGCCTTGTCGTGGCGCTGTCCCTCGGCCAGCCGCTTGATGACCAGCACGCAGGGGAGGAAGAACTCCCCGCCGGGGAACTCCCGTCGCCGCGACGCCTGGACCGCCACGCACCAGGGTGGGACGTGGCCCCGGCTCAGCTCCTCGCCGGTCTCGGCGTCGATGACCGGGATGGAGGGGTTGAGGATCAACCCGGCCCCGAGCAGCGCCCCCGCCCCGACCCGGGCCCCCTCGGTGATCATGCAGCGGCTCCCGACCATCACATCGTCCTCGATGATCACCGGCGCCGCCTGGGCCGGCTCCAGGACTCCCCCGATGCCGACCCCTCCGGACAGGTGGACCCGCTCACCGATCTGGGCACAGGACCCGACGGTGGCCCAGGTGTCCACCATGGTGTCCGCCCCCACCCGGGCACCGATGTTCACGTAGCTGGGCATGCAGATGACCCCGCGGTCGAGGAACGACCCCCAACGGGCGGAGGCCCCGGGGACCACCCGGACGCCCGACGCCGCGTAGCGCCGCTTGAGGGGCAGTTTGTCGGCGTATTCGAACGGACCCACCTCGATGGTCTCCATCGCCTTGAGCCGGAACAGCATCAGCACCGCCTGCTTCAGCCACTGATGGACCACCACCTCGTCGGTGGCGGGGTCCACCTCCGCGATGCGGGCCTCGCCGCGGTCGAGGAGCTCGATCGCCTCGGTCACCACCCACAGCGCGTCGGTGTCGTCGGGGGTGAGCTCGGACGCCCGGGTCCACAACTCCTCGATGCGGGACTGGAGATCGGCCATGGGTGGAGACGATACCTCCCGCTCTCCGGCCGCCCGGGTTGCGGGGTGGTCAGCGACCCGAGAGGTCCTTCCCGGCCAACCGCTCTCCCACCAGTCGCAACCGCTCCAGCGGCTGAACCACCGCCACCCGCACGAAGCCGGCCCCCTCCTCGCCGTAGAGGTCGCCGGGGCTGGCCAGCATCCCGCCTTCCATGGCCAGCGCCTCCACCAGGCCCCACCCGCCTCCCCCCACCGATTCGGGCACCGGCACCCACAGATAGAACCCCCCGTCCGGCATCGGGGTCGGGAGGCCGGCGGCGTCGAGGACCCCACCGAGGTAGTCCAGCCGCTCCCGGTACCGATGGCGCTGGACTTCGACGTGGGTGTCGTCATCGAAGGCCGCCACCGCCCCGGCCTGCACCGGACCCGGGACCATCAACCCGGCGTGACGCCGGACATCGAGCAGGTAGCCGACGATGTCGGGATCCCCGGCGAAGAAGCCGGCCCGCACCCCGGCCAGGTTGGAGCGCTTGGACAACGAGTGCACCGCCACCACGTCGTCCACCCCGGTGGACAGGATGGTCGTCGGTGGGCCCGACCAGGTGAACTCGGCGTAGCACTCGTCGGAGAAGACCGGGATCCGGTGGTCGCGGCCCCACTCGGCCACCGTCGGCATGTCCGTCAGCCACCCGGTGGGGTTAGACGGCGAGTTGACCCACAACAGCAGGGAGCGATCGCGGTCGGCGATGGCGATCGAGTCGAGGTCGAGCCCACCCCCGGGAAGCTCCCGGACCGGCACCGGGCGGCAGCCTCCGAGCAGCGCCCCCATCGCATAGGTCGGGTAGGACACCGACGGGTAGAGGACGGTGTCCCGATCCGGGTTGCGGAGCCGGAGGTACTGCGCAGTCGACGCCACGAACTCCTTGGTCCCCACGCAGGCGGCCAGCTGGTCCTCAGGATCGATGTCGACCCCGAAGCGCCGCGACAGCCACGCGGTGGCGGCCCGGCGGTAGGCGGCCGACCCGTTGGAGCTCGGATAGCCCCGCTCGGTCCCGGAGGCGGCCATCGCCGCCACCACCGCCTCGGGGGGCGGGTCATTGGGCGTCCTGATCGAGCAGTCGACGATCCCCCCGCTCCCCTCGGCGGTGTCACCGAACCGGTCGGTGGCCCGGTCCCGCACCGCGTTCAGCCGGTCATAGGGATAG
>DATARI010000133.1:0-2120 GCA_036264255.1 Acidimicrobiales bacterium | reverse complement strand
AGCTCGACCACCTATCGGGATCGGGACGGGAACTCGCCGACCCTCGCCAACGTCACCGTGGGCGAGACGGTCGCCGCCTTCGGCACCGACACCTCCAACACGGTTGCCGCCACCTCGGTGGACATCGGTGGCCCCGGCGGTCCGGGGGGTCCCGGCGGCCCCGGTGGGTCCCCACCCGCCGCGGTTGGCACCGTGGCGACGGTTGGGACCAACAGCTTCACCCTCAAGACCAAGGATGGGACCAGCGTCACCGTGGACGTCACCAGCTCGACCACCTATAGGGATCGGGACGTGACCTCGCCGACCCTCGCCAACGTCACCGTCGGCGAGACGGTCGCCGCCTTCGGCACCGACACCTCCAACACGGTTGCCGCCACGTCGGTGGACATCGGTGGCCCCGGCGGTCCGGGGGGTCCCGGCGGTCCCGGCGGAAACGGAGGCCCGGGCGATTCCGGAGGATTTCCACCCGCCGCCTAGACGATCACCGAAACCGGCATCGGGCCCCGGGCGATGTTCCGTCCCGGGGCCCGATGGGTCGGTGGCGTCCCTGCCCTCGGCGGCTCGGTCTTCACTCCGTCCGTCGCTCGACCCGCCAGACGACCCGGAGGCCCGTCCACATCTCGTCGATGGCGCAGACCTTGTTGTCGACCAGACCCAGAGGTAGGGCTGCCTCCCGAACCACCTCCGCGGTCATGTCGGTCTCGACCCCGGACGACAGCTTCGGCCAGGCGATCCACAAGCCACCGGCGGGGAAGATCATGGTGCCCAGTGAGCCCAGTCGCCGCTCGAACTCGGTTCTCCGGGTGAAGAAGGCCACCACCACGTCGGCGGAGCCCCGAGCGTGGCGTTTCACCACCACCCCCGAGGGCAGGTCGGCCAGCAACCCGTCCGGGGCCTTCAGGAGGGCGAGTGTCGTTCCCTCCTTGATGCCGAGCTTGGCGGGAAGCGGGGTTCCGCTGTAGCCGACCACAGGCACGAAGTATCGCGCTCCCCCGCCGGATGCTGGTTTGATGCGGGCGTCCGGGGGCGAACGATCCGGGTGTCGACCGGCGAAACTATGTACACTCGCCCATGCCCCTGGCCCGTACCGTTCGCTTCCTAGGCGCCGCGCTGGTGTGCGCGACCGTCATGACTGCCTGCAGCGGGACCGTGACCGTCGGCGGCCCTCCCGAAGTTTCCCAGAGCGACGTCGAGTCACAAGTGGCCACCCAGCTCGCCGCCCAGACCAGTCAACCGCTGCCGAAGGTCACCTGTCCGAGCGGTCTCCCCGCCAAGGTGGGGTCGGCCATTGATTGCACCCTGGTCGCCCAGGGCTCGACCACCCAGTTCCCGGTGCACGTGACGGTGACGTCGGTCAACAACGGCACTGCCAAGTTCGACGCCCAAGTCGGGCAGGCCGCCGGGGCCGGTGACAAGACCGCCTTCTGTGCGGACAACGCCATCCTCGACGCCGCCACCGCCGCTGCCAAGCAGCCGTCCGATTTGATTCCCATCTTCAAGGCCAATCAGGCCACCCTGGCCGACTTCCAGGCCAAGGCACCCTCTGACATCGTCGCCAGTGCCGGTCCGTTGGCCGTCGCCGCCAACAACGCCATCTCGACCGGGGACGCCAGTGCGTTCGCCACCCAGGCGATCATGAACGACGGGGCCAAAGTGGATGCCTACTGCGGGCAGAACTCAGACGGCACCCCGATCGCCGGCGCTACCACCACCACCTCCTGACCCGGACCTCGGGGCGGAAGTCATCCCTAGTGGGAATGGCCGAAGCGGACCGGGGCGTGATTGAAGAGGACGGTCCCGAGCAGCTGGTTCGACGGTGTCTTCAGCACCACCACCGCGACGGTGCCCGAGGCCAGCCCCCGCGGCTGGGACACTGACGCCTTGGTGAAGGTCCCCATGAAGGCGATGGCACAGATCCGCTGGTTCGTCGCCGGCAGGGAGGGCAGGGCTGCGTAGAGGTGCGGGGCGTTCTTGCGCAGCGACGCCAAGGTGTAGAGGTGGACACCGATGAACTTGCTGTGGCCACCCACCGCTTTGGTCGCCGCGGGCAGGGAGAGAAAGCAGGCGCTGTCGGAGGTGCCGAGATTGCTGCGGGCCGAGGTGCAGCCGGCCAGCAGACC
>DATARI010000157.1:0-8430 GCA_036264255.1 Acidimicrobiales bacterium | reverse complement strand
ATCGGGGCCTCCGAGGGAGGCCACCAGTTGGTCGACGGCGGCGGAATACGGCTGACCGGAGAGGCCGGCGAGCTGGGACGACGACGCTCCAAACCCGGCCCGGCGGTAGAGAAGGGCGACGGACGCCGCGGGGTCGAGGCTCATGCTGGCCTCATGATCTCCCCGCTCGTGGCCGAGCGTGGAAGCGGAAGGCCGAGTCTCATCACCTCACCATGGTGGGTCCGAGATGTGAGTCGCCGGTGAGGACACTATGAGGAAACTGTTAGCCGGTCTTCGCTTCAACCCCCGGCGAGCTCGGTCGCCAGGCGGGCGGCCTCGGTGGTGAGGTAATGCCGTTCGCGGAGATTGGTGGCGAGCGCAGCCGCCGACCGGAACTCGACCAGGGCTTCCCTGGTGTCACCGGCCATCTCGAGGAGGTGGCCACGCACCGCGTGGAGGCGATGGTGGTCGCCGAGCCGGGCGTCGAGACCGTCGAGCAGCGCGAGACCGGCGTTGGGACCGTCGGCCATGGCGGCGGCAACGCCCCGGTTCAGCGTCACCATCGGGTTGGCGGTCATCTTTTCAAGCAGGCCATAGAGGGACAAGATCTCGGACCAGTCGGTGTCGGCATACCGGGTGGCCTGGTCGTGGACAGCGGCAATGGCGGCCTGCAGCTGGTACTCACCCACCTTCCCCGCCTGGAGGGCAACGGTGATGAGGGTGAGCCCCTCGGCGATCAGACTCTGGTCCCAGCGGCGGCGGTCCTGCTCGGCGAGGGGAACCAGCTCACCGTCGGCCCGGGTCCGGGCCGGTCGTCGGGCATCGGTGAGCAGCATGAGAGCAAGGAGACCCGCCACCTCGGGGTCGTCGGGTCGTGCGGCGTGCACGATCCGACCCAGCCGGATGGCCTCGCTGGAGAGGTCGGTTCGGGCCAAGTCGGGCCCGCTGCTGGTGGCGTAGCCCTCGTTGAAGAGGAGGTACAGGACATGGAGGACGGAACGGAGGCGCCCGGCCTGCTCATCGGGTGATGGGAGCGTGAACGGTGTCTCCGACCCCTTGACCTTGGCCTTGGCCCGACTGATCCGCTGAGCCATGGTCGACTCGGGGACCAGGAAGGCGGCGGCGATCTCCCCGGTGGTGAGGCCGCCCACCGCTCGGAGGGTCAGGCAGATCGCCGATGCCGGCGACAGGAGGGGTTGGCAGCACATGAACATGAGGATCATCGTGTCGTCGCGCCCGGAGGCCGGATCGGGGCCGGCCATGGACCAGGAGGCGGCGAGTTCTTCCCGTTGCCGCCGGTTGGCGTCGCGGCGGAACTGGTCCGTCATTCGCCGGGAGGCAACCCGGATGAGCCATCCGAGCGGGTTGTCGGGCACCCCATTGGGGGGCCAAGCGGTGGCGGCAGTCACCAGCGCCTCCTGGACGGCGTCCTCGCTATCGGCAAAATTGCCGTACCGGCGGACCATGGCACCAAGGACCTGCGGCGCCAACTCTCGCAACAGGCCCTCGGTGCTTCCGGCGGTGGTCACACCTCGGGGTCAGGGGCGCTCAATACTTCCCGGACCTCGATGCGCTGGCGGATCGGCAACCCATGCTGGCCGGGTGCCGCCGAGGCGTGGGCGGCGATCTCCAGAGCTCGGGCAAGCGTCTCGACATCCACCAGCCGGTAGCCGGCCAGCAGCTCCTTCGACTCCGGAAACGGGCCATCAGTGATCACCGGGGCGCCGGCCCCATCGGAGACCACGAACTTGGCTACATCGGGTCCAGCCAGCCCCTGCGCGTCGACCAACTCGCCACGCTCCATGAGCTCCTGATTCATTGTCTGCTGGAAATCGATGTGGGCCTTTACTTCCGCCGGGGTCCACTCGGTCATCGGCTCGCAATCCGACTCGACCCCTCCGTAGTTCTGCAAAAGCATGTATCGCATAGCTCATCCTTCCTGCCCTGGCGGCATCCTGGTGACGCCGCTCACCTAGCTGTCGACGCCACCCCCAGATTCTCGACATCCGCCCGCAACGGCCGGAAACCTGTACCCACCGCCCGGCGCACCTCAGTCGGCAAAGGCCAGACCTCGTTCCGCCAGGTGGCGGCAGAGGGCTTCGAATGCCTTTGGCCCCATGCCATGCAATTGCTTGACCTCTCCCCCGCTGACATTGGCGAGCTCAACCAGTCTGGTGTACCCGGCATTGGTGAGGGCTCGTCGAGCCGGGGCCGACAATCCGGCCAGGTCATCCCATTCATTCCCCTCTGACATCTCCACTCCCTCGGGTGGCCGCCCAACCTCCGCGACTTTAGGCCCTGGGCCGAGGGCCACTCGGACTGGATCGGAGGCGCACCGATCTACATTGGGGTTCCGACCATCCGAGGAGGTGCTCCGCCGTGCTCCTGAAGGGCCTCAACCACGTCGCCATCATCACCAACGATGCCCAACGATTGCACGGGTTCTACAAAGATGTCTTCGAGGCGGAGATTCTCCGCGACGGCCCGGAGTTTCCGGACGGGAAGGGCCCACGACTCTCGATCATCAAGATCGGGGACTGGTCGGAGTTGAACGTGTTCCAGATCGAGGGCAATACCGAGGCCGACCGCCAGACCCCTATGTTCGGCCGGGGCCGTATCGACCACCTGGCGGTGCAGGCGGCGTCGATCGAGGCGTTCGAGGCCATCCGGGACCGGCTCATGGCCCGCGGGGCTGCCGACGACTTCGTCACCGACTTCGGCTCGATGCTCAGTATCTTCTTCCGGGACCCCGACGGGTTGGAATGTGAGGTCTGCGTCGAGAACCCGGACGCCGTCCCGGGTGTCCACCATCCCCCTGGGACCCGGGCTACCCGGTTCTCGTAGCCGCGGCCTTCCCGTGCCGGCTCAACTGCCCGCGGCAGCTCATGCGAGCTGTTGGATGACGATGGATGCATTGACGTTGGTCTGGGTGCCACCTGCCAGGGTTTGCAGAGTGACGGCGGCCGCCGACGAGTGGTTGACCAATGTCAGCACATCCCCGGCGGCCAACGTGACGATGGCCTGACCGTCGTTCTGCTGGGTTCCGGCCCCTGAACCGAACGTGGTGCCGGGGATGGGCGCTCCGTTGTCGAACAACGCGAACTGGTTGGGTTCCACCCCGGACACCGACACCTTGACCAGATAGGTACCGGCGGCCACCGCCGAGATACCGGAATTGCCGGCCGTGTGGGTGAACCCGGAAAGTGGCCCGTTGGAGTCAAACGCAACCGAAGCTTCTATCGCCACCACTTGGGCTCCGAGGTTGTACACATCGGCGTAGCCCGGTTGGCCCGGCGCACCCTGCGGCCCGGGAGGCCCAGGGGGACCGGCGGAGCCGTTGGTTCCGGCAGATCCAGCCGGTCCTGCCGGCCCGGTGGCGCCCGTGGGTCCGGTGGCCCCCGTGGCCCCCGTGGCCCCGGTCGCACCCGTCGGTCCTGCGGGACCGGTGGCACTGGAGGTTCCCTGGATCGCCCCGGCGACGACTGGGGCGGCCGTCCCGGTCGCACCCTGGGATCCAAAGAAGCTGGCGTCCCCGAAGGCGAATACCCCGCCATCCCCACCGAAGAGCCAGTAGCCGTTACCGTCCGGGGTGGAAGAGATGCCGATGATGGGTTTGTTGAGCTGCTGCCCGTTCATTCCCCCGTAGTAGCCCGCGCCGCCGTAGGCGTAGACCTGCCCGGTAGAAGTGACCAGCCAGTAGCCATTCCCGGTTGTCACTGACGCTCTCGCCACCACGTTCTTGGCCGCCAGTTGCGTAGTTCCCGGTGTCGTCCATCCAGAGCCGAAGGCGACCACACCCGTGACCGCCAACAGCACCACGGCGGCCAAGCACGCCGTCAGGCGGTTGATCCGATTGTGCCCGTCCATTCGGGAAGTATGTCGGCGGGTTCCGGCCTTCACCATGGCGACGAGGTTGGGAACATTCATGACTGCGGCCCTCCTTGGTTGTGAGCTGAGCGCTCGCCGGCACAGCGACCCTCACCCCAAGTGTGCCCTGAATCAGTCGCGTGGTGGAGAGTCCCTATTTTTTCCCCTCCGCTGCGTCGCCCAGATTTCGATCGACCACCACCCGATCCGTTGCCCCGTCGCCCGGCGGAGTCAGGCCCACCAGCGATCGATTTCGGCGTAGACCTCGGGTCGGTGGGCCAGGGAAACGTGATTCATCCTGGGGAACACCCGGAGCGTCGAGCCGGGGAACAATGCCTGTCCGGTCGATTGGCTGATGGTGCCGGCCGCGCTCGACGGGGTTACCAGCGCGTCGCCGAACAATCGGGTCAAGGGGTGCTCGGGGTCGGTCGTGACGGCTCCGGCGATGACCAGGTAGTCCGCATGGCGGAGGGTTTCCACCCGGTGCGGAACCGGTCGATCTCGTGCGTCAGGGTCCTTCTCCAACCAATCCTCGTCGGTGATAAAGCCGAACCTGAGGTCTCTGATCCCATCACTCCGAGCGTCGAGTCCGAGTCCGATCAACCGGGTGGCGGGGATCGGTACCGACCAGAGCGCGGCGCTGGTGAGGTTGGCAAATGTTTCCAGCGGTGACCCCGTGTTCGGCACGCCCAGGAGCACCACTCGTCTGACTTTCGCCGCCCACGATCGTCGGAAATGGGCGTAATCGAGCCAAGGCCGGGTAGCGGACGCATAGTGGCAGGCGGATCTGATCACGAGACCACCCATGCTGTGCCCGATGAGCGTCACATCACTGACCGGAACGGGCCAGGCGGCAATCAGCTGATGCAGCATCCGAGCGAGTTCTCGTCCATTGGTCGAGACGTGACGGCCGGTGTTGTAGCGGAGTGAGATCGGTGTCACGCCGTGATCGCGGGCGAGGAGGCTGCCATAGGTAGTGGCGGGATCTCCGGGAAACCTCCACACCGACTCGGTCGACATCAGCCCGTGCACCAGTAGGGCAATCCGGCCGGTCGGGTGTGGAAACGCACCCCGGAGGCCAGGGCGATCGACGTGAACCTCGCCGGCATCCGACCGGAACGTCATGGGGACGGCAAAACTCGATCCCTGCTCGGCGAGGGTGTCACCGAAAAATCCATTGACCACTGCCAGCGCGTCGTGACGCCTCCCCGGCACGGCCGACATGGCCCGCAGGAGCCGGATGGCACCCGTTGGAATCACACCGCGCCCGGCATTGACCGATTCCGCCCTGCCACCACCGACGGCCATCCACTCACCCTACGGCCCGGACCGCCGCCGTCTCCCGTGCATCCCCCACCGGTGCCGGACCCCCAGAGCGCTACCTACGATGAGGGGTTATGACCGTTTCGAGGAGGACCGCCCGTCGCGGGCATTCGGCGGCGGCCCGGGTGGCCAAGGCCACCAGATCCCCATCCACCGGCGTGCCATCCACAACCGGATAGCCCCATTCATCCAGGCTGATCCGCTCGGGCAGGAGCTCGGCACAGTAGCCGTAGGCATCACAGGCCACTGGATCCACCCGGAGTCTTACTCTCGACGCCTGTCGGGTCATGCCACACCCCGCTTCGTTGGTGCCGCATCCGGGAAGGTGAACACGGTCGGACGGACGTGACCGGGGCACGGATGGCCCCGCAGGTGGGACCCAACATCCGTGGCGAAGACGGTCAGCGCGCTCCGGATCATCCGGACGGCGCCATCGGGGTGTCGGCACCCCCCTCGTCCCTCAACGATGGTCGCCCGGGACTGGATGCGGTCGAGTACCTCGTCGCCGCCTCTTCCGGCGGCCAACTGCTCGAGATCACCGGCGATGGCCGGGAGGCCAAAGACGCACGGACCGCACTGCCCGGCACTCTCTCCCGCCATGAAGCGGGCAAGTCGCGCGGTCTCGGCGATGCCGCACGAGGTGGACGGGAGCGCGACCACGACACCTACGCCGTAGGTGGCGCCGGCCTCGGCCAGTGGACCCGGAGCGAAACCGGTCCCGAATTGGGAGGCATCCAACCAGGCTCCGCCGTAGCCACCCACCAGCACCGCCGACAGATCGGCGAGTACACCGGCTCGGTCGAGGATCTCGGCGACTGGGGTACCGAGCTCGACCTCGATCACCCCTGGCGAACGGACCGCACCGGTGACGGTGACCAGGGCGGTGCCCGGAGCCTCTGCCGATCCCACCTGTCGAAACCACTCGGGACCGTGCCGGGCGATGAGCCCCAGCTGAGACAGGGTCTCGGCATTGTGCACCAGCGCCGGACGACGTCCTACCCTGAGGGGTATTGATTTGTCGAGCCGGTGCCGCGGCCGGGCCGGGCCATCATTGAGCCAACCCACCAGGGCCGATTCCTCCCCCGTCACGTACCGACCCGGTAGCCGTTGTACCGAAATCCGACGAACCCCGCCACCGATCTGCGCTCGCTCGGCGATGGCGACCTCGATGGAGGCGGCGGCCGGGCTGCGGTCGTCGGCGACACACACCACGATCTCCGCAGCACCCATCACCGCGGCAGCGACCTCCGCCCCATCAAGCACCAAATGGGGTGCGAAGCTCAGAAGAACGTGGTCCTTGTCGCTGGCCGGCTCACCCTCCATCGCGTTGACGACCACCAGCGGTCGTTGCGAAGCGCGACGGATGGCATCCCACTTGGCGGCGGCTGGAAATCCCGCTCCGCCCCGTCCGAGCAACCCCGATTCAGCCACCGCTCGAAAGATCCGGGAACTCCAAGCGCCGTCGTCGGCAGGGACGTTCAACACTCCATGGGTGGCGATATGGGCGTGCAGATCCCGGGGGGCAATGTTCCCGGGTCCGGTGGGCAGCAGCCGTTCGGCCGGGGCAAGGGCCACGCTCATGAGCGCTCCTTCTCCAACAATCGATTGGTCGGATGCGCCCAGCGGGATTCAGAACTGGCGGTTCGGGCAGGGATTGCCTCGATTTGGGCCGCCGGCCGACGCTCATCCACGGTTCGGGTCAGGGAGCCGAGCTCGATCGCCCGCGCTTTGCTCTTCTTGTAGTCACCGATCCTCCAGGTCAGTGAGCCGAGGACTGCGAGAGAACACGCCCCGGCCAAAGCATCCATCCACAGCTTGGAGGCGTCGGTGCCCATACCCAGGGAATGGGCCATGGCCACCGGCCAGCTGCCGTAGGCCAGCCAGTGGATGGCGCGCCAGGCCTGGGCACTGATTCGCTGGCGGAGGGCACTGGAAATCGCCACCGCCAGCATCAGGTCCACCCCCACGGTTCCCAGACCCGTCCAGACGGGCCGGTAGGAAGAGGCAAAGGGCACCAGGATGGCGGCCCACCCCACGCTCACATAGGTATCGAGCACCGAGGTGAGCACGTGAAATGCCAGAAACACCATGGCCAGCAGCGAGATCCGCTTGTGGAGATCGGCCTGAGCGAAGGCGGGCCAGGACCGGGACCGCACTCTCCCGGCAGTAAGGATCCCCAGCACCACAGTGGCGGTCAACAGGGCGAGAGCGACGATGCCGGTGGCCCGGGTGGTGTACCACAGGGTTGTGGAGGTGGTGGCAATCATCGCCCCATCGATCCTCGAGCGTGGGGGTGGTGACCCAGCTCATCGCCATCGGTGGGCCACTCACCGAGGTACACGACCTCACCGTCGGCGGCGACGAGTCGGGCCGGCACCCCGGAGGCCGACAGGTTTCCGATGGCGTCGTGGCCCCACACGATCGCCGCGGTGCTCCAGGCGTTGGCTTCGACACAACTCGGTGCAATGGTCGACACCAGCGACCACACCGCGGGGGCCGCGTCACCGGTCCACGGGTCGACAATGTGGTGCACGGTGCGGCCGTCGCGCACCCAAGAACGCGCAGTGGTTCCCGAGGTGGCCAGACCTCCGGCGAACAAGGTCACCACTTGGTCGACCGCATCGACCGGCCTGGTGCAATCCGAGGCAATGCCAACCGCCCAACCTCCTTTCGGGCCGCGGCCGGCGACGGAAACATCGCCGCCCAGATTCACCAATACACCGCAGCCGAGCATCGTAGCGATGCGATGGGCAGATCGCTCGGCGACGAACGCCTTCGCCGTTGCGCCGAGATCGATGTGGACCCCGGTGGGCACCCCCACCGTTCGGGCCTCCGGATCCAGCGCGATCTGCCACCAACCGGGCGCCGGTTGGGCCCGGCAGCCGGACGAAGGCCCTTCGCTGCCGATCTCGTCGAAGTCGCGGTCGTAGCCCAGCGCCACCAGGGCTGATCCGACCGTCGGGTCGACGATGCCGGCGGTCTTGACGGCAATCACGCAGGCAACTTCGAGAGCGTCGAACAGGAGCGGAGTCACCCCGACGGGCTTGCCACCGCTGACCCTCTCGACCCGGCGGAGTTCCGAATCCGAGCGAAAGCGGCTGCAGGCTTCGTCGATCGCCTGGAGATCGTTCGCCAACAGAGCCAGCGCACGGTCAGCCCGATCGGGGGCGGTGACCGCAACCACTGCGGAAGTGCCGATAGCCCTCATCGACCGGACGGCGATGGAAGCGTCCCTCGTCTCGAAACCCGGCTTCGCGTCCA
>DATARI010000066.1:0-2956 GCA_036264255.1 Acidimicrobiales bacterium | reverse complement strand
CCCGGAATATCGCCAACTTCCTGGCCCTGGTGGTCAAAGACGGCGAGCTGGCTCCGGACTTCGACGACGAGATCGTGGTCGGCACCTGTGTGGTGAAGGCCGGCACGGTGGTGCATGGTCCGACCGCCGAGGCTCTCGGCCTTCCGGCCCCGGCACCTGCCGCCCCCGCCCCACCAGAGGCCACCCCAACGGCGGCAGAAGGTTCGGAGGCGGACCCGTCGACCGAGGTGTACCCGGCCGGGGGAGGCCCGGAGGCCACGACTGACGACAAGGAGGAGGAGACGTCATGACCGTCGGCATCATCGAACTTCTGACCATCTTCGTGCTGGCGATATTCGTCGGCAACGAGGTGGTGTCCAAGGTCCCGAGCATCCTCCACACCCCGCTGATGTCGGGGTCCAACGCCATCCACGGGATCGTCCTGGTGGGGACCATGGTCATCCTCGGTGAGGCTCAAGGCACCGCCCAGGTCGTGCTGGGGTTCTTGGCGGTGCTGCTCGCCACCCTCAACGTGGTGGGGGGCTTCGTGGTGACCGACCGGATGCTCGAGATGTTCAAGGCCAAGCCGGCCGACAAGGCCAAGGCACCGGTCGAGGGCCGGGACGAGGACGGATCCAAACCATGACCTTGTTCACCTGGATTGACCTGGTGTACCTCCTGGCGGCGATCGGCTTCATCCTGGCGTTGAAGGGTCTGAGCTCGCCGAAGCACGCCAGGAGAGGCAACTTGGTGGGCGCGGGGGCGGCGCTCCTGGCCATCGGCATGACATTCGCCGTCCCCTCGGTGCGCCACGCCGGAAGCCACCTCATCCTGATGGTGGTGGCCATGGTCATCGGCACCGCGGTGGCGGTCCCGGCGGCCCGCAGGGTGAAGATGACCGCGATGCCCCAGATGGTCGCCATCTTCAACGGGGTCGGCGGCGGGGCGGCGGCGCTGGTGTCGATGACGGCGTTTCTGGTCTTCACCTCGACCAGTGGTGAGGTAGCCGGGAAGCCGGCCGTCTACGAGATCATCGAAGTCGTCCTCGGGGTGCTGATCGGCTCCGTCTCGCTGTCCGGAAGTGCCATCGCGTTCGCCAAGCTGCAGGAGCTGATGCCCGGGCGTCCGGTGACCTACCCGGGCCAACAGGTGATCAACGCGATCGTCGGGTTGGCGATCCTCGGTTTGGTGGTCACCGTCGCCGTGACCGCCAACGTGGCGGTGCTGGTGATCCTGGCGGTGTTGGCCCTGGTGCTCGGCGTGATCTTCGTGCTGCCGATCGGGGGCGCCGACGTTCCCGTGCTCATCTCGTTGTTGAACTCGTTCACGGGTCTGGCCGTCGCGGCGTCCGGGTTCACCCTCCACAACAATCTGCTGATCATCGCCGGCACCCTGGTGGGGGCGTCCGGCACCCTGCTCACCCGGATGATGAGCAAGGCCATGGGTCGGTCGCTGATCAACATCCTCTTCAGCGCGTTCGGATCGGTCATCACCGCCACCGGTGGCGCCGATGGGACCGGTGATACCCGACCGGTGAAGACCGGCACTGCCGAGGATCTCGGGGTGCTGATGGCCTATGCCAGCAAAGTCGTCATCATTCCCGGTTACGGGCTGGCCGTCGCCCAGGCCCAGCATGTTGTCAAGGAACTCGCTGACCTGTTGATGGCGCGGGGTGTCGATGTCTTCTACGCCATCCACCCGGTGGCCGGGCGTATGCCCGGGCACATGAACGTGCTGCTGGCCGAAGCCAACGTCCCCTATGACGAGTTGAAGGAGATGGACGACGCCAATCCCGAGATGTCCACCGCCGACGTGGCGCTGGTGGTCGGGGCCAACGACACCGTCAATCCCGCCGCCCAGAACACTCCGGGGAGTCCCATTTTCGGCATGCCCATCATCCACGCCGATCTGGCCCAGAACATCGTCTTCTTGAAGCGGTCGATGCGGCCGGGCTTCGCCGGCATCGACAACGAGCTGCTGTTCGACCCCAAGACCACCCTGTTGTTCGGCGACGCCAAGGACTCGCTGACCAAGTTGGTGGCCGCGGTCAAAGCCGCCTGAGGCACGCTCGGACCACCGCGGAACCGCCGCGATTCTTCCGGGGTCGGGCTCAGATCGCCGTTCCGACCAGGTTCGGGCCGTCGGGGACGCCTGAATCCCCTTGTGGAGCCAGAAAAACGACGCACAGTGATAGCGTCGCCACGACCATTGCGATCACTGGCACAACCCTCGCGGAGCGTTGCTCGACCGACCCGAACATGAAGAAACGACCCTTCCGATCCTCGAGTCCTCCGCCCTCCCCGGTGACGTTGGTGGCGGCTCGGGAGGTCACCGATCCCTGGGCGCCGACGCCCCATGCTCACTTCGATATCCGGCTGTCCCCGGCAGGAATGACCGTGGGACCGTCGGCCGGCAGCCGAGCCGTGGTCCCCGCCCTGGTCCAATGGTCGGAGCTGATCGGCTTCTCGGCGGATCAGTGGGTCACCACTGCCGACGGTGTCACCGGCCAGATTCTGGAGATCGTGGTGGGCGGTGCAGCCGGCGGCCCCCAAGTCAGGAGATTTCTGGTCCCGGCTCCCGACCTCGTCCTCTTCTTCCGGGGAGTGGGTACCTGGTCGAAGCTGTGGGCGGCTGACCTCCGCAACGCCAAAGCCGGGAGGGGGCGGGGTTCGAGGTCGACGGCGATGGGACTCCGTTCCCGAGGGGCCCCTGCCAGTCGGCATGGAGCGGCCTTTGCCTGGTTGACGTCACTGGTCCCGCCGGGTCTGGCGGAGCGGATGGCGGGACCGGCGGACGCCGATGACCGATCTGTTCAGCGACGATTCGGCACCGCGGTGGTGGGCCTGGTGGTACTGGTGCTGGTCGCCGGCATCGCGACCGCGTCGTTTGCGATCGCCGCCTCCGGGGGGGCGCCCACCCGTCGAGCGGCGCAACCGGCCACCCACCACACCCCGGTCCAGCTGGGCAACGTCATCCA
>DATARI010000039.1:0-5081 GCA_036264255.1 Acidimicrobiales bacterium | reverse complement strand
CCCCATCACGACATCTACTCCATCGAGGACATCGCCCAGCTCATCCACGACCTGAAGTCGGCCAACCCGCGGGCCCGCATCCACGTGAAGCTGGTGGCGGAGGTCGGGGTGGGCACGGTGGCGGCCGGGGTGGCCAAGGCCCACTCCGACGTGGTGCTGATCTCCGGGCACGACGGCGGCACCGGGGCCACCCCGCTGACCTCCCAGAAGCACGCCGGCATCCCCTGGGAGCTGGGCCTGGCCGAGACCCAGCAGACCTTGCTGGCCAACGGGCTCCGGGACCGGATCGTGGTCCAGGTGGACGGCCAGATGAAGACCGGGCGGGACGTGGTGGTCGGCGCCCTCCTCGGTGGGGAGGAATTCGGCTTCGCCACCGCCCCCCTGGTGGTGTCCGGCTGCATCATGATGCGGGTCTGCCACCTCGACACCTGCCCGGTGGGGATCGCCACCCAGAACCCCGAGCTCCGGAAGAAGTTCGCCGGGACCCCCGAGTTCGTGGAGACCTTCTTCGAATACATCGCCGAGGAGGTCCGGGAGTACCTGGCCGCCCTCGGCCTGCGCTCGGTGGAGGAGGCCATCGGTCGGGTCGACCTCCTCGACGCCGAGGAGGCCATCACCCACTGGAAGGCGGCCGGACTCGACCTGGCGCCGATCCTGGTGGAGCCGGAACTGCCGGAAGGGGCGGTGCGCCACTGCATCCAGGAACAGGACCACGGGCTCGACCGCGCCCTCGACCACTCCTTCCTGGAGGCCTGCCGGCCGGCCATCGAGAACGGTACCCGGGTCACCGCCGAACAGCAGGTCACCAACGTCGACCGTACCGTCGGGACCCTGTTGGGCTATGAGATCACCCGGCGCCACGGCGGGGTGGGGCTGCCCGACGGCACCATCGACCTCACCTTCCGCGGCTCGGCCGGCCAGAGCTTCGGCGCCTTCGTGCCGAAGGGGGTGACCATGCGGCTGTTCGGCGACACCAACGACTATCTGGGGAAGGGACTGTCGGGCGGCCGGATCATCGTCCGCCCCCCGGAGGACTCACCCTTCGCCGCCGAAGAGAACATCGTGGCCGGCAACGTGATCCTCTACGGCGCCACCGCCGGCGAGGTCTTCCTCCGCGGCCAGGTGGGGGAGCGGTTCTGCGTGCGCAACTCCGGGGCGGTGGCGGTGGTGGAGGGCGTGGGCGACCACGGCTGCGAGTACATGACCGGTGGCCGGGTGGTGGTGCTCGGCCCGACCGGGCGGAACTTCGGCGCCGGGATGTCCGGCGGGATGGCCTTCGTCTACGACACCTCCGATGAGCTCGGGCGCCAGTACAACCCGGACATGGTCGACCTCGAGCCGGTGTCCACCGATGACCGCACCTGGCTGAAGGACCGGATCGCCATGCACCTGGAGGAGACGGGGTCGGAAGTGGCCAAGGCCATCCTGGCCGACTGGATCGGCAACTCCGAGCAGTTCGTCAAGGTGATGCCGAAGGACTATCGCCGGGTGCTGGAAGCGACCGAGAAGGCAGTGGCCGAAGGCCGGTCGGTCGACGAAGCGGTCATGCAGGTGTCCCGTGGGTGACGTCACCGGGTTCATGACCTATGACCGGGAGCTGCCCAGCCGTCGCCCGGTCCATGTCCGTCTGCGCGACTGGAAAGAGGTGTACGAGCCGTTCCCGGTCGAGGACGCCCAGCATCAGGGGGCCCGGTGCATGGACTGCGGGATCCCCTTCTGCCACGAGGGGTGTCCGCTCGGGAACCTGATCCCGGAGTGGAACGACCTGGTCTACCGGGGCGACTGGGACGAGGCGATCCAGAGGCTCCATGCCACCAACAACTTCCCCGAATTCACCGGTCGGCTCTGCCCGGCCCCCTGCGAAGGCTCCTGCGTGCTCGGCATCAACGACGATCCGGTGACCATCGAGCGCATCGAGTACGAGATCGCCGAGCGGGCCTGGTCGGAAGGCTGGGTGACTCCGATCAAGGCTTCCACCTCCACCGGCAAGCGGGTAGCCGTCGTCGGCTCCGGACCGTCGGGGATGGCGGCGGCGCAGCAGCTGGCCCGGGCCGGACACACGGCGGTGGTGTTCGAGCGGGCGGAGAAGCCCGGCGGCCTGCTCCGCTACGGCATCCCCGAGTTCAAGATGGAGAAGGCGGTCCTCGATCGGCGGCTCGAGCAGTTGGAGGCCGAGGGGGTGGAGTTCCGGTGCGGTGTCTCGGTGGGCCAGCCGGCCCCCGAGGTGTCGGGCTCGGCGGCCGGTTTCCCCGGGGCGTCGGCGCCCGACGTCGAGGTGATCAGCGCCCAGTCGCTGGTCGACGAGTACGACGCGGTGCTGCTGGCGGGGGGAGCCACGCTGCCCCGCGACCTCCCGGTTCCCGGCCGGGAGTTGGGCGGCATCCACCTGGCCATGGAGTACCTCAAGCCCTCCAACCTGGTGCAGGAGGGTCGGTTGGACGTCTCGCCCATCTCCGCGGAGGGCAAGCATGTGGTCATTATCGGCGGCGGGGATACCGGCGCCGACTGTCTCGGCACCGTGCACCGGCAGGGGGCGCTGGCCGTCCACCAGCTGGAGATCATGCCCGAGCCGCCCCGGGAACGGGCCGGGAACAACCCGTGGCCGACCTGGCCGCTCATCCTGCGGACCTCGGCCGCCCATGAGGAGGGCGGGGAACGCCTGTTCGCGGTCACGACGGTGGAGTGTCTCGGCGACGAGGACGGGAACGTCCGGGCCCTGCGGGGCGAAGAAGTGGAGCTGGCCTACAACGAGCAGGGGCATCCGGCCTTCGAGCCGATCCCCGATTCCGGGTTCGAGCTCCAGTGCGAGCTGGTGCTGCTGGCCATGGGCTTCCTCGGCACCGAGCCGACCGGGGTGGTGGCCGACCTGGGGATCGAGCTGAATGCCCGGGGCAGCGTGGTGGCCGACTCCTCGTGGTCGACCAACGTCGAGGGGGTCTTCGTCTGCGGCGACATGACCCGCGGCCAGAGCCTCATCGTGTGGGCCATCGCCGAGGGGCGGTCGGCCGCCTCCGCGTTGGACCGCTACCTGATGGGCCAGACGGTCCTGCCGTCGCCGATCCATCCCGGTCAGCTGGCCATCCGCTAGCCCGGCTAACCGCCCGGGCGGGTGGCCCCGACGAACCCCGACCAGTCGGCGTTGTCGAAGCGGACCAGGGCCCCGGTGTGGGGCGCATCGATCATCTCGCCTCCTCCCACATAGAGGCCGACGTGGTCGACCGACGACGGCCCGTCGCCGAAGAAGATGAGATCACCGGGCACCACCGCGGTGCCGCCGGGCACTGAGGGTCCGGCATCGAACTGGTCCTGGGCCACCCGGGGGAGGTCGATCCCGGCTGGCTGGAAGGCGGCCTGGGCCAGGCCCGAACAGTCGAAGCCGCCGTTCCCGGTGCCGCCCCACAGGTAGGGGGTGTTCAGCTGCTGGGCGGCGAAGGTGAGGGCGGCCACCACCGTCCCGGAGGTCTGCGGCGCGTCCCCGAAGGCCAGCGCCAGGGTGAGGACGGTGTCCACGTAGACGTCCGAATGGTTGTAGTCGCCGACGGCGGCGCTCAAGGTGGCCGGCGATCCGGCCCCGTTGGCACAGAGCATCGACGCGGCGGAGTACACCGCGTCGACCGGGTCGTAGGGCGATGCCGGCGAGGCACCGGAGGGACCCACCGTCGCATAGGCGGCGAAGGTGGCCGGCTCGAACTGCATCGGGCCCTCGGTTATCTCTAGGTGGAACCGCATAGGTCCTGGTAGAGCCACCTTTGTGGGTTGAGGCACGTGAGTCACGTTCGCTGATTCCTCGGCAGCAGCGGCCTTGCCGATGATCGCTCTTGGACGTCGACGCGAGGTCCGATGGGAGGCGACCCTGCTGGCCGGGATCGTAAGCTCGGCGCGGTTATGGCCCTGGAAAGTGGGGTGAGAGGTGGTCGGACGTTCTCCGAACTGGGTTGACCGGACCCGGGTCCTGTGGCGGATTGGGAACAGGTTGGAAGCTTTCCAGTTGCGGAAGCTTGGCTGGAGCCCGATGGCGGTCCTGAACCGAGGTGACGTTCTGGTCATTGAGACCAAAGGTCGCCGTTCAGGCCGGCAGCGGTTCACCCCCGTTGGATATTGGCGGGATTCTGATGGTTCGTTCGTGATCGGCGGCGGCGCAGCCGGCAAGACGCGGGTCCCAGACTGGGTTGCGAATCTTCGCGCCACAACCAGCGCCGCTGTGTGGGTCCACAGGAGGCGAATCCCGGTGATGGCCAGTGAGCTGGTCGGCGACGAGCGCGATTTGGCCCAGCGGCAGGCCATGGAGATCTGGCGTGGTGTGGACAAGTACGGACGTCGGTCGGGTCGGGTCATCCCGTATTTTCACCTGCTGCCGAAGGGCTGAGGCCGGGCGTAGCTGCGCCTCCGTTGGAGGTAGCGGTGGGTCGGGCGGCACCCATAGGCGTGGGCCAGTCGGCGAGCTTCTCGATCCTGACGTCGGCGCCGGTGTGGGGTGCGTCGACCATCTCGTTGTTGCCGATGTAGATGCCGACGTGTCCGGGGAGGCCGGGGATGTCCTCGCCGGGGTTGAAGAACACGAGATCACCGGGTTCGAGGTCGTCGAGGGGGACGGGTGGGAGTGCCGACCATTGTGCTTCGGAGGTGCGGGGGATAGCGATGCCGGCCGCGTCGTAGGCGGCTTGAGTGAGCCCGGAGCAGTCGAAGCCGGCGCCGGGCGTCTCGCCGCCCCAGCGGTAGGGGGTGCCGATCTGAGCGAGGGCATAGTTGACCGCCACCATTGCGGCAGTGCTGGGCGCGGCCGCAATGGGGGCCGGTGTGGCATAGGCCTCGGCGTAGGAGAGGACCTCGGAGACGTAGCTCTGGCTGTGGTTGTAGGCGTAGATGGCGGCGGGAATGTTGGCGCCGCCACTGGCGCCATTCGCGCAGAGGTCTCGGGCGGCGGCGTAGATGGCGTCGGTGGGATCGAAGGGGCTGGGCGGGTTGACCCCGCCGGGTGGGGCCGGCTGGTCGTAGGCGGCGAAAGTGGCGGGGAGAAACTGCATGGGACCTTCCGCGCCGGCGGAGGAGATCTGGGTGTTGCGGCCCTGGCCGGTCTCGAC
>DATARI010000191.1:0-14941 GCA_036264255.1 Acidimicrobiales bacterium | reverse complement strand
CCGGATCGGTGACCCCCATGGCCGGCCGGGAGTTCACGGGAGGCCCCCGAGGGTCGCGAGGATGTCCAAGCTGTCCCGATAGAGGGCGTCCTGGGCCTCCTGGTCGTAGGAGGCGGTCGACGATCGGGTCGGCCGGGCGCCGGCGAAGTAGTTGCCGGTCGTCGTCCCGAGGTCGGGATTCGTGACCAGCCCGGCCAGGACGGCTCCCGACCTCGCCGGGGTGTTGACCCCGGGGAGCACCACCAGTCCCCGGGCCACGGTGGCAAACAGCGCCCGCAACAGCGGTCCGGCGTCACGGGCCAGTCCGGTGCCGGGCATCAGCCCCGGGTCGAACGCGTTGACGGTGATGCCGCGGCCCTCGAGGTGGCGGGCCAGCGCGTAGGCGGCGCGGACGTTGGCCAGTTTCGAGGTGGCATAGCGACGCCGGCCGTCCTTCCCCGGGGAGTCGCCCCCGGCCCCGGTGGGCGGGTAGGCCAACTGGCAGGCACTGGCCTCCAGCGGGTGGGGCATCCCGGTGCGTTTGGCGGGATCGTGGGTGCCGGACGAGACGAAGACGATCCGGCCCGGGGCGTTTAGGAAGGGGACCAGCCCTTCGACCAGGGCCAGGTGCCCGAGATGGTTGATCCCGAAGGTGGCCTCCACCTTGTCCTCGGTGAAGGCCCGCCGGGTGAACTGGAGGCCGGCGTTGCACACCAGGGCGCGGAGGGGTGGGAGCCCGGCCCCGACCAGCTCCTCCGTGAAGGTCCGAACCGACGCCAGCGAGGCGAGATCGAGGACCATCGGCCGGGCGCCGATGTCGGCCGCCGCCGCCTGGGTCCGGGCCAGATCCCGACCGGTGATGACCACGTGTATCCCGGGATCGGCGGCCAGTGATCGGGCGCACTCCCGACCCAAGCCGCTGGTCCCCCCGGTGACGATCACCGTGCGCTCCGTCAACATCCGCCCAAGCCTGCCACGCCATCACCGCCTGGCGCCGAGATTTGGGTTCGCCCCCGGACCGCGGGCATGCTGGAGCCGTGTACCCGGGCCTCCACCACGTGCAGTTGGCGATGCCGCCGGGCGAGGAGGCGGCCGCCCGCCAGTTCTTCGTCGAGGTGCTGGGCATGGAGGAGATCCCGAAGCCCCCGGTGTTGGCCGCCCGGGGCGGGGCATGGTTCACCGGCTCCGGCATCGAGCTCCATCTCGGGGTGGAGGACGACTTCCGACCGGCCAAGAAGGCCCACCCCGGCATCCTCGTCGACGACATCGAGGAGGTCGTCCGCCGGCTGGCGGCATCAGGTCGGCCGGCGACCTGGGACCGCGACTTCCCCGGGTTCCGCCGGGTCTACGCCGACGACCCGTTCGGCAACCGGCTCGAGTTCCTCCAGCCGACCGACCCCTGACCGGGACCGGCCACAGGTACGCCGGTGGTGGGATCAGGGCAACCTTCCTGCCCAGGGGCGGGGGACTCGGGTCGGTCGGCCACCGGGAAGGATGTCTCGCGCAGTTAGTCGCGCCAGGCCACCGCGTAGGTGCGAGTGGGTTCCGGCATGCCCTTGAGCGTAAGTTCACCCAGATCGTCGAAGCGGATCGGTTTGCCGATGCACAGTTCGCGGACGGCAACCGACACCGCGATGTCGCCGATCGATGCCGCCGCACACAACCGGGCGGCAAGTTGCACAGCGGCACCGAACAGGTCCTCGTGCTCGTCGGTCACCGGCTCCCCCGCACTGATGCCGATGCTCACCTCGAGTGGAACGGCAGCCTCCTGATTGCGCCGGTGAAGTCGCCGTTGCACTTCCACCGCGAAGGCGATGGCCGACACCACTGACGTGAAGGCGGCCATGATGCCGTCGCCGGTGTGTTTGACCTCACGACCTTCATGGTTGACGAGTTCGCTACGGACAATGCTGTTGTGCTCGCCGAGCATCTGCATATGGCCGTCATCGCCGAGTTGTTGCGTTTGGGCGACCGACCCGCACACATCGGTGAACACGATCACCCGCAGGGCCGGTGCGGCGTAGGGAGTGCCGACGGGATGACTGGGCAGGGACCCGAAGAAGTCGTTCAGGGGTGCAAACTCGCCGAGCTCCAGAATGGTGCTGGCCAACAGGCCATGGGACTCTCGGTGCACCGTCTCGATGGCTTGTTTGCTCGGCCCTTCGGCTAGACAAAACACCGATCCGTTCTCGGGTTCGAACCAGTAGGTGTGGTAGTTCACGCCGTGCCTCTCTTGGATCGCCACGTCGAGCCGGTGGGCGTTGGCCAACTCCTCGGGCGTGACTCCGGGGACATCGTGGCGGTCGATGAACATGGGCACCCGGTCAACGTACACCTCCCGACCGTCGCACGAAGGGGTTGATTCGGCCAGGTGAGAGCGCTGAAGGGGAGGGGTCCCCACCGGGGAGAGACGATCTCGACGCCGGCCCTCGGGACCGGGATCAGAACCGGTTGAGCCGCCTATGGATGCCTTTGGTCTGCTTGTAGAGGGAGACGAACTCCTTGTAGAGGTGGTCATAGACGGGGGCGGTGGCGGGATCCGGGGTGAAGGTGCGGCGGACCCTCACCATCGGCGGGATCTGCTCGACCGACACCTTCCCCAATGCCACCAGGGTCACCAGGCCCGCCCCCCGCACGTTGGCCAGGACCGGATCCTCGACCTGGCGGATCTCCCGGCCCAGCACATCGGCATGGATCTGGCACCACGGCTCGGAGTTGGCCCCGCCGCCGATGAACGCCATCGAGTCGAAGCGGCGGCCGGCGAACTTCTCCACCGCCTCCAGCAACCACTTGGCGTTGAAGGCCACTCCCTCGTAGACGGCCCGCACCATCTCCGCCCGGGTCGTCGAGAGCGACAGGTTGTGGAATCCACCGCGAATGGTGTGGTCATCGACCGGGCTCCGCTCCCCGTTGAGCCAGGGAGTGAACAGCACCCGCCCGGACCCCGGCGGCGTCGCCTCCACCATGGCGTTCATGGACTCGAAGTCGGCGGCCAGGCCGAGGTTGTCCCGGAGGAAGGTCAAGCAGGCTCCCGCCGTCTCGTGCTCGTCCACCACGATGTACTTGCCGGCCAGGGCGGCCGGGATCGAGGCGACGTTGGTGGTGATGGCGGTCTTCTTGAACGGCACGTGGGCGGAGATCCACGACGACGTCCCGACATAGAGGTGGGCAGAGAAGTCGGCCACCGCTCCGGAGCCGAACACCGCCGAATGGACGTCGCCGCTCCCCACCGATACCGGTAGCCCTTCGGGGAGGCCGAGGTCGGCTGCCGCCCCGGCGGTCAGCGGCCCGACGATGCTCCCCGACGGCACCAGGTCCGGGAGTTTGGCCCGGTCCAGTCCGGTGATCGACAACAGCCGCTCGTCGTAGACCACCCGGTCGACATCCCGGTTGTCGGTGACCCAGTGGGCGGCGATGGAGTCGAACGACGCACAGGTCCGACCGGTGAGCCGGAGGTTGAGATAGTCGACCGGCTCCAAAAAGGTGGCGGTCTCCCGGTAGATCTCCGGGAACTGGTCCCGGATGAACAGGATGTGGGCCACCGGGTCCTTGCCCGACAGGCCCGGTGCCCCGCCGGTGATCCGCACCCATCGGAGGATCTTGCGGGGGTCATAGCCCAACACCTTCACCCGGCCACCGGCGGCGGCCCGGATGGCCCGGTTGCCTCGGGAGTCCATCCAGATGATCGCCCGCATCAGCGGGGAACCGTCGGATCCGACCGCCACGGTGCCCGACCATTGGGAGGTGCAGCCGACCCCGATGAACTTGGAGGCCGGGATGGCGGCCGCGGCCAGCGCGTCGCCGGCCGCCGAACCGATAGCCGACCACCAGTCGGCGGGGTCCTGTTCGGCTCCCCCGCCGTCGAGGAGATAGAGGGGAACCGGAGCGAAGCCGTGGGCGACGATTCTCCCGGTGGTCGACACCACCGCCACCTTCGGTCCCCCGGTCCCGAGGTCGACGGCCAGGACGTACTCCTCGTCGGGGGTCTGGGGGTCTCGGGGCGCAGACTCCTCGGCGGAGGTCACGCCTTTGCGACCCAGATCTTCGCCTCCCGGGGGGCCCCGCCATCGTCGAACTCGAAGGAGGCGCCTTCCCCGGCGCCACTTCCATCCAGTGGGACGGTCCCCACTGAGCGGGCCAGCACCTCGCGGGCGATCAGGTCGAACAGCGGTTCCAGGTCGTCGAGCCCGACCAGATGGAGATGGATCCAGTCCGACACCTCCAGGCCGGACGCCTTGCGCAGGTCCTGGACGTTGCGGATGACCTCGCGGGCCAGTCCCCGCCGACGGAGATCGTCGTCAAGGGTGAGATCGAGGGCCACCACTTCGGCGCCGTCCCGCGACACCGCGAACCCGGGTTGGGCCCGGACCCGCAGTTCGACCTCGTCGCCACTCAACTCCACCACCCCGTCGTCGAGCGGCACCTCGACCGGCCGGCCTTCGGCCAGCGCCGCGGCAGCGGCGGCACCGTCCACCGAGGCCATGGCTGCCCGGAGCTGCTGCACCTTCGGTCCCAACCGGGGGCCGAGGAGCTTGAAGTTGGGCACCAGCTCGTAGGCGAGGACATCGCCCAACTCGCCGATCGGCTCGACCTGGTCGACATTCAGTTCGTCCTCGACGATCCCCTCCGGCAACGGCGGGCTGTGGGGGGGGAGGTAGACAAGGGCGCGGGCCAGCGGCTGGCGGACCTTGATCTCCGCCTCGGCCCGGGCGGCCCGTCCGAGGGACGAGAGCCGCCGGGCCAACCCCATGCCGGCTTCGAGGTCCGGGTCGATGGCCGCCGGCTCCTCCGCCGGCCAGTCGGCCAAATGGACCGAGTCGTCCTCGACCGCCCCGGTCAGGTCTCGCCACATCCGATCGGAGACGAACGGGCACATCGGGGCGAGCAGGCGGCCCACCGTCACCAGCGTCTCGTAGAGCGTCGCCTGGGCTCCGAGGGAGTCGGCGGGATCGGCATCCGGATCGGTTCGCCAGAAGCGTCGACGGCTGCGCCGGACGTACCAGTTGGAGACGTCGTCGACCAGCTCGGCCAGGGCGGTGGCGGCCGGGAACGGCTCGTACCCGTCGAGCGAGGCGGTCATGGTGGCCACGGTGGCGTAGAGCCGTGACCGCATCCACCGGTCCAGCACCGAACGGTCCTCCGGCCGGGGGATGGCCGGATCGGCCGGGTCGAAGTCGTTCAGCGACGCGTAGGTGGTGAAGAACGACCAGGTGTTCCACAAGGTGAGGAGGGTGTCCCGCATGGCGGCATCGATCGCCTCGAAGCTGACCCGGGTCGGCGTCCAGGGGGAGCCCTGCGAGAACATCCACCACCGCAGGGGATCCGCCCCCCGGGAATCGAGGATCTCCCAGGGGTCGGTGACGTTGCCGAGGCTCTTGGACATCTTCCGGCCGTCGGCATCGACCAGATGGCCGAGACACAGCACGTTCCGATAGGGCGTCGAACCCCGCACCAGCGTGTTGACCGCCAGCAGCGAGTAGAACCAGCCGCGGGTCTGGTCGATGGCTTCGCAGATGAAGTCGGCCGGGTAGACGAAGTGCTCCTCCGATCCCGGCACCACCGGATAGCCCCACTGGCCGGACGGCATCGAGCCGGAGTCGAACCAGGCGTCGATGACCGGCTCCACCCTCCTCATCTCCGACGGCGGGCCCCCGGCCGCCGTGCAGTCCGGGCAGGGGAACACCACGTCGTCGATGGCCGGGCGGTGCGGGTCGATATCGGTGACATCCCGGCCGGACAGCTCGGACAGTTCGGCCAGCGAGCCGACACAGTGGACGTGGGCCCGCTCGCACCGCCACACCGGGAGCGGGGTTCCCCAGAAACGGTCGCGGGAGAGGGCCCAGTCCACGTTGTTGGCCAGCCACTCCCCCATCCGGCCGTCCCGGATGTGCTCGGGGTGCCAGCCGATGGTCTGGTTCTCCGCCACCAGGTTCGCCTTCCGCTCCGAGGTGCGGACGTACCAGCTCGGCTTGCCCCAGTAGATGAGCGGGGTCCCGCAACGCCAGCAATGGGGGTAGGAGTGCCGGTAGGGCTGCCGGCGGACGAGGAGCCCGGCGGCCTCCAGTCGATCGTTGATGACGGCGTTGGTCTCTCGTACCGGGCGGGACTGGAGCCAGGGCACCTCGGCGGTGAAGGTCCCGTCGGGTCCGACCGGGTTGAGGGTGGGCAACCCCTCCTGGCGGCCCACCTGCCGGTCGACCTCACCGAAGGCGGGGGCCAGATGGACGATGCCGGTTCCCTCGTCGGCCTCGACGAACTCCCCGGGCACCACCCGCCACCCGTCGCCTTCGTCACCGGGAGGGACGTCGACGTCATCGAACGGCCGCAGGTAGCGGAGGCCGACCAGGTCCCGTCCGGGGACCCGGTGATCGGCCGACACCCCCTCGCCGAAGACGGCTTCGACCAGGTCGGCGGCGACGATGTCATCGCCGACCACCGCGTACTGGAGATCCGGCCCGACCGCCGCCCCGGTATTGGAGAGCAACGTCCACGGGGTGGTCGTCCACGCCACCAGGGACAGGCCGGTGCAGCTGGAGCGGCCGAGGGCGGTCCGGAGGGCGGTGGCGGCGTCGCCCTCGTCGGTGAGCGGGAACCGCACGTAGGTCGACTCGTCCACCACCTCCCGGTAGACGTCGGGCTGGCCCAGCTCGTGGCTGCTGAGGGCGGTCCCACAGCGTGGGCAGTAGGGCACCACTTTGATGTCCTCGTAGAGCAGGCCCTGGTCCCAGATGGACTTGAGGTTCCACCACACCGACTGCACGAACTCGGTGGAGAAAGTCCAGTAGGCGTCGTCGATGTCCAGCCAGTACCCGATCCGGCCGGTGAGGGCCTTCCATTCGTCGACGTAGTTCTGCACCGACTGCCGGCACAACCGGGTGAACTCGGCGATGCCCACCTCCTCCTCGATCTGGCGCTTGGCGGTGATGCCGAGCTGCTTTTCCACCTCCACCTCGACCGGCAGGCCGTGGGTGTCCCATCCGGCCTTCCGGGGGACCGCGTACCCGCGCATGGTCCGGTAACGGCAGAACAGGTCCTTGTAGGCCCGGGCCCAGACGTGGTGAAGGCCCGGGCGGCCGTTGGCGGTCGGCGGGCCCTCGTAGAACACCCAGGGCTCGGCCCCGTCCCGGAGCTCCACCGATCGCTCGAAGACGCGGTGCTTCTCCCATCGGGCCAGCTCTTCGGCCTCGAGGGCGGTGAAATCGGCGTCACTGGGGACCGGGCGGAACAACGGGGACATCCTCTCGGGGCGTGGCGGGCAGGGTGAGGACCAGATACTAAGGGCGCCTACACTTGTCACCGGACCTGTGCCCGAGCTCCCCGAGGTAGAAGCCCTGACATCGTGGCTGGCCGAGCGGCTGGCCGGCCGGAAGATCGCTCGATGCGAGCTGGGGTCGTTCGCCGCCCTGAAGACGGTCAGCCCGAGGATCGACCAGCTGATCGGGCGCACCGCCACCGGGTGCGAACGCCGGGGCAAGTACGTTTGCATCGATCTCGACGGCATCTGGCTGGTGACCCATCTGTCCCGGGCCGGATGGATCCGTTGGTACGACTCGCTGCCGACCAAGGCCGCCCGGCCGGGCAAGGGGCCCCTCGCCCTCCGGGTCGGGCTCGACGACGGGTCGGGGTTCGACGTGACCGAGATGGGCACCGAGAAACGGCTGGCGCTCTGGGTGGTGAACTCCCTCGACCAGGTCGAGGGCATCGCCGGCCTGGGGATCGACCCGTTGAGCCCGGAGTTCACCGTGTCCGAACTGGCCCGGCTCCTCGGCGGGGTGTCGGCCAACGTCAAGACTGCCCTCACCTCCCAATCGCTCATCGCCGGAGTCGGCAACGCCTATTCGGACGAGGCGCTCCACGCTGCCCACCTGTCCCCCTACAAGTCGGCGTCCAAGCTGGATCCGACCGAGGTCGAGAACCTCCATGCCGCACTGGTCACGGTGCTGACCGAAGCGCTGGCCCGATCCGGGGGTCTGGGGGCGGCCGAGCTGAAGGGCGACAAGAAGCGCGCCATGCAGGTCCACGGCCGCACCGGGGAGCCCTGCCCGGTCTGCGGTGACACCGTCCGCCAGGTGTCGTTTGCCACCAAGTCGATGCAGTACTGCCCCACCTGCCAGACCGGGGGCCGCCAGCTGGCCGACCGCCGGTTGTCCAAGCTGCTCAAATAGCGGTCGATGCGCAAGACCGCCTGGTTCCCGATGCCGGCCACATTGTGGCTGGTCAACCGCCGCCGAGGTAACTGTGAATATTGACCCCTACATCGTCCTCGGTAGCGCGGTCGTCGGCTTTCTGGTCGGGATGACCGGGGCCGGCGGTGGCGCCTTGATGACCCCGATGCTGATTCTCCTCTTCGGCGTCAAACCGTCCACCGCCATCTCCAGCGACCTGGTGGCGGCGGTGTTGATGCGGCCCTTCGGTGCCGCCGTCCACCTGCGCAAAGGGACCGTGAACCTCACCCTGGTGGGCTGGATGGTCTTGGGCTCGGTCCCGATGGCGTTCTTCGGGACCTTCCTCCTGCACGAGATGGGAAACAGCCCCTCGGCCGAGAAGAATGTCCAAATTGCCCTGGGCGCCGCCCTGCTGGTGGGGGCGGCCGCCATGCTGCTGCGGTACCTCCTCGACCGGCGGGCCGGGCAGGTGGAGAAAGTCGTCGTCCATGATCTGAAGATCCGGCCGCTGCCCTCGGTCCTGATCGGCATGGTCGGGGGGATCATCGTGGGGATCACCTCGGTGGGTTCGGGCTCCTTGATGATCGTCTTCCTCCTGTTCCTCTACCCCATGCTGAGCGCCAAGCAGCTGGTGGGCACCGACCTCACCCAGGCGGTCCCCCTCACCCTGGCGGCCGCCCTCGGCGCCCTGGTCTTCGGGCACGTGGCCTTTCCGGTCACGGCCTCCCTCGCCATCGGGAGCATCCCGGCCGTGATCGTCGGGTCATTCCTCTCCTCCCGGGCCCCGGACCGCTACATCCGGCCGCTGATCACCTTCGTCGTCTTCGCCTCCGGGCTGAAATATGTGGGCGTCAGCACCACCGCTCTCGGCTGGATCCTGTGCTCGATCCTCCTCCTGGCCGCTTGCCTCTGGCTCGCCCGGACCCGCCCCTGGCTGACCCCGGAGACACCCGACGAGGGGGTCCCCCAGAACGAGGAGAAGGAGGAAGGCACGCCGTCGGTGTCCCCGGGGGGTGGCTACGATTAGCCCGAGCCCGCAGTCGGAGGCTCCGCCGGCAACGAACGGAGACGGATGACCCTGTCGGGAGAAGACGTCGGTACTCCAGGACCGGGGTCGCCAGGTCCCGGCTACTGGCTGGCCTCGGATGGCCAGTGGTACCCACCCGAACAAGCACCGGGAGCGGCACCCGTTCCCCCGCCCGCCTCCGCCATCTTCCCGACCTACCCACAGCCCGGTGGATGGGATCAGGCCCAGATCCCCTACCCGACCGGAAGGTCGGTCCCCGCCCGCCCGACCAACGGACAGGCGATCGCTTCGCTCGTCTGTGCCTGCGCTGGTGTCATCCCCTTCCTGGGGATCGTCGGTGTGATCCTGGGCGTGATCTTCGGCTTCACCGCCAAGTCCCAGATCAAGCGGACCGGCGGGGTGCAAGGAGGCTCGGGGCTCGCCACCGCCGGCATCGTCATCAGCATCGCCATCACCGCGCTATGGATCATCCTGTTCGCGGCGTTCGGCACCTTCCACGCCGGTACCTGCACCGGGTCCTGCTCGGCCTAGGAATCCGGTCCACCGACCGGCCCCCTGTCAGCCTGGCCAACCGGTGGCCATGGCAGACTCCTAGTCGTGTACATCTCCGCCAAGGTCGACTACGCGGTGCGGGCCATGTGTGGGGTGGCCGATGCCGGCGATCATCCGGTGACGGCTGAATCCCTGGCCGTCGCCCAAGGGCTGCCTCCCAAATTCCTCGAGAGCATCCTCAATGACCTGCGACGGGCCGGCCTCCTCCGCAGCCAGCGCGGAGCCGACGGCGGCTACCGGCTGGCCCGGCCGGCCAAGCAGATCACCGTGGCCGACATCATCCGACCCCTCGACGGGCCGTTGGCGGAGGTGCGCGGGCTCCGCCCCGAGGCCGCCACCTACGAAGGAGCCGCCGTTCACCTCCAGGACGTCTGGGTGGCGGTCCGGTCGAGCCTTCGCTCGGTGCTCGAGGTGGTCACCCTGGCCGACATCGTCGACGGCAAGCTTCCGGCATCGGTGGTGAAGCTCACCAACCGGGCCGATGCCTGGATCTCCCGGTAAGCGGCGACCGCTTCGATTCGTCGGGTCAGGCCGCCGGGGACGCCGGTCGGTCGGTGGCGGTTGCGAGCGGACCGATCGGGTCCTTTGACCCATCCGGGCGGGCGCCCCGGCGCAGCGACCGCGGCCACAGCTTCCGGGTCACCACCAGATTGAACTCCGCCCCGTAGACGGAGACGGTGGCCCCGAGCGCCAACCACCACATGAGGCCGAGCACGGTGGCGAACGTCCCGTAGAGGGTGGAGAGGTGCTTCAGCTGGTGGGCCACCAGCTGGGCTCCGGTGAACTGCAAGATGGTCCAGATCGAACCGGCGAGGAGAGCGCCGGGCCAGAACACCCGATGTTGGGGCGGGACCTTCAACAGGATCCGGAACGCGCACCAGTACATGGCGATGTTGACGCCGAACGAGGCGATGAGGCCGATCCAGACCGAGTACCCGCCGAATCCGCCGAAGGCGCCCAGCCCGGCCAGTGCTCCCGACCCGATGAAACCGATGCCGAGCACCACCAGGAACCCGGCCGCCCGAGGGAGCCAAAGCCAAAATCCGGGAAGGTCGTCCCTCGCCACGCCCCACACCGTCGCCATCATCACCTGGGCGCTCCGGCTCAGGCGCTGGGCACCGTAGACCAACCACATCAGGCCGATCCCGAGACCGAAGGCGTTGCCGGTCGAGAGCTGATGCACGTTGTTGGTGATGTCCGACCCGACCACCGGGAACTGGCGCACCGCGGAGTTGACGATCTCGTCCTGCAGGTGGGTGTCGCCCTGGAGTACCACCCCGAGCCCGGTCAGCAGGACCAGGAGCAGCGGGAAGACCGACATCAACGACGAGTAGGCGATCTGCCCGGCCAGTCGACCACCCCCGTCGTCGGAATACTTCCGCACCACCGCCACCGGCACCGCCGTGGCCGGGTGTCGTTGCTGGATCGCATCGAAGCGGTCGATGATGGCGGTGACCGGTCCGCTGACCGCCACCCACCCTGCCGCCACCGCTCGGCCCACCCGGGCGAACCCGGTGACCGGCCTCTCGCCGGCTATGGGGGACGGCCCGGAGGGCGGCACCGCCCCGAGGTCAGGAGCCGCCACCGACGCCGCTCACTGGATCGGCTCGACCAGCAGATCCTGCACCGCCCGCCCGACCCTCCCCTGGACGTCCCACAGCACCGACTCGGTGGTGCCGATGCCGGGGGTACCGAAGCGGGTGCGGGAGTCGAGACAGATCCACTCCCCGACCGGAGGGCGGTTCAGCGACACCGAGACGTCGGGATTGATGAAGATGTTCGAGGCGAAATCGAGCTCGGCGGAGATCCCGTTCCCGAAGTCACTGATCGCCACCGCCCGCTGCCAGGGGGATGGCTCCTCCCCGGCGACCACCGGCTGTCGCAACCGGAACCAGGCGGCCGCCGGCCCGACGGCGTCGAACCGGCCCTTGACGAATCGGACCTCGACCCCGTCGTTGTGAAAGGCCCGGTACCCATCGGTCATGTTCGGGGTGACGAGACCGGCTTCGGGCGGAGGCGGCGATTCGTCTTCGGGCACCGTCGGGACCGCCCGGCACTCGTCGGGCGCCACCCGGATCCGCAAGGCCCGGGCCCAGGCCACCTCCACCCCGCCCGATTCGACCACCGCGTCGACCAGCTGGACCTTGCGCCCCGGCCTCACCAGGAAGGCGGTGACGCTCAGCCGGGAGGTCGGAACCGGGCGGAGCAATTCCAGAGTGAGGCGGGCCAGCTGTTGACCCCCGTCGGGCGAGCACCGCTCGATGGCCCGGACCACCAACGCCGCCACCGGCCCTCCGTGGAGGGCCTTCGGAGTCCAGGGCCCCCGGGCCAGATCGGTGGGCACGAAGCTGTTGGCATCGGGGATGAACAGCGCCTCATCGGTTCCGCCCGATCGGTGGTGTTCAGTCGATTGCGACGAAGCGGTCATCGAACTCCCTCGTGCATGGCCGGCTGGTCACCGCTCCGGGAGAGCGGCGGTCACCAGCGTGGCGATCTCCGTGTAGCCGACTGTACGCGGGTGGATGTCGCCGTACTGGCAGAAGTAGGTCAGCTGGCAGACCTTGGCCACCGCGATCGGGATGGTCCCGTAGGGGGCGAGGTGGGTGGTCTGGGTGAACGGGGTGTAGGCGCCGGTCGCCGCGGTCACATCCACGAAGGTGGCCCCCACCGCCGCATACTGGGCCTGGAGCGCCGGGTTGATCACCCCCTTGAAGGCGGCCACCGAGAGGGAGGCCAGCGTTCGGTCCGCGGCGTTGGAGGACAGGTAGTCGCCGAGCACGACGTCGGGGTAGGTGATCCCGACCATCGGCACGCCGGGCCCCGCCGCCGCCCGTAGCGCCGGCAACAGGATCGAGAGGTTGGCGTTGATGGTGGCGACGGCTTTGGCCACACAGCCGATCGGATCGGCGCTGGTGGCGCAATCGGTGACGTCGTTCCCCCCGATCGAGACCGACACCAGCCCGATCTTCCCCGGGTGTTGCTGGAGGAAGGCTTCGGCCGCCGCGGCTTGCGACTGTCGGGGGTAGTGGGGAGCGCCCGGTCCGAGCAGCGGGCATCCCGGGCTGGTGAGGAGGGATGCGGTGGTGGCCCCGCCGCATCCGAAGTTCACCAGGGTGAGGTGATAGCCGCGGGCGGTGGCCAAACCGGGGACCTGATAGGCGAACCCGTTGGTAGTGGTGTGCCCGACGCCGTTCCGGCCGGTCGGTTGGAACCCGGCGGCGTAGGAATCCCCCAACGACACGTAGTACTCGGTCGCTTTCGGGGTCGAGGCGGCAGTCGGCGACGAAGAGGTGCACGCACACAGCCCGACGCTCATCAGCAGGACAGCCGCCACCGCAGACGCACTGCGACGTCTGCTGGAGCCGACCATGGGATGCAAACCTATCGGGTCGAACCCCCGCCGGCCTGGTCATTCGTCGATTCGGACAACCGTCGGCGCCGCTGTAGCATCAGCGGCACCATCAAACCAGAGTCAGATTCACAACCAATCCAGGGGGGACCGTGGCACAGGGACAGGCAGCAATCGACATCGATGCATCGGCCGACGACGTCTGGGCGGTGATCGGCGACTTCGGCGGCATCGGCGACTGGATGCCGGGAATCGACTCCTGCCGGGTGGAGGGCGATGATCGAATCCTGCAAATGATGGGGATGGAGATCACCGAACGGTTGGTATCGAAAGACGATGCCGGCCGGGTCCTCACCTACTCGATCACCGACGGCGCGCCGGTGGAGACCCACCAAGGGGTCATCACCGTCACCCCCACCGGGGCCACCTCGCACGTGACCTGGGACGTCGATGCCACTCCCGATGACATGGCCGCGCTGATGACCACCCTCTACCAGCAGTCCCTGGAGGCGCTCAAGGCCAAGGTCGGGGGCTGAGCCAGGCCGGCGCGGTCCGATGGCCGACCGTCTCGACCGACCCTCCGAGCGCCCGGCCTCCACCGAGCCGCGCTGGTCGTTCACCCAGGTGTCTCACGCCCGCGCCCCGATCGACAAGGTGTGGCCGCTGGTCGGGGAAGCCCATCGCTGGAAAGACTGGTCCTTCCTGACCCGGAGTCACCTGGAACGAGATGGTGAACCGGCCCCCGACGGGGTCGGCGCGGTACGGCGGTTCACCTCGCTCGGCGTCGGTTCCCGAGAAGAGGTTCTGGAGTGGCTGCCGCCTCACCACCTCAGCTACACGTTGATCAGTGGATTCCCGGTCCGCGACTACCGGGCCGATGTCGACCTCGCCCCGAACGAGGGAGGGACCAACCTCACCTGGTCGGTGAAGTTCAACCCCAGGATCGCCGGGACCGGCGCGGTGATGTGGGTGATCCTCCGGATCCTCATCTTCGGATTTGCCCGCGGGGCGTGTCGGTTCGCCGACCGCCAGGGGTCCTGATCGGGGCTCCACCGAGGGCGCCCGCCCTTCAGCCGGTCAAGAGCCGGCGGGACCGGTCCTCGACCTGGCGACGCGCCTCACCGACGTCGACGGTCAGGCAACGGCCCTCGGCCACGACCCGTCGGCCGGCCACCCAGACATCGGTCACCGACCGGCTGGACCCGGACCACACCACGTGCTCGGTGAGATGGGCGTCCTGGTGGAGCGGGCCGAATACGGAGTCCTCCAGGTTGACCAGCACCATGTCGGCCCGGGACCCCGGGGCCAGGGTGCCGAGGTCGGGGCGGCCGAGCACCCGGCCGCCCCCCCGGGTGGCGAGGTCGAGGGCGGAGGCCGCCGGCATGGCGGTGGGGTCGCGATCATGGATGCGGGCCACCAGGGCGGCAAAGGTCATCTCCTCCCACAGGTCGAGGCCGTTGTTGGACGCCGGTCCGTCGGTCCCCAACCCCACCCGGATGCCCTCGGCCAGCCACCGGGTGAGCGGCGCCAGCCCCGAGGCCAGCTTGGCATTGCTCCGAGGACAGTGAGCCACCGCGACATCATGGTCGCGGTAGAGGGCGACATCTCCCTCCGACAACCAGATGCTGTGGGCGGCGATGACCCTCCCGTCGAGCGCCCCGATCTCAGCCAGCGCCTCGGGCACCGATCGGCCGTGGGCCGCCGCGTAGGTGGCCACCTCGCCCTCGGTCTCGGCCACGTGGATGTGGAGGATGGCATCGAGTTCCTGGGCGACAGCCGCGACATCGGCCAACACCTCCAGTGGCACCGTATAGGCGGCATGGGGCCCGAACCCGGTCTCGATCCGGCCACCCTCACCGTGCCGGCGGC
>DATARI010000174.1:0-22378 GCA_036264255.1 Acidimicrobiales bacterium | reverse complement strand
TTGGTCCCGCCGCCGGACCCGCCGGCCCCCGACGACGCCGCCGGTGGGCCCGCCGCCGAAATTCCTGCCCTGGCGACGAGCCGGTAGCATCGCCGCCGTGAAGCGCCTCCTCACCCTCTGTACCCTCTCCATCGTCGTGCTCGGAGGAGGGCTGCTGACCAGCGCCTGCAACGTGACGCCACCGGCCGCCACCGTCAACGGGACGGCCATCTCGGTGAGCTCGCTCAACAACCAGCTCCGCACCTTCGACTCCACCCAGGTCGGCCGTTGCCTACTCACCGCCGAGACCGGGCAGATCACGCCGTTCCAGACGACCGGGGCCGGTGGTCCGGGCACCTACGACATGGCGTTCGCCGACTCCATCCTCGAGAACACGGTGGGCAACCAGTTGGCGGCCCAGCTGGCCGCCTCCAAGGGGCTGACCATCACCGCCGCCGATCTTCAGACCGCCCAGCAGAACTTCGCGGCGTCGCTGAGCGGGGAAATCAGTGCCGCCGCCCAACAGGCGAGCCAGAGCGGAACCGGGACCTACTGCGTGGCGACGAGCGGCCAGGCGCTGACCGGGACCCAGGTGATGTCGGCCCTCCCGGCCAGCATCCGCAACGCCCTCATCGCCAACAACGCGGTGGACGAGAAGCTGCTGGCTGACGGGGCCAATATCTCCGACGCCGCCATCGCCAGCTACTACGCCGCCAATCAGGCCTCCTTCACCACCGATTGCGTGAGTTGGATCGTGACCGGCTCGCAGGACCTCGCCAACCAGTACGTCGCCCAGATCAATGGTGGGGCGGCCTTCGCCGACGTCGCCAAGGCCAACTCCCTTGACACCCAGACGGCTCCGAACGGCGGCTCCCTCGGGTGCACGTTCACCCAGTCGCAGGTCCTGCAGGCCTTGCAGATCCCGTCCGCGAAGGTGGGCGCCCCCATCGGTCCGATCCAGGATCCGAGCAGCGGGGCCTGGGAGATCTACGACGTCACCAGCCAGACGGTGGCGCCCCTCTCCCAAGTCCGGTCCGGGGTGATTCAGCAGTTGCTGCAGACGAGCGCCAACGGCAATCGGATCGCCAAGGAGATCCAGGCGTTCGCCCGCACCTCCGCGGTGTCCGTCGATCCGCAATACGGGAGTTGGAAGAACCAAGGCGTGGTGGCCCCGGTGGCGCCTCCGGCCAAATACTTGTTGGCCTCGGTGGCCGGGCAGACCCAGACCCCGCTCCCGACTCGGAGTTCCTCGAACGGTTCGGGCCCGAGCACCTCGACGACCACCACCGGCCCAACCCCCACCACCACGATTCCTTCCAGTCCGACCTCCACCACCACCGCGGCTTCGGCGGCGGCCGCCGCCGCTGCGGCCGCCCAGGCGGCGGCGGTGCCGACCACCACCACCACGACACCCGGCAGCGGGGTCACCACCACCACCGTCCCCGGCAGCTGAGGTCCGGAAGGACGCCTATCGTGACCGAACCCACCGGCGCCCCGACCCCCGGCCCGGGGTCCGGACCGCGGATCGACGTGGTCGGGTTGGGACCGGCCGGACCCGAGCTGATCACCGACCAGACCCTGAGGCTGATCGACGGCGCCGCCCTGGTGTTCCTCCGGACCTCAAGGCACCCGGCCGCCGCATCCTTCCCCGATCACCCCTCGTTCGACGACCACTATGAGTCCGAGCCAACCTTCGATGCCGTCTACCGGGCGATCGTCGACGACCTGGTGACGGCGTCCCGCCAGCACGGCGCGGTGGTGTACGCGGTTCCCGGTTCCCCCACGGTGGCGGAGCGAACCGTCGGGCTCCTCCGCGAAGACCCGGCGGTGACCTCCGGCGAGGTGGCCGTGGTGGTCCATCCGGCGCTGTCGTTTCTCGATGTGGCGTTCGCCCGGCTGGGGATCGATCCGGTGGCCTCGGGGGTGCGGATGGTGGACGCCGGGTCGTTCGCCTCGTCGGCGGCGGGAGAACGAGGGCCGTTGTTGGTGGCCCAGTGCTGGTCGCCGGCCGTCCTGTCGGAGATCAAGTTGTCGGTGGAAGCCGCGCCGGGGACGGTGGCGACCGTGCTCTACCATCTCGGCCTCCCCGACGAGCGGGTGTGGCAGGTGGCCTGGGAGGACCTCGATCGTTCCTTCGAGCCCGACCACCTCACCTCGTTGTGGATCCCGGAACTGGCCGCCCCGGTGGCGTCCGAGCTGGTGGGTCTCGACGAGTTGGTGCACACCTTGCGGGAGCGGTGCCCGTGGGACCGCGAACAGACCCACGGCTCCCTGGCCCGGCACCTGATGGAGGAGTCGTACGAGGTACTGGAGGCGATCGACAACCTGGCGACTGTCGACGCCCAGCTCGAGCTCGGGGGGGCCGGGACCGGGGATGGAGCGGTAGCTCCCGGAGCCGAGGAGCAGGCCGTCGCCCATCTCGAAGAGGAACTCGGCGATCTGTTGTTTCAGGTCTACTTCCACGCGACGTTGGCGGCCGAATCCGGTCGGTTCACCTTGGCCGACGTGGCCCGGGGCGTGCACGACAAACTGGTTGGCCGCCATCCTCATGTGTTCGGCGATCTCACCGGGGCCACCCGGGATCAGATCGCCTCCAATTGGGAAACCCTGAAGAAGGCGGAGAAGAACCGGATCAGCATCACCGAGGGGATCCCGGCGGCGATGCCGGCGTTGGCCCTGACGGCCAAGTTGCAGCGCAAGGGGTTGGCGGTGGGCATGCAGCTTCCCGGGCTCGGTGAGGAGGTGGGCCATCTGGTCGCCACCGCCGCCCGGGTGGCGGAGTCCGCCGGTGGCGGCGAGTCCGCCGGTGGCGGCGACGGCAGCGGTGGCGAACGCGAGGCCGACATCGGGGAGCTGTTGTTCTCGCTGGTCAACCTGGCCCGGACCCTGGGGGTCGACCCGGAGAGCGCGCTGCGGGTGAGGGCAGCGGCCTTCCGCACCACGGTCGAAGCTCTCGGGTAGGGCGGTCCCGGCAAGCGTGGGCGCCGGGAGTGCCGCTGCCTTCCTGGTCGAAGTGAATGCCCTGGTCGAGAGCAGTATCAATGATAACTTTTCTCACACCAGCAACAGGAGCCACAGGGCACAGTGAGCAGCATCGAACAGGTCATCGGTCGGGAAGTCCTGGACTCCCGAGGCAATCCCACGGTTGAGGTCGAAGTCCTCCTCGACTCGGGGGCGATGGGACGCGCCATCGTGCCCTCGGGCGCCTCCACCGGCAGCTTCGAGGCGACCGAGCTCCGCGACGGAGGCGAGCGTTACCGGGGCAAGGGCGTGGTGCGGGCCGTCGCCAACGTCAACGGCGAGATTGCGGAGATCCTGGACGGAGCCGATGCCCTCGACCAACGGGGGATCGACCTCGCCCTCATCGACGCCGACGGGACGCCGAACAAGGGCCGACTGGGGGCCAACGCCATCCTCGGGGTATCGCTGGCGACGGCCAAAGCCGCGGCCGACGAGCTCGGGCTTCCCTTGTTCCGCTATGTCGGCGGCTCCGACGCCCACGTGCTGCCGGTGCCGATGATGAACGTGGTCAATGGCGGGGTCCATGCCGATAACTCCATCGACTTTCAGGAGTTCATGATCATGCCGGTGGGGGCAGCCTCGTTCTCCGAGGCGCTCCGGTGGGGGGTCGAGACCTACCACGCGCTGGCCGGCGTGCTGAAGGAACAGGGGCACTCCACCGCCGTCGGCGACGAGGGTGGCTTCGCCCCCAACCTGAGTTCGAACGAAGAAGCGGTCCAGGTGTTGATCCGGGGTATCGAGGCGACCGGGCGGACACCGGGCACCGACATCGCCATTGCCATGGACCCGGCCACCAGCGAGATCTACAAGGACGGTGCCTACGTCCTGGCTGGCGAAGATCGGAGTCTGTCGCCCGACGAAATGGTCGCCTACTGGGTCGATCTGGTCAGCCGTTATCCGATCGTGTCCCTCGAGGACGGCATGGCCGAAGACGACTGGGACGGATGGGCGGCGCTGACCGCCGGGATCGGCGACCGGGTCCAGTTGGTGGGCGACGACCTGTTCGTCACCAATCAGGAGCGACTGGGTCGCGGGATCGACGCCGGGGTCGCCAATGCCGTGTTGATCAAGGTGAACCAGATCGGCACCCTGACCGAGACCCTCGGGACCATGTCGCTGGCGACCCGGTCGGCGTACTCCTGTGTGATGTCGCATCGATCGGGCGAGACCGAGGACGCCACCATTGCCGACCTGGCCGTCGCCACCAACTGCGGACAGATCAAAACCGGGGCCCCGGCCCGTTCCGACCGAGTGGCCAAGTACAACCAACTGCTCCGGATCGAAGAGATGCTCGGCGAAACCGCTGCCTTCCGCGGCGGTGAGGCGCTGGCCTCCTGGAAGCGTCCGCAGTGAGCGACCGAGCCCATGCCCGGGGGAAGCGGCCGGCGACGACCGGCGCCCGGAGCTCCCGGGCGGCAGCCGCCAAGCGGGCCCCGGCGCGCAGGCCCACCACCTCGTCCTCGTCTTCGGCCCGGCGGCCGGCGACGCGGTCCCAGCCGACCGCCCGTCGACGACCACCGTCCAAGACTTCGACGTCGGCAACCGCCGCCAACCGGAGAAAGCCGGCCGACGGACGACGGCCGTCCACCCGACCCGGCGGGTCGCCTCGACCGCGGAGTGCGGGGCCGCGATCCCGCCCCAATGCCCGACGGCTGCCTGTCGCCATCGCCGCCCTCATCGCGTTGGTCATCCTCGGCACCAGCTTTCCGGCCGCCGCGCTGCTGAAACAACATCAGCAGCTGGCGTCCTCCAGCGCCCAGTTGCAGAAGCTGCAGCACCAGAATCAACTCCTGTCCGAACAGCAACAGCAGTTGAACTCCAAGGCGGAGATCCAACGACTTGCCCGCCAGGACTATCAGTTGGTCCTCACGGGTCAGACCCTGTTCAACGTCCTGCCTCCCACCGGGCACACCACCCCCGCGGTTGGCACCTCAACCGTCAGTTCTCCCGGGGACCCCGGGTCCCAACCGCTGGTGTCTCCGGCCGACGCCCCGAACATGACCCCCGATCCTGGCCTCCCTCAAGGGGGGACGGCGGGGACCACCGGGGCGTCGTCATCGGGGAGCAACCCGGCCAACTCGTCGACCGGGTCATCGACCGGCTCGTCGACCGCCGCCAGCCCCGGCGGCTTCTGGCACCGGGTGACCACCACCCTCGAATTCTGGAGATGAGCCCGCCGTCGCCGGGTGACCCGAACGGTCCCCGAGCCGACCACGGGGCCGGGCACGACGGCAACCAGGACGCCGGCCACGATGAGAACATCGAGCCCGACGACCACGCCTGGGTCACCCAGCTGTTGGGCCGACCCCCGGCCGGGGCCTTCGAGGTGGTGGTCCGAGCGGCCGGCGGGGTGCCGGCGGTCATCGCCAATGCCCCCTTCCTCCACGACGGCACCCCGATGCCCACCCGCTACTGGCTGGTGGACCCGGCCCTCCGGGAAGCCGTCGGCCACCTGGAGTCCTCCGGAGGGGTGCGCCAGGCCGAGGCCGCCATTCCTGCCGACCGGCTGGCGGCGGCCCACGCTCGCTATGCCGAAGAACGGGACGCGCTCATCCCGGAGGACCATGTCGGCCCGAGACCGTCGGGCGGAGTGGGGGGTACCCGGCAGGGGGTCAAGTGCCTCCACGCCCATCTCGCCTGGTGGATGACCGGAGCCGACGACCCGGTGGGGGAATGGACGGCGGTGCGGATCGGCCTCCACCCGTCCTGAGGCGTGGTAGCAAGGTCAGGTGGACTCCCCGGGCCCGGTGGCGGCGATCGATTGCGGTACCAACTCGACCCGCCTGTTGGTCGTTGACCGGGAGGGTCGACCGCTCGAGCGGTTGATGCGGATCACCCGGCTCGGAGAAGGGGTCGATGCCACCGGGCAGTTGTCCGACGATGCCATCGAGCGTTGTGTGGCGGTGTTGCGGGAGTTCCGGGAGGTGTCGACCCGGCTGGGCGTGGTCAGGTCCCGGATGGCGGCGACCTCGGCGGCCCGCGATGCCTCCAACGGATCGTTGTTCCTCGCCGCCGCCGCCGAGGCGACCGGGGTCACCCCCGAGCTCTTGTCCGGGAAGGAGGAGGGGTCGCTGTCGATGGCGGGGGCGGTCGCCGACCTCGACCCTCTGGACGGCCCATTCCTGGTGCTCGACATCGGGGGAGGCTCGACGGAGTTGGTGGCCGGGTCCGGGCCCGGCGATCCGGACCTCGATGTCGTCTCGCTGCAGATGGGTTGCGTCCGGGTGTCGGAGCGCTACCTGTTCTCCGACCCGCCGCTCCCCGAGGAGCTGGCGGCGGCGGAAGCCATGGTGGCCGAGATGTTGGAATCGGCCATCGACGCCCATCCCCGGTTCTCGGACCCCCACCGGCTGGTCGGTCTGGCCGGCACCGTCACCACCCTCTCGTCGCTGGCCCAGGGACTGGAGACCTACGACCGGGAACGGGTACACCACTCGGTGTTGTCCCGCGACCAGGTGTCCTCTTGGTACCGGGCGCTCGCCGCCGAGGACCGTGCCTCCCGGTTGGCCCGCACCGGGATGGTCAAGGGTCGGGAGGACATCATCGTCGCCGGCGCGATGATCTTGCACCTGGTGATGGAACGGCTCAAGCTCGAGGAGTGCCTGGTGTCGGAGGCCGACATTCTCGACGGCCTGGTGGCCAGCCTGTTGGCCGGGTGAGCCGGAGGTCCAACCGCCGGAGCGGTGCGGGTGTGGGCGTCAGGCGGTGATCGGGAGCCGGGCGGCGGCGTCCCCATCGCCGAGGCCGGGGTTCCCACCGATACCCAGCGCCCCACCGATACCGCTCACCCCATCGCCGGCATAGGCGTTGCCGGTGGCGATCAGCACCCGCTGGATGAAGCCGTCGGTCGAGCCGTAGGCCTCCTCGGCGTAGGCCTTGCCCTGGGTGCTGAAGGCGGCGCGGACCTCGGGGTCGAGCATCGCCTCCACACACCAGGCGAGCTCGCCGGGGGTGTCGAACCAGAGCCCCCCGCCTCCCAGCTCGGCGTGCTCCCGGGCCCGGGAATTGCCGGGGACGATGATGGGCGTCCCGTAGAGGAGGGAGTCGACGCAGCGGCGGCCGAAGAGGGGACCGGGGCGGAGATCGACCACCACCCGAGCCCAGGCCATGAGCCGGGCGAGGTCGCTGGACCGTTCGACCGGCCAGCCCTCTCCCAGCCGTCCCTGGTGCCAGACGCTGAAGGCGTCGGTGGCGGAGATCCCCACCGGATACTCGGGGAAGCGGAGTCGGACCAATCGGGCCAGCGCCACCGGCTCCTCGGCGGCGTGGGTCTTGGTGCCGGTGATGATGAAGACGTAGTCGGTCTTCCCCACCCAGGTGTTGGGTTCGTTGAGGGAGCTCGGATTGGCGGCCAGCGGCGCCCCGATGCAGTACACCCGATCGGCGCCCCCGTGGTGCTCGATGACGGCCTGGCGCTCGGTCTCGGTGATGGTCAAGACGACCTGGGCGCGGTCGAACACCCGACCGAAGTGGGGGAAGGCCACGCTGTTGAGGTCGGTACCCAGCGCCACCAACACCACCGGCACCCGGGGGGCCACCCGGTCCACCGCGTCCAGGGCCCCCACCAGCTGATGGCCGGCGATCACCACGATGTCGGGTTGGAGTCCGGAGATGAGATCGGCGGCACCCTTCCACCCGTCCATCAGGTCCCGGTCGAGCAGGCGGCCGAACTCGGGGAGCAATCGGGGCGCTGACCCCGATCCGGTCTCGGAGATGGCTTCGATGAGGAGATCCCGGCGGATCTCCGCCGACGCCCCGCTCGGGGTGCCCATTTCGTGGACGGTGAACACGCTGTCGGTGCGCTGACGGGGGCTGGCGCCCTGGGGGGTGATCACGTGGACGTCGGCGGCGCAGGCGAGGGCGCCGGCGACTTGGCGGGTGGCCCAACCGGCCTCGGTCTTCGACTCCCACCGAGTGGTGAGGACGGCGATCAGGGGTCGATCGTCACTCACGTCGGCAGACCATCGCGGCTTCGTTCACCGGGGGGAGGTGGTGGCGTTCGGTCCGGCGTCATCGGGTGCGTTCAGTGGCCTCGTTGGCGGCGGAGAGCGCGGCGGCGGCCGCCCTGTCGCGTTGGGCGAGGGTGGAGGAGATCGAGGTCACGCCCCCGGTGGTCCGGGGCGCTTCGGCGTGGAGCCAGGCGGCCAGGATGGCCTGGTTCTCGGCTTCGGCGACCTGGCGGCGGACCATCTCCAGGTTCATCTCCTGGACCCGGAGGGTCAGGGCGTCACACCGGCGTTCGAGGGCCTCACTGATCCGGACGACATGCCCGAGGAGCTCTCGTTCTTCCCGGAGGTACCGACCGAGGACCCGGTAGGTCAGCCGGCCGAACAGCGCCACCAGGCGGCCCTTGGGGCCGCCGCCGGCGTCCTCGGGCTGGAAGGAATCAGGCAGGGCCCAGTGTTTGTGGAGGTAGTCGAGGGAGCTCCCGCTGCGGGACTGCTCACCCCCGGAGGAAGGGTTGGGCTGGGACGGAGGGAGCGGCTCCCAGTGGAGCACCTGGTGTTGTTCCTTGAGACGCTCGAGAAACTCTTTCGGGTCGAGCCCAGGTTTTCCCACGATGTGACCCTCCTTTCTATGCCAGCACGCGTGGCCTTCACCGGGCGCTCGGGTATCGTCGCAGTCTGTCGCCGGTGGTTCCCGGAGGGGGACGGCGTGTGCGCCTGCCACCCGATCGACCTGCGGATTGTACCCGTAAATAGCCACCTTCCTCGTTGATGCCCGGCCGGCGACGACCACATCCGAAACCTCCCAGGTGGGGCCGACGGGAACCCACTCTGGGCGGGAATTGGGCCCGGACCGCCGGGGGCCTCGTGGTAGCCTCTCGGGCTGTCGGGCCTTCCCGGTAGGGCCGGCGACACGTCCGGCACCCGCTCACCGCCCCGGTGTGGGACGGTGCGACCGGTGCGACCGGACAGCGCCTGACGACCGTTTCGAGCCCTCGCCGGCGAGCCCCAACCTGCCCATGTCGAACCCTGACCGCCCATCCCCGGACCCCGTGCCAGAATCGACGTCGGTGGACGGCGAAATCGTGGACGCACTCGGTTGGATGGCGGACAAGTACACCGAGTCCTCGCCCCTTCCCGAGGTCAGCCCCCGGGCGGAGCCGTGGGGACTCCACGCCGCCTTGTTCCCCCCGGCCTACTGGCACTGGCTCCACCTCCACAACGAGCTTCGGTCCGAAAGCGTCGACCTCCGCCACCTTCCGACCGACGGCCCGTTGCTGAGCCTGGTGGTACCCGTCTACCGGCCGTCCCTCTGGTACTTCCGAGAGGCCGTCCAGTCGGTGGTCAGCCAGACCTATACCAACTGGGAGCTGTGTCTGTGTGACGACGGCTCCGGGGACCCCGAGTTGACCGCGGTGATGGAGGAGATGGCGGCCCGCGATCCCCGCATCCGGGCGATGGCCCTCGATCAGAACGGCGGAATCTCCCGGGCCACCAACCGGGCACTGGCCGCCGCCACCGGCGAGTTCGTCGTCCTTCTCGACCATGACGACCTGCTCGACCCCGAGGCGCTGGCGGAGATTGCCGCGGTGGTCATGGCCGAAGCCGATGTGGACGTCATCTACACCGATGAGGACAAGCTCGACGAGCTGGATCGTCCCTGCCAACCCCACTTCAAGCCGGACTGGGACCCGGACATGCTGCTGTCGTTCCCCTACCTCGGACACGTCACCGCCATCCGGCACGACCTCATCCGTCGGATCGGCGGGTTTCGGCCCGAGTTCGACGGCAGCCAGGATTTCGACCTGATGTTGCGGGCCACCGAGCAGGCGCGCCGGATCGTGCACATCCCGAGAGTCCTCTACCACTGGCGGGTGGTGGCCGGATCGGCGGCGGGCGACTCCGAGGCCAAGCCGTGGGCCCACCTGGCCAGCCGGCGGGCGGTGGAGGACGCGGTGATCCGCCAGGGGATCAACGGCGAAGTCGATGGCGGGCCGTTCCAGGGCGCCTACCACGTGCGCCGCCGGATCGACGGCTCGCCCACCGTCAGCATCATCATGCCGTTCCGCGACCAGGCGGCCCTGACGGTGGCCTGCCTCGCCTCGCTGGACCGGGCCCCTGGCTACCCGATCACCGAGGTGGTGCTGATCGACAACGGCAGCACCGAACCCGAGACCCAGGCGCTCCGCCAACAGCTGGCCCACCGCCCCGCCACCCGGGTCCTCGAATATCCGGGCCCCTTCAACTGGTCGGCAATCAACAACATGGCCGCCAAGACCTGCGACACCGACATGCTGCTGTTCCTCAACAACGACATCGAGGCGTCGTCGCCGGGCTGGCTCCACGCCCTCGTCGAGTTGGGCCAGCGGCCGGACGTCGGGGCGGTGGGCGCCCGCCTGCTGTATCCCGACGGCAGCGTGCAGCACGCCGGCGTGGTGCTCGGCCTCGGGGGTGTCGCCGGTCACCTGTTCGCCGGTATGCCCGAAGGGGAGATGGGGTACTTCGGCTGGGATCTCATCGTCAAGGAGTACAGCGCGGTGACCGCCGCCTGCATGCTGGTCCGCCGGGAGGTGTTCGAGGAGCTCCACGGATTCGACGAGTCCTACGCGGTCGGCTTCAACGATGTGGATTTCTGCATCCGGATGCGGCAGGCCGGTTACCGGATCCTCTACACCCCCCACGCCAAATTGATCCACTACGAGTCGGTCAGCCGCGGTCTCTCCGGGTACCAGCACGACTACCAGCAGTTCTTGCGCAGTTGGCTCCAGGTGCTGCACACCGACGACCCGTTCTACAACCGCAACCTCGGTCGGCTCGAGCCGTTCTGCCCGTTGCGGCCGCCGGACGAGGACGCCATCTGGCTCTCGCTGGTGGGGGGCCTGATGGAGACGGCGCCCGACCCCGCCTGAATCGGCGGCGCCAGGCGGTCGACGGCCGGCTCAGTCCGTCGTATCGTCCCTGTCGCTCTGTGGGTTGCGGTTGCCGTTCTCCTCACCCTTGGCCGGATTGGCCGCGCTTCGCCGCCGCGGCGGACTACTCATCCGGTGGCGGGGGGTACGGGGCGGGGGCGTCGGCGGTGTCTCCGGTCTCCGGGGCTTTCGGGGCGCAGCCTTTCGGGGTGCGGCCGGCGGGGGCGCGGCCTTTCGGGGTGCGGCCGGCGGGGGCGCGGCCGGTGGGGGCGTCCCAGGCCCTCGCGGCACCCGCGGCACCCGGGATGCGCGGGACGTGCGGGGCTTGGTTGGGGTGCTCACCCGATGCTTGGGAGCCGGGGCGCCGGGCCGAGGCCGTGACCGTTGGAACGCCTGGAGCTGAGCCAAGCGTGGCCGCCGAATGGTCAGGCGACCGGCGGTGACGAGCAAGGATCCGATGATGGCGACCAGGGCCAGGAAGGCGGCAAGGAAGGCGGGGAACTCGTCCGGCGGCAGGAAGGTGTATTGGATGGTCGAGGTGCCGGCGGGCACCGCGATCTCCTGGAAGAGGCCGGGGGGCCCGAACGGGACCTGGCTGACCGGTACCGCGTTGCCGTTGACGCTGGCTGACCACCCGGGGATGTACTCGACCTGCCGCAGGAGCACCGAGGGACGCGAGCAGGTCACCGTGGCCTGATCGAAGCCTTGACCGGTCACCGAGCAATTGGCGCCGACGAAGCTGGTGTCCACCGAGTTCGCCGGCGACGCCGGGAGGAGTGAGAAGAGGGGCGCGGGATCCGGAAGCTGCCAGATCTCGGCAAAGCTGTCGTGGTAGACGACCCGAGGCCCGGCCGGCCAGGGCGGGGTGCCGGGGGTCGGAAAGCGGGAGCCGATGACATCCAGTCCGTTGGCGTTGGTGACCACGTAGCGCACCCCGACGGCTTCGAAGTTGGACAGGTGCGAGGTGAATTCATCGGCCGGTGACTCTGCCTTCGAGTCGATGGTGGCGGCGCCGGTGAAGATGAGGGTGGGGGAGTTGGTGTCGAGTTGAGAGTTGACATAGATCACCCAGTCGCTGGCGATGGGCAGGTCGGTCGTGTTGGCCTGGGCGATGCCGAAGAAGGAGCCATAGTTGGGCTGGATCGGGCCGAGCGTCGCGAACCGGTAGGTGCCCAGGTGGGCCTGCAACCAGGTCACCGACCCCAATCGGAGAGCCGACGGCTGGGGAGCTGACGCATAGGTGAATCCGAGCAGCAGGGTGGACTCGGCACAGATGGCGGCGGCGGCCAGGATGCGGCCGCGGCGCTTGCTCTTCCGGATGCGGCGGTTGAGATCCGTTCCGGGGTTCCGGGCCGACCGCCAACTCCCGACGACCAGGGCGGTCAGCACCACCCCGGCCAGCACCCAGCTGGCGATGACGTAGGGCTGGCCGCTCCCGTGGTGACCGACGGTGAAGGACTTGGCCGGGCCCATCACCGTCCAGGCCGCCAGCCCCGCCCAGGCCACCAGGGCACCGGTGAGCAGGGCGCTCCGCACCAGGACCTTGCGGGGGGTGCGGTTGCGGGCCAGATCGTCCAAGCCGAGTACCGCCAGGATGACGACGGACAGTTCCCACGAGGCGTCGGCGTAGCGGTAGAAGGCGGTGGAGTTGATCCCCGGAATCGCGGCCATCAGGTGGACCACGGGGGCAAACCCGTAGGTCCGGAGGAGGCAGATCGCCACCCACGCCCCGAGCCCGATCCTCAACCGGCGGTTCCGCCGGCCGACCAGGCCCACTAAGGCGGCAGCCAACAGAGTCACGGTGACATAGCCGCCCACGCTGCCCCATACCGCGGTGATGCCGTCGACATTCCCGGCGGTGACGCCACCCCCCTGGAACCCGAAGATGGGTCCCAATGAATAGGGCAGGATGACTTGAGAGAGCCCGACCGGGGGCAGCGAGGCGTTGGCTTCGATGACGCCGTGGCCACCGATGTTGGCCCAGGGGAGAAAGGTGAGGAAGGCGACCAGGAGGGGGGCGGCCAGCGCCACCCCGGCCAGCAGACCGCCGCCCAGCTTGGCCACCATCGGTCGCCAGTAGTCACGACCCGGGCCGGAGATGCGAACCACCGCCCACCACCCCACGAAGATCCCGTCGATCAAGGCAGTCTCGGGGAAGCCGGCCACGATCGAGAAGGCCAAGGCGACGGCGAGGAGGCGCCAACCGCCGGGCCGGTGTTCTTTGGCCGCGATGAGGGCCCGCTCCACTCCCAGCAACGAAACCGGGAGCAACAGGATCGGACGCACGGGGGCGTGGGTCAGCCAGGCATACGATCCGCACAGGCCGAAGGCCACCCCCCCGGCAATGGAGAATGTACGCCCGACACCCAGCCTGCGAACCAGGAGATAGGTCGCCCAGCCACTGGCCGTCTCCAGCAGCATCTGGAGATACAGCATTCCTTGGTGGAACAGCAGCAGGACGGTGGGCGGAAAGAAGGCGCCGCTCTGCATCTCGCCGGCCAGCGGCGACCCCAGCCCCTCGTAGGGGTTCCACCACGGGATGTGGCCATGGAGCCAGTCCAGGGTGGCCAGGTGGCCCAGCGTCTGGGTGGTGAAGGCGGAGTTGGGGTCGATGTAGGGACGCCCCGGCAGCCAGGCGCTCTTCCCCGGGGTCAGATAGGCATCGACCGCCTGGGGGTTATTGGTGACCAGGTGCAGGAGGCCGGGAAGGTTGGCGATCACCACCGCCACGAAGACGCAGACCAACGGAACGATCTCGTGGGATCTCCGGTTCACCTGCTTGAGGAGCCACAACCGGGCGGAGCCGAGGGCCCGAGTCGTGTTCTCTGCTTGCATCCCGTGTGATCGTCTCCGGTGACCCCCGGGCAGTGATTGCCGCTACCGGGTTTGGCGTGGGCCACAGCGTATCGGCCTACGATGCGCCGGTGGTGTTGTTTGAACACGGTCGGACGAGTCCCCGGATCGTCGTGCCCGCCCGGGCGGAGACGGCGATGACGGTGATGGAGGTTCGGAAGTCTGGGCGGCGGGCCGGATGCGGGGCGGTCCGCCGATGAGTCCGCGCGCCTCCGCGCAACCGGTGCGATCACTCGAGCTACCCGGCTGGCGGGTCCGGCTGGCCACCCTGGTCGAGAAGGACTACCAGGCGTGGTACGAGGTGCGGGACCGGTGCCGGGATTGGCTGGTGCCCTGGGAGCCGAGGCCCAAGGGGGCGCCGCTGGCCCCGGAGGATGCGGCCAGCTTCGCCAGCCGCTGCCTCATGCGGGAGCGGGAACGTCAGCTCGGGACCGGCTACGGCTTCGGCATCTTCGTGGAGGGCCGGTTCGCCGGGGAGATCACCCTCTCCTCCATCCAGCGGGGCCCGTTCCAGAACGGCTCGGTGGGGTACTGGATCGACCAGGATCTGGCCGGGATGGGGCTGATCCCCGAAGCCGTCGTCATCGCCCTGCAGTATGCCTTCGAGTCCCTCGGCCTCCACCGGATCGAGGTGGCGATCATCCCCCGCAACCGGTCGAGCCGCCGGGTGGTCGAAAAGTTGGGGCTCCGGGTGGAAGGAGTGGCCATCGGTTTCCTGGAGATCAACGGGGAGTGGGAGGACCACATCCGCTACGCCATCACCGCCGAGGAGTGGGCCGAACGCCGGAACGAGTTCCTCACCACCTGGCTCAAACGGTCCTGATCAGGACCACGAATCCGGCCCCGATGATGGGTCCTGCCCACCCGGCCCACCGGGGGCGGGGGAACCCGGGGAAACGCGTCATCAATTGGCCGGAAGGCTAGTCTCGCCCAATGCGGTTGCCACGGGAGGGGGGAGTTGGTGCCGACCGTCTCGGGTCCTGTCCCAGCCACCCGCCCGGATCGGCATGGGATCGGTGCACCTCCATGGCCTGGTGGCGATGAATGTCCTAGGGAGTGATGCCCTCCGCGACAGCCAGGAGCGGCGCCTGTGTGTCGTGGTCCCGGCTTTCAATGAAGGAAGATCGGTGTTCGACGTGGTGACGATGATCACCACGTCGTTGCCGGCCGCTCACGTGGTGGTCATCAATGACGGCTCCACCGACGACACCGCCATCCAGGCCTACCTGGCGGGCGCCGCGGTGGTGTCCCTTCCCATCAACCTGGGCATCGGCGGGGCCGTCCAGACCGGGTACCAGTACGCGCTGCGGCACGGGTTCGAATTCGCCATGCAGATCGACGGTGATGGACAACACGACCCGGCCGAAGCCCCCCGGCTGTTGGCGCCGCTGTTCGACGGCACCGCCGACGTGACGGTGGGGTCGAGATGGCTCGGCCGGGGAGCCTTCGAATCTCCGACCGGGCGTCGGTTCGGGATGCGGGTGCTGGCCATGCTGGTGCGCTGGAAGACGGGTGGGTCGTTCACCGACACCACCTCCGGCTTCCGGGCGGTCGGGCGCCGGGGCATCGAATTGTTCGCCGGCAGCTATCCGACCGACTTCCCCGAAGTGGGCACCATCGTGCTCGCTTGCCACTCCGGGCTGACCGTGCAGGAAGTGCCCGTGCAGATGGAGCCGCGCCGGCACGGGAGGTCGAGCATCGCCGGATTCGGCTCCGCCTATTACATGATGCGGGTGATCGTCGACCTGTTGGTCGACGGAGCCCAGCGCCGGAGTGTGGCATGAGGCTCTTTGCCTTGTCGCTCATCGTGAGCATCGGATTCCTGGGGCTCTCGCTCCGAGCCATCCGACAGCACCGCCTCAGTGAGCACACCGGCATGTTGTGGTTGGGCGTCAGCCTGATCATGGTGTTCCTGAGCGCCACCCTCCCCTTCCATCTGCTCGACCGGGCCGCCCGGTTCGTCGGGATCGCCTACCCGCCGGACCTCATCCTGCTCATCGCGGTGCTGTTCCTCTTCGCCTTCACCTTCCAACTCTCCATCGGCCAGGCCCGTCTGACCGAGAAGAACACCAAGTTGGCCCAGGAAGTGGGGATCCTGGCCACCACCCCGCCGCGGCCCCCCGACAGCTTGGGCCTGCCGGGGGACGAGAAGCCGGAGTTGCCGCTCGAGCCGGAAGAGCCGGAGGAGCCGGTCGAGCCGGACATCCTGGTCGGCCCGGACATCTTGGAGGGAGACCGCCAAGAACCCCTTCCCGAGCCGGTGTCGGCGGCGATGGACACCGTCCTACCCGACGACTTCTTCGAGATCGTGACGTCCGCAGTCCTCCCCGCGGATCCGACCGCCGAGCCGGAGAAGGAGACCGAGGCCCTTCCCGACCTCGAGCCGGCGTTCGGCCCCGATCGGCCCGGGCTCTGGTCCCGGGGCCGGAGGCCGAGCCTCGCCTTCTTCCGGAGCCGGGAAACCGACCCTGACCGGGAGTTCGAAGATGACCTGGACATCTATCAGCCGGTCCTCGGGGCGTCGCTCAGCACCCCGGCCCCTCGTCCTCGCCGGGGGCTCCGATGGGGCACCAGTTTCGCCCTCTTGTTCCTGTTGATCGAGGCCTGGAGCCTGGCCACCCCGTTGATGGCCTCACCCGATGAACCGGCGCACGCCATCAAAGCCGCGGCGGTGGCGCGGGGCGAGTTCTACGGGACACCGGCCAAGGCGACCAAACGGGGACCATCGTCGGAGATCACCGTGCGGGTACCGGAGAACATCGCCGGGCTCGGGGCCATCCCCGGCTGCTACGCGACCCACCCCAACGTGCCAGCCTCCTGCGCCCCGACGCCGGGGGCATCCACCCGCGAAGTGAACATCGCCACCACCGCCGGCCGGTATGAGCCCTTGTACTACGCCATCGTCGGGCTGCCCAGCCTGCTGTTCCCGTCGAACACCGGGATCTGGTTGATGCGGTTGGTCAGCGGCCTGCTGTCGGCGCTGTTCTTGGCGTCGGCACTGGAGTCGGCCGCCGCCTGCAAGAAGCGCCGATTACTGGTCTGGGGAGTGGCGGGGGCGATGACCCCGATGGCGGTGTTCATGGCCGGGACCATCAATCCCAACGGATTGGAGGCGAGCTCGGCCATCTGTCTTTGGGCATCGGGCATCGCGCTGTTAGCGGAGCAATCGGTGGTCGCCGACCGACGGCTGTTGGCCCGGGTCGGCATCTCCGCGGCCGTACTCGTCCAGGTGCGCGGGTTGTCGCCGCTCTGGCTCTTCCTGATCGCGGTGTCGCTGGTGATCCTGGCCGGCCGCAGCCAGCTGGTCGAACTGTCCCGGGATTGGGTGGCGCGAGTGTGGGCGGGAGTGCTGGCCCTCAGTTGCGCCTTCACCGCGTGGTGGTTGGTCCGCTACGACCCGCTGGCGTTGTTACCCACCAACCATGCGCCTCCCAAACATGTGGGCGTCTCCGAGCTGATCGCCACCAGCATCGGCTTCTCGGATGGGTTCGTCCGCGAGATGATCGGCGTGGTCGGCTGGCTCGACGTGCCCATCCCGTCGGTGACGTTGTACGGATGGATCGCCATCGTGTTCATGCTGTTGGGTCTCGGGCTGTTCATGGGCCGACGACCCTATGTGGTGGTGCTGGTCAGCCTGGTGGTGTTGACCGTGGCGATCCCCGTCGTCTTCGAAGCCACCAACGCCAGCACTCTCGGGTACGTGTGGCAGGGCCGCTACGGGTTACCCCTGGCGGCGGGCATACCGCTGGTGGCCGCCGGGGCGGTGGTCAACGGGTATCTCACCGACCGGGTGCACCGCCGGGTGGCCACCGTCGTACCGGTGATCCTGGTCATCGCCGAGTTCGCCATCTTCTTCCAGGCGCTACGCCGGTACACGGTCGGTCTGAAAGGGCCGTTCATCCCCTTCGGCGGCGCCTGGCACCCTCCGTTCGGCACGGTGACCATCTCGGTGGCGTTCATCGTGATCCTGTTGGCCTTCGCCCTTTGGCTCCGATTGATCGTCGGAAGCTTCCCCTCGCCGTTGAGCCGGTTCCCGGGGTCCGAGGGCAGGGGGGACGGAGGAGACGGCGGAGACGGCGGAGGCGGGAGGGACGGACAGGGTGGAGAGCCGTACCTGGCGGAGCGCTTTGCCGACCCGGTGGGGGTCGGATGAACCTGGGAAAACGCTGAGAATGTCGATGAAACCGCCCAGAATGGTCGCAACGACGCCTGTAGCTCCGAAGATTCATGTTCAGAATTCGAGCGAGCGGGAACCATACTCAAAGCCTCCAAAATCCATTTGTTACACTCGCCGGATTGGTGGGAGCCCGCGGGGGCGGTCAAAACGAGTCGCTGAGGAGAATTAACGCGTGAAGGTGCTGGTGCTGGGAGGCGACGGATACCTCGGGTGGCCGACGGCCCTCTATCTGTCCCGACGAGGTCATCAGGTAGGCATCGTGGACAACTTTGCCCGTCGCCGCTACGACGTCGAGCTCGGAGTAGGCAGCCTGGTCCCGATCGCCGACCTCGACCAGCGGGTTCGCCGCTGGCACGACATCTCCGGACTGTCCATCGACACCTACATCGGCGACCTCACCGACCCGTCGTTCGCGTCGCAGACACTCGGATCGTTCCGGCCCGACGCGGTGGTGCACTTCGCCGAGCAGCGATCTGCCCCCTATTCGATGATCGATCGCAGCCACGCCGTCTACACCCAGGTGAACAACGTGGTCGGCACGCTCAACCTGTTGTACGCCATCGCCGAACAGGATCGGAACATCCACCTGGTCAAGCTGGGGACGATGGGGGAATACGGGACGCCCAACATCGACATCGAAGAGGGCTTCATCGAGATCACCCACCGCGGCCGGACCGACACCCTGCCCTACCCGAAGCAACCGGGCTCGTTCTACCACTTGTCCAAAGTCCACGACAGCCACAACATCATGTTCGCCTGTCGGACGTGGGGAGTCAGCGCCACCGATCTGAACCAAGGGATCGTCTACGGCCATCAGACAGAAGAGACCGGGCTTCATCCCGAACTCGCCACCCGGTTCGACTACGACGGCGTGTTCGGGACGGTGCTCAACCGGTTCTGCGTGCAGGCGGTGACCGGCCACCCGCTCACTGTCTACGGCAGTGGTGGCCAGACCCGGGGGGTGCTCAACATCATCGACACCCTGGCCTGCGTCGAGCTCGCCCTTGACCATCCAGCCGAGACGGGCGAATACCGGGTGTTCAACCAATTCACCGAGTCCTTCTCGGTGAGCGAGATGGCCTCGCTGGTCGCCGGCGAGTACTCCGGCCATGCCACGATCAACCATGCGCTGGACCCGAGGGTGGAGCAAGAGGAGCACTACTACCGGGCCGCCCATACCAAGCTGCTGGACCTCGGGCTGGTTCCCCATCTGTTGGAGCCCTCGGTGATCCGGAACATGCTCGACGTCGCCGACCGCCACAAGGCCAATGTCGACCCGAGTGTGATCGGCTCCAGAGTCGAGTGGAGAAGCACCAACAGCCATCTTTCGACGGACGGCAACTTCGAGATCACCGTCAACCTTCCTGGCGAGGCACCCTCGTCTGTCGGCGCGACCGTCGAGGACTAGAACCATTTGATGACCCCCGTTGCCCGGGGCAGCGCCAGCGACCGACGGCGATCCGAGTTGCGGCGTTTGGCGCTGGAAACGGCCCGGTCTGATTTCGAGGACCGTTATCCCGGCGCCCGGTTCGGACCGGTGGTTGCCCTCATCGCCGCTTATGAGGAAGAGGGCAATCTCGGCGATGTCCTGAAGCGGATGCCGACCCTCGCCGGCGACCTAGAGGTCTCGACCCTGGTGGTGGTGGACGGCGGCAGCGACGGCACCCGAGGGGTAGCACTCGAATCCGGGGTGTTCACCTGCGCGCTGCCGGTCAACCTCGGACAGGGCGCCGCCCTCCGTCTCGGCTACGAGCTGGCGCTGGACCACGGGGCCCGCTTCGTCGTCACCCTCGACGCCGACGGACAGAACGACCCGGCGGAATTGGGCACGCTGATCGAGCCGCTGCTCGCCGACGAGGCCGACTTCGTCATCGCCTCCCGACGGTTGGGGGTCGACCACACCACCGACCGGTTCCGCCAAGCCGGGGTCAAGCTCTACGCCCGGATCCTCAACGCCATCACCAGCCAGGGCCTGACCGACACCTCGAACGGGTTCCGGGCCTTCCGGGGCGAGGTGCTCCGTGACATCATCCCCTACCTCCGCCAGGACCAGTACCAGACGGCCGAAGTGGTGATCACCTCGGCCCACCGGGGATGGCGAATCGCGGAACGCCCGACCATCTGGCACCCGCGGGCATCGGGAAAGTCCAAGAAGGGCGGCAACCTGATCTTCGGCTTCCAGTACGCCCGGGTGATCGGGACCACCTGGTTCCGGATCGCCCTCGGCCGCCAACTCTGACCCCGGCCGACCGGGCCGACGGCGGCTGACGGCGGCTCACGGCGGCTGCCGCTAGACCTCGCCTCCCCTGACCACCGCGGGAGAATGCCGGAAGAACTGCTCCACGTCCTTCTCATACCGGTAGGTGGGGGTGTTCCCTCCCACCGCCCGGCGCAGGTTGTTGGCCCGGGTCAGGCTCTCGACGGCTCCGGCGCTGGTGTACCGGTAGTTGAAACCCGCGTCGATGAGCCGGGAGGTGTCGACCCCTCGCCCGAAACGCATCACCGACTCCATCTCCACCGGCATCTGGATGAGACCGACCCACCGGAAGGGGGCGGCGAACGACCGGGTGTTGATCGGCGACAGCGGGAACAGGCGGGCGCCGGCGATGGAGGCGACTTCGCTCCACGGCAACTTGCCCTCCCCGGCGATGTTGAAGGTCCCCGGTATCCGGTGATGGGTGACGAACTCCAGTGAGCGGACCACGTCGTCCTCCTCGACGAACTGGACCAGCGGGTCGAAGCCGGCGATGCAGGGCAGCAGCCGGCGACGGAGGCCGATACTGATCGGGGTGACGATGTCGGTGCCGAGGACGTTGGCGAACCGCAGGACCGAGACCACCAGGTGGGGATTGTCCACGATGAAGTCGCGCACCAACGCCTCGACGTCGATCAGCGAGCTCTCGAGGCGGGTGCGGATCGGGGCGTTGCGACGGGTGTCCTCGCTGAACCACATCGGATCCTTCTCGGAAGCGCCGTAGACGTGGGTCGACGACTTGACCACCACCTGGCGGACCGACGAGCCCGGGGCCCCGGCCGCCGCCAGCAGGTTGAGGGTTCCGATGACGTTGATCTCGTTGAGCATGCGGCCGGAGATGCCGACCGAGTTGGTCTTGAGGAACGTGTGGACGATGGTGTCCACCTGGGTGACCCGCACGATCCGGTTCAAGATGGAGTAGGTCTGGTCGGCACGGACGAACTCGGTCCGCTCGAGGGGCACTCGGGGCTCGTCGGTGCCGAGCCCGAGGATCATCTCGACGCTCGGATCCGACTCCAGCGCCTGGGCCATACGACCACCCCAGAAAGTGTCGAGACCGGTGATGAGGACCCGCCGCCCCATGTCAGCCGAACCAGACGCTGCGGCGCTGGCGCAGCATGTCGTGCAGGGTGTCCTGCAGTTTGGCCCGGATCTGCTCCGCCTCATCCATGACCCGGCTCTTGGAGTAGCGCTCGAGTCCGGGGTCCACGTCGAAGGTGACCGGGTCGAGCACCCGGAACTTCATCTTGACCGGGAAGTAGGCCACCTTCCCGAGGATGGGACCGAACACGAAGTCGTTGGCGGTCACCGGGAAGTAGGGGAGGTTCAGCACTTTGGCCAGGCTGTTGATCCGGAAGAGGATCGGCATCGACTCCTCGGCGCCGACCACCGCGATGGGAATGACCGGCACGCCGGCCCGCATGGCGATCTCGACGAAGCCCCCCCGGCCGAATCGGCGGAGGCGGTACCGGTCGGAGTAGGTCTTCGACGGCCCCTTGGTCCCCTCCGGAAACACCAGGGCCAGCTGCCCCTGGTCATGGAGCAGCCGGTAGGCGTTGTCGGGGTGGGCGGGGAGGCCGCCGGTGCGGGCCCACAGGGTGCCCACCAGCGGGACGGTGCGGAAGAAGTAGTCGGCCATCCCGTAGACCGGGCGCCCGAGCTCTTTCTCGATGCCGTGCATGATGGCCGGTGCATCGGAGGGGATGGCGCCGGCGTGGTTGGCAACGATCAGCGCCCCGCCCTCGGTCGGGATCTTCTCGAGGCCCTCCCACTCCACCCGGAACCAGTGCTGGTAGATCGGGTTGTAGAGGCGCCGGGTGATCGACCGGATGTGCTCGGAGCGGCCCCACTCGTCCACGTCGGAGAGCCGTGGGTCGCTGATCGGGGCGCCGGGGGCCGGCTCTCCCCGGGGGGAGACCACTGGGAGATTGGAGGAGGGCTTCTGACCTGGCGTCCTCGGGCTGGACGGCGGCCGGCCGGGGTCGGGCCGGTGCACCAGATCGGCCTCGATGGAGCGGCTCCGGGCGGCCGTCCGTTCCGAGGTACGGGACCGGTCAGGGGCGTCCGAGCTCACGTGGGCGATGCTACAACCCGCTTTCGACTCCGGCTCCGGCTCTGCCTCCGGGTTGCGCTCCGGGCCTCCGGGTTGCGCTCGGGGTTGGATGGTGCGGGCGGGCGTGCGGCCCCGGGGTCCGGCCGGGTCAGGGCGGGTCAGGGGCGGGCGGCGCCCACCATCCCG
>DATARI010000140.1:0-12510 GCA_036264255.1 Acidimicrobiales bacterium | reverse complement strand
CTTGGTTGGCTCTTGCGGAATAATATTGACGCCCTTGGGCATTGTCAGCGCCGCCGAGGACGGCGACCCGCTATGACACGACACGCAATTTTTGTTGGTGTGGGTCATTTTGCAAATGCGGACGTCCTCGTCCATTTGCGCTGCGCTGTTTTTATATCCCTGAAGTCCTGCTTTGGTCAGAACGGTCGCGGCTACCACGCACCTGTTGACCTGGCTTTCTCTGCTAGTTGACGACACCATTTACCGGAGCCAGTTGAGGTCGAGAGCAGACGCGCCCGCCCAGCAGATCCTCGTGGGCATGCCTGTCCTCGCCGCCGTCCCGGTCCGAACCGCGATGGCCCCCCCACGTCTGGTGGTCACTGGCGCGACTTCGGTGGAGGTGGCTCGCCAACGGCTCGAGCACGAGGGACTTTCCGGAGCGCCAGTCGTGGATGGAAAGGGGCGGTTCGAGGGGACCGTGTCCCTGCAGAGCCTCCGGAGAAATGGGGACGGTGGCCAACGCCAACTCGGATCATTCGTGGACGTGGCTGCTCCTACGGTGTCCGAGGTGGCTCATCTCGATGTCGCCATCGATGCCATGACGACCGCCACGGACCACTGGGTACCGGTTCTCGACGTCGAACGCAAGGTGGTCGGGACCATCGCCATCTCGGATGTCGTCAGGGGCTACCGATTAGGCCTCCTTGCCAGCCTCCAGAAGATGAACGCCGGAGGTGACACCGCTGGCACCGACAGGTTGCTCATCGATGCCGGATCGCCTTTGGCGGGCCGGTCTCTTCGCCAGTCCAGATTGCCCCTGAGTGTCATCGTGACCACCATCCAGCGGAATCGGGATCTGGTAGTGCCCAACGGAAACACGGTGTTGCAGCCTGGGGACGAGCTCGTACTCATCGGTAGCTCGAGCGACATCGACGCCATTCGATCCAACGGGTCCGGAAACGGCGAATCCACCGAGCTGCCGCCCGTATAGGTGGCTACTGAGGTTAGCGTCAGAGCTCACGACAACGGGTACCACCGACACCCTGACCAGTGCTATCGAATAGGCGCCACTGACCGGCAGGCAAGGCACCCTAGGTTCAGAACATGCCTATGAGCACCGGCACGACGACCGTAGTCAGCGACGATCGCCCACGACGAACGACTCACGGGCGCCCACAGGCCCCTGACCTGTACCTACGTGCGTCGGGCTGCCGGGATTTGAACCCGGGACCTCTTGACCCCCAGTCAAGCGCGCTAACCAAGCTGCGCCACAGCCCGCAAACAACTGCCAGTCAGAAGCTCAATCTCAAGCTTCCGGCCATCTGACCGCTTCGCCACTCACCCACCCGGATTCGTAAGGAAATGACCAGAACGGTCAGGCTACCCCATCCGTCAACGGGCCTCCGACCCCAGCAACGGAAGAGGAGAGCAGCTACGGAATGACCCCGTGACCCGCCGCTCGACCACTGCAAGTTCTGGTGTTCGTCGGGGCCGGCACACCTACGTGTGGGGCGGCTCTACAAGGCCTGCCGGGGTGGAGGGGCGTCGTTGGGCACGACTGTGGCGGCGATCTGCCGCCACAGCATGTCACCGGCGTTGCCGTCGATCTCCGGCTTGTACGACCCGTCCGGTAGGAACGCATCCTCGGCCATCGTCACTGCCACCGACACGGCAGCCTTCTTCGACGGGAGGTAGGCAAAGGCACCCGCTTCACCCGAGAACAGTGGCGACTGCACCAGCCAGTCGCCGGTGGTGATGATGCCCAGACCGTAGGCGTACCGATCGCCTTGGACGAGGCTCGTCGGAGCGTCCGGCAGCTTGGTCGTCTTGCCGCGGAGGGCGGTCGAGACCATCTTCTGGTACGAGTCCCGGGAGAGCAGCTTGCCGGTGCCGATGGCCTTCGCCGTCGTGTCCAGGTCGTAGATGTCGGACGTCTGGATGGCTCCCTGGGTGATCGTCCATGACGGGTTCCAGAAGGTGGAGTCTTCGTAGAAGCGGGTCCCGTCGGGGATGCCCAGGTAGGAGCGGCGTTCGGAGGTGAAGGCGTGCAGCACCGGTTCGGGGATGGTTGGAGTCCCCTTGTTGCCGGAGGTGTTCGTCAGCCCGAGGGGGCCGAGGACCTTTTCCTGCATGAGGTCCTCCATCTTCTTTCCCGCGACCTTCTCGAGCGCGAGGCCAAGGATGAGGTAGTTGGTGTGGGCATAATTCCAGTTCGTCCCGGGTGGGTAGAGGAGCGGCTTCGAGGTCACCGTGGCCAGCAGCTCCTGGGGTGTCCATTGCCGGTAAGGGTCGTTTTCGATCATCATGTCGACTGGAATGTTCCCGAGCACGTAGTCGGGGTAGCCACTCGTCATCTGCGCGAGTTGACCGAGCGTGACCTCGTCGCTGTGAGGGATTTCCGGAACCCACTTCGAGGCCTTGTCGTCCAAGCTCACTTTCTTCTCATCGACGAGCACCAGCAGCAGAGTGGCGACATAGGCGATCGCCACCGCGCCATTTCGGAAATGCATATCGATGGTGGCGGGCACGCCGGTCATGGACTCGCCATAGGCGTTGGTGTGGATCTCCTTGCCATCGACGGTGACCCGCACGAGGGCGGCCCGCAGGTGGAGCTGCTTCATTTGAGCCTGCACGACTGTTTCGATGGCAGCCGATTGTGCCGGGTCCGCCGAAGGAACCGGGACGTGTGACGTTCCTCCGGACGGGGGTGTGCTGGAGTTGGAGCTGCAGGCTTCGAGCAACCCTCCGCCGGCGCCGAGGGCGACGATCCCGGCTCCGGTGACAGCTCCCCGGGCCAAAAATGAGCGTCGGTCGATGCGCTCCGCCATGTTCCCTCCTCGCTATCGGGGTGACACCGGTAGGACAGACGGAGTGACGATACACGCCCGATCACCTGCGAATACGGCAAAGTCAGGATCTCGGATGGTCGAAGATGGCCAGGTTCGAAAGGCCCGCCGCGGTTCCCGCGCCTTCGCGACCGCTCAGCAACCGCCCTGGAGATCGGCGGGGCAACCGAAGGTGATTCCCGGCTGCCAGTTGTCGTTTTCCATCTCGGAACGGGAGAACGTCAGCGGCCGGTTGCCGCCAACCATGAAGGTGTAGCCGCTGAGATTGTCCTTCAACACCATGGTGGCGCTGTAGGTGCACGTCGAGACCTGGGTGCCACTGTTCAGGCTGGCCGAGCCGTTCGCACCGTGGCTGAGGTTCACGGTGGCCAACTGAGTGCCGCTGTTGCTGGCCACGACCTTGGTCGTCCCCTCGTTGAACAGCGAGCTGGCACACGGCCGGCCATAGGTGATCACCGTCAACTTGACCGTCTGGTTGTTGGAACTGGACGACGTGGCCGCCCCGATGATGGCGAGGATGAGCACGCCGACCCCGATCCAGCCGAGGATGATACCGGCAAGAGCCATGCCGTTTCCGTTCTGATGTCGAGCCCGGATCTGCTTCCTGGCGACGAACCCGAAGACGACGGCGAGGATCGAGCCGATTCCGGCCAGCCAGACGATGCCCAGCACCAGGGAGGCGATGGCCAGGCCGTTGGTCGAGTTGACCGGCGGCACCGGGTTCGGGATCCAGCCGGGCGGAGGGCCCGCCGGGGGAAACTGGGGACCGGCCCCGGCGTAGCCCGGGTCGATGGGCGGATACTCCGCGGGGGGCAGGACGGGTGGCGCTACCTGACCCGGCGCCGGGGGCGGCGGCACCGCTGGTTGGGAGGCGGCGAAAGGATCCGGCGGCGGCGCGGTTGGCTCCAGATCGGGCGGGAGGGATGGCCAGCTGCCGAACTCCAGGCTGCCGGCCGGTTGCTCGGGTTCGACCGAAGCGGGTGGCTCGGAGGGTTGGTCAGGCGATGCTGTCGGGGCGACGTACTGGGGATGGGTCTCCGGCGGGTACCACTTGTAATCCGAGGCCTGCCACCATCCCTCGCCCTGGCTGACATCGCTCACCTGGACCGCCTTTCACATTGCCGGGTTTGGCGCCCAGGATGCTAGCCCTCGGCCCGGGCGGGAAGGCGATGTGGCGATCCTTCTCCATCGTCCGGTTCGGCCCAATCAGTTTCCAGGGGATGACTCGACATGCTGTCGCCGCCCACGCTCCCCCGGCGCCTCCGCCTCAGACGTGATGGACGACCCAGGTCACGCCCTGGAAGGCCCGCCACCCGAGGTAGATGACCGACGCCACCAGCATGAACTTGAAGTACCACGGGGTGCCGCGGTGCTCGACCGTCTCGGAGCCACAGGTCGGGCAGGTACCGTCTTCGGCGACTTCATCAGCCTCGAGGCGCTGGTCGCATTCCTCACACCAGGGCACCGCTCACCTCCGACGCCCCCCACCTCCGTTGGGGCCTTTGGCCCGCACCCGCAGCTTGATGGGTGTCGGCCCCAACTCGAAGCGCTCACGCAATCCCCGCTCCACGTAGCGCAGATAGGTCGGCTGCAGCCGCCCGTTGGTGAACAGGGTGAAGGTCGGCGGGTCGTTGGCGCCCTGCACCGCGTACTGGATCTTCGCCCCCACCGGAGGATGGGCCATCTGGATCGACTTCATGGCCCGATTGAGCTCGCCGGTCGGGATGCGTGAGTGATAGGCCTCCTCCGCCGACGCCACCGCCGGCAGGATGTGGTGCACACCGAGACCCGACAGGGCGCTGATCTTCAGCACCGGGGCGTCACCCAGGAAGGCCAACCGGTCACCGATGTCGGTGAGGATGTCCGGCCGGTCCTCGGTGGGGATCAGCTCCCACTTGTTCAGCACCACGACCGTCGGGCATCCGGCGGCCGCCACCCGCTCGGCCAGCCGCTGGTCCTGGTGGGTGACTCCCAGGGTGGCGTCGATGATCAGGAGGGCGATGTCGGCCCGGTCCAACGCTTCGAGGGCGCGGAGGACCGAGAAGTACTCGGTGCCGCGTTCGGTCCGTGACTTGCGGCGCATCCCGGCGGTGTCGATGAAGCAGACGGTCCCCTCCGGCGTCTCCACCACCGTGTCCACCGCGTCCCGGGTGGTCCCCGGCGCGTCGTGGGTGATCGAGCGTTCGTCCCCCACCAGCCGGTTGAACAGGGTCGACTTCCCGACGTTGGGTCGACCGACCAAGGCCACCCGCGGGATCATCGGGCCACTCCCCTGCCGGCCGCCTTCGCTGCCGCTGTCGTCGCCCTCCGGGGTGGCGTCCACCGCATCGAGGTCGGGGAGCAACCGGACCACGTCGTCCAGCAGGTCACCGGTGCCCCGGCCATGGAGGGCGCTCACCGGCCAGGGATCCCCCAGTCCCAACGACACCGCTTCCCAGGCATCGGATTCGCGTTGGGAGGAGTCGACCTTGTTGACCACCACCCGCACCGGGCGGCCCGACCGCTTGAGGAACCTGGCCACGGCCATGTCCTCGTCGATGAGACCGACGGTGACGTCCACCACCAGGAGCACCACGTCGGCGTCGGCCACCGCCCGCTCCGCCTGGGCGCTCACCTGGGCGTCGAGAGGGTCGTCGGTGGACAGCCAGCCGCCGGTGTCCACCACGGTGAAGGCATGACCGCACCACTCGGCGTCGAGTTCCTTGCGGTCCCGGGTGACCCCGGAACGTTCCTCGACCACCGCCGCCCGCCGGCCCACGATGCGGTTGACCAGCGTCGACTTGCCGACATTCGGGCGTCCGGCGATCACCACCAGTGGCTTCTTGCGGACGGTCTCGGCGGCGACTTCGGGTACGGACACGGTCATCGTGAGGCTCCGATCGACACAGCCACCCGTTCCGGTCGGCCGACCGGGTTGAAGGAGCCAGCCGACGCCGACACCGACTCGGTGGCGCCGGTCCGGTCCAGCGCCCGGCGCAGCGACAATCCGTCGGTGGCCACCACCTCCACCGGCCGGGGCAGGTCGGTGACCGAGAGGTCGTCGAGGAACCGTCCCTCCGACAGGCAGGAGTCGGGCAGCAGGTAGCGGTGCCCGACCGGCTGGTCGGCCAGCACCCGGCTGAGGTCGATGCCAGTCATCAGACCCGAGACCCCGATGTTGCCGCCGAAGTAGTCGTTCTGGACCGGCAGGAGGCGGATGTCCGAGCGCCCCAACGAGTCGACCAGCGGGGCCAGCACCCGAGCGCCGTACTCGCCGGTGAGGATGGCGATCGGCGCATCACCGCCGGAGGCGGGGTTCGACGGATCGGAGCGCAGTGCCCGGTAGCCGGCGGCGGGGGCGCCGTCCACCCAGGCGAAGAAGCCGGGTCGGACTCCGAGGGCGGCCCGCTCGTCGCCCTCGAAGGCGGCTTCGAAGGCCCGGGCCATGCCCAGTCCGTTCTCGTGTTGCGGGAAGCCCTCGTAGGTGGACTTGGCCGGGAACGGCCGATCCGCCATCAGGTAGTACTCGTCGGCGGCGTAGACCATGCGGCGACCGATGGCGGTGAGAAACGTCTGCTGCCAGAGGTCGATGGCGTCGCAGACCTCGGCTGCCTCGGCCTGGGTGTGAGGGCGCATGCCGGGCTCTTTGGAGAAGCGGCTGACCCCGAGGGGCACGCAGGCCACCGTGGCCAGGGTCGGGTACCGGTCCAGCACCCCGGCCAGGGTGTCGTGGAGGATTTCCCCGTCGTTGCGATCGGGGCACACCACGATCTGACCGTGGACTTCGATGCCGCCGTCGAGCAGCGCGCTCAGCCAGCGCAGGCTGGTGGCGCCCCGCCGGTTGCCCAGCAGCCGTGACCGCACATCGGGATCGGTGGCGTGGATGGAGACGAACAGCGGGCTGAGGTGCTCGGACAGCACCCGCTCCAGGTCCATCTCGGTGAAGCGGGTGAGCGTGGTGAAATTGCCGTAGAGGAACGACAGGCGATAGTCGTCGTCCTTGAGCGACAAGCTCCGGCGCATCCCCTTCGGGAGCTGCTGGATGAAACAGAACTCGCAATGGTTGTCGCAGGTACGGACCCGGTCGAACAGCGCGGAGGAGACCTCGACCCCGAACGGCTCCCCCGCCTCCTTGCTGACCGAGACAGCGAAGGGGTCCGTCACCCCGCGACGGCGGACGACGAGGTCCAATTCGGGCTCGTCGACCAGCAGGCTGTACTCAATGACGTCGCGCGGGGACCGTCCGTTGAGGAAGAGGAGCTCGTCCCCGGGCCGGAGGCCGGACAGATCCGCCGGTGACAGTTCGGTAACGGCGACGACCGTAGGCGCCGTCGTACCGCGAGGTACCGACATGCCACCAGGCTACCCGGTCCCCCGTCGGTCTCCGGCGTCGGCCCCGGTCGTTGGCACCGCGGTCGCGCCGCTAGCCTGGATGGGTGGCCGTGGACCGGGTATTGCTGGCCGAGCCGAGGGGCTTCTGTGCCGGCGTGGAGAAGGCGATCAAGGCGTTGGCCTGGATGGTCCGGGTCTTTGAGCCGCCCGTCTACTGCTACCACGAGATCGTCCATAACCGACACGTCGTCGACCAGTTCCGGGCCCAGGGGGTCATTTTCGTCGACGACGTCACCGAGGTCCCGGCCGGCGCCCCCCTGATGCTCTCCGCCCACGGGTCCGCCCCCGATGTGGTGGACGCCGCCCGCGACCGCGGCCGGGTGGTGGTCGACGCCGTCTGCCCGCTGGTCACCAAGGTCCACCACGAGCTGAAGGTTCGGGCCCGCAAGGGCTACACCGTGCTCTACGTCGGCCACCACGGTCACGAAGAGGCGATGGGCACCATGGCGGTCGCCCCCGAGGCGGTGCGCCTCCTGGAGCGGGAAGCGGACGTCGACGCCCTGCCCGAGCCCAAGCCCGGCGAGGACGCCCCGGTGGCGCTGCTGGCCCAGACCACCCTGAGCCACGACGAATGGGCCGGGATCGTCGACCGGGCGCGGGAGCGGTTCCCCGACCTCTGGATGCCCAACCGCAGCGATCTCTGTTTCGCCACCACCAACCGCCAGGCCGCCCTCAAGGCGGTGGTCGGTCGGGCCGACGCGGTGGTGGTGATCGGATCGCTCAACTCCTCCAACACGGTGGCGCTGGAGAAGGTGGCGCGGGCCTACGGCTGCCCTCGGGTGGTGCGCATCAACGACGCCTCCGAGCTGCCCGACGATCTGAGCGGCACGGTGGGGGTGACCGCCGGGGCGTCCGCCCCCGAGGCTCTGGTCCAAGCGGTGGTGGCCCGGCTGGCCCCGATCCACGGGGTCGAGTCCGCCCCCATCACCTTGGAGGAGGAATACTTCCCGCCCCCCCCCGAGCTCCGGGAGATCCTCCGGGCCCTGGAGACGGCGGTGTCACTGCTGTCGGCGGCGCCGGTCGTCGTCGACCCGGTGGCGGACAGCGGAGCCACCGTGCTGTCCGGCGACCGGTCCACCGGGGCCGCCGACGTGCTGGAGGCCTTCGTCGGGGTGCCGGCCGTCTGACTAGTACCGGCCGGTGGAGGCCACCGACCGGTCGTAGAGCTGCTGGAGGGTGTCGGTGAGCTCGTCGGTCATGGCGGTCAGCTGGCTTCGCGGCACCCGGCCGGCCTGGGTCCGGGCCGGGGCGGCGATGGGTGGGCCCACCACCAGATGGATGTGCCGGGGGCGGGGGAACTTGGCGCCTTTCGGCATCACCGACGTCGACCCGCCGATCCCCACCGGGACCACCGGTGCGCCGGTCCGGGCGGACAGGAACGCCACCCCCTGGTGGAGGTCCTTCACCACCGGTCCCGACCTCCGCTCCCCCTCGGGGAACAGCACCAGCACCTCGCCGGCGTCGAGGACCCGTTGGGCCCGGCGGAGTGCCTCCCGGTCGGCGGCATCCCGGTGGACCGGGAACGCCCCGATGGTCTGGAGGAACCGCCCGAACCGCGGCCGCTTCCAGAGGCTGTCCTTGGCCATGTAGTGCAGCTTCCGGTCGGTGACCGCCGAGGCCACGAAGAAGTCGATGCCCGACCGGTGGACCGGGGCGATGATCATCGGCCCCTCGGTGGGCACCAGCTCCAACCCCTCCACCGTGGTCCGGAACATCAGGCGGTTCAGCCCCCGGGCCAGCACCCGGAGGAAGTTGTAGATCGGGGTGAGGGTGGTATCCACCTCGGTGTCCCCCACCCCCGGGACCGGGGCACCACTCGCATCGGTCGTCTCGCTCATCGCAGCCATCCCAGCACCTCTTCTACCACTGCGGTGATCGGGCGGCCGGTGGTGTCGATCACCCTCGCCCCCTCGGCGATCCCGAGGGGGGAGGCGGCCCGGGTGGAGTCGAGGTGGTCGCGGCGGGCCATCCCGTCGGACCCCTCCTCGCTCCGGCGGCGGGCCCGCTCCTCGCCGCTGGCGGTCAGGTAGATCTTGAGATCGGCCTCGGGGAACACCACCGAGCCGATGTCGCGTCCTTCCACCACTCCCCCGCCGTGGTCGGTGGCCCACTGGCGCTGGCGGGCGACCATGGTGGCCCGGACCTCGGGGTTGGCCGCCACCACTGACACCGCCCGGTTGACGTCGGGGGCCCGGATCGCCTCGGTGATGTCGGACCCGTCGGCGGTCACCCGGTCGGCCACCGAGATCGACATTTCCCGGGCGAGATCGGCCACCGCCGGGTGGTCGGCGGGGTCGATGCCCCGGGAGAGGGCGCCCCAGGCCACCGCCCGGTACATGGCGCCGGTGTCGAGACGGTCGATGCCGAGGGCCCGGGCCAGGGCCTTGGACAGGGTCGACTTGCCGGCCCCGGCGGGACCGTCGATGGCGATCACCGCTCGCTGGGGGTCGGGAGGGGTGGTGTCGGCGCCGGTCATACCGCCACCGACAGGGTCTCCAGGTGCTCGGCGAACCGGGGGTAGCTCGACTGGACCGTCTCCCATCCCGAGATGGTGGTCACCTCGGTGGCCGACGGGCAGGCGGCTCCGGCGATGGCGGCGGCCATCGCCATCCGGTGGTCACCCCGGGCATCGACGGTGGCGGGCCGGAGCGGGTGGCCTCCGTCGATCACCAGGTCGTCCCCTTCGGCCCGGGCGGAGCCCCCGAAGGCGGTCACCAGATCGACGGTGCCGGTGAGCCGATCGGATTCCTTCACCCGGAGCTCGCCGACGTCCCGGAACCGGGTCTCCCCCGAGGCGAGGGCGGCAGCCACCGCCAGGATCGGCACTTCGTCGAGGGAGGGGATCTCTTCGGCGTGGATCAGGGTGCCGGTCAGCGCCGAGGTCCGGCTGGTGACCGAACCGTGCTCGTAGCCCTGGGCGTCGACGGTCACCTGTCCCCCCATCCGCTGGAGCACCTGGATGAACCCGGTGCGCTCGGCGCCGAGGTAGGTGCCCTCCACGCTCACCACGCTGCGGGGGACGACCAGCCCGCCGACCACCCAGAAGGCCGCCTGGGAGGGGTCGCCCGGCACCAGCACCGCGGTCGGGTTGAGGTCGCTCCAGCGGACGGTGATCGTCCTCCCCGACCCGGACGGGGTCACCGTGATGTCGGCCCCCATCTGGGCCAGCAGCTCTTCGGTGTGGGTGCGGGTGGGAACCGGCTCGTGGACCACGGTGTCGCCGTCGGCGGCCAGCCCGGCCAGCAGCAATGCCGACTTCACCTGGGCGCTGGCCATCGGCGGGGTGTACTCGATGCCGCGGAGCCTCCCGCCGGTGATGGTCACCGGCGGGAGGCACCTGGCCCCCTGGCCGATCACCTCCGCCCCCATCAGGCCGAGCGGCTGGGCCACCCGGTCCATCGGGCGGCTCTGGAGGGAGTGGTCGCCGGTGAGCTGGGCGGTGACCGGGAGCCCGGCCAGCAGGCCCAGCAGCAACCGCATCCCGGTTCCGGAATTCCCGAGATCGAGGGGACCCGCCGGGGTGTGCAGGCGGGAGCGGCCGCCCCGGACCGTCACGGAGGCCGTCGACTCCTCCACCTCGGCCCCGAGGGCGCGCACCCCCTCCAGGGTTCGGCGGACGTCGTCGCCGTCGGAGAGGCCGGTGATGGTGGAGGCACCGTCGGCCAACGCCGTCAACAGGAGGGCACGGTGGGAGATCGACTTGTCCCCGGGAGCCCGGACCGAGCCGACCAGGGCGCGCCCGCCGGGGACCCGGAACGTCTCGGAGGCCGACTCGTCGGTCACCGGCCCGGACCCACCGGTGCGCTGGTCGAGCGGTAGCCGCGTTCGGTGAGGGCGGCCTGGAGCCGGTCGGTGGCGTCCTCGGCGACGACCAGGAGCATGACCCCCCGGTCCCCCTCCACCGAGTGGGCGATCTCCAGGTCGAAGATGTTCACCCCCAGTTCGGCGGCCAGGGTGGTGATCTCGGCCAGCACCTTCGGGCGGTCGGGCACCGGGACCCGCACCTCGACCAGGTCCTCGGCCTGGGGCGTCCGCTCCGACAGGGCCCGGCGGGCCAGTGCCGCCCGGCCGAGGATGTCGAGCAACGAGTCGCGGTCGCGGGTCGCCACCCGGCGGCGCATGTCCTGCAACGCCTCGACCAGCAGGTCGAGGGTGGCCACGATGGCGTCGGCGTTGTCATCGCAGATGTCGGGCCAGATGTTCGGTTGCCCGGCGGCGATCCGGGTCATGTCCCGGAACCCGCCGGCGGCCAGCTGGAGGAGGGCGGCGTGTTCCTCCCCGAGGTTGGCGGCCAGATCCATGAGGGTGGCGGCGGCCAGATGGGGGACGTGGGAGACCACCGCCACCAGCGCGTCGTGCTGGGCGGGGGCGAGGTCGACCACCACCGCTCCCATATCGGCCAGCAGGCTGCGGATCCGGGTGTACGCGGCGGGATCGGTGAGGGCGGTAGGGGTGAGCACCCAGGTGGCCCCCACGAACAGGTCGGCGGAGGCGCCCTCCACCCCCACCTGCTCGGAACCGGCCATCGGGTGCCCCCCGACGAAGGAGGGATGGTCGACGGCCGCCACCAGGGGGCCCTTCACGCTGCCGACGTCGGTGACGATGACGTCCGGCCGCCGGCCGGGGCGACCCAGGAACTCGGTGATGATGGCGGCGGCGGCCTGGACCGGGGTGGCCACCACCACCAGTTCGGCTTCGGTGTCCTCCCCTTCGGCCGACAGCGCGCCGAGGGCGACCGCCCGGGCCGCCACCCCGGGGGCGGCGTCCACCCCGCTCACGTACCAGCCCAACTCCCGCAGGGCCATGCCCACCGAACCACCGATGAGCCCGGTGCCGAAGATCATCGCCCGGCCCGGCTGTTGCGGGTGGCCGTTCCCGGAGCCGGCACTGAGAGGGGATGGGGTGGGATCGACCTCAGTCGGGGAGGTCGTCACGGAGTCCCCTGGCGCCTTCGAGATAGACATGGTGGATCTCGCTACGGGGCCGATCGCTCTCCACGTGGAGCATCACCCGGATGCACATGGGAACCGAGCCGACCACCGCCAGCTCGCGGGCGCAGATGAGCGGGACCGCCCCGAGCCCCATCGACCGGGCGGCGGTGGCCGGGAAGGTCGAGACGATGTCCTCGGTGGCGGTGAACAGGATGGAGATGATGTCTTCCTCCCCCAGCCCGTTGCGCTCCAGGATCTCGCGCAACAGCGCCACCACCCGGTCGGTGATGGCTTCGACGGTGTCGGCGTCGACGGTGGTGGCGCCGCGGACGGCTTTCACGGAGGTGGACATCAGCCAGGCATGCTACTCAGCGGCCGGCGAG
>DATARI010000127.1:0-1699 GCA_036264255.1 Acidimicrobiales bacterium | reverse complement strand
TCGGCTGACCTGGGAAACCACCAGGGAGCGAGTGACACCAGGATGACCGACGGAACCCGGGGTCAGCAGAGTGGCAGTGCCACCGGGGTGGCGGCCGCCCCCGCCCGGCGCCTGACCGGGGAGCGGCCCATGGAGGGGGTGACCCCGGACTCGCTGCTGGCGCTGCACGCCGCCGGCTACCGGACGGTGATCGAGCGGCTGGGGACCGGCCCGGTCCTCGACGTCGGCTGCTGGCAGTGGTTCGAGTCCGCCCGTTTCCTGGCGGCCGACCGGTCGGTGGTGGGGATCGACTACAACGCCGACGCGGTCGCCTTCGCCCGCTCCCGATGGGCGGGGGAGGGGCTGTCGGTCGGGCAGATGAACGCCCTCTCGCTCGGCCTGGCCGGGGGAAGCTTCCGATGGGCCTGTTCCTCCCACCTCATCGAGCATTTCCACGACCCGGAGCGTCACGTCCGGGAACTGGCCCGGGTCCTGGCCGACGATGGAACCGCCTTCTTCCTCACCCCCAACGCCCCGGCCGACTTCGAGAACCCCTTCCACATCCACCTGTTCGAGCCGGCCGAGCTCCGCGCCGTCCTCGAGCGGCACTTCCACCAGGTCACCGTCCAGGGCCTCGACCCCGTTCCGGCGGTGAAGGCCGACTTCACCGCCCGCCGGGTGAAGGCCAACAAGGTGCTCCGGCTCGACGTGCTGAAGCTGCGGCACCGGATCCCCCGGTCGTGGTACATCGCCGCCTACACCCGGATGCTCCCGCTGGCCTACAAACTGATGGCCCGGGGGGACTCGGGGGGGATGACCGGCATCACCGCCGACGACTTCTCGGTGACCGATGAGCTGGACGCCACCACCATGGTCCTCTTCGCCACCGGGTCCCGTCCCCGCCGGGCCGGCTGAGCGGGGCGGCGGGCGTGCTGGCCATCGGGCTGACCGGAGGCATCGGGGCGGGGAAGTCGAAGGTGGCCGACCTGCTGGTGGCCAAGGGGGCGGTGCTGGTCGATGCCGACCGCATCGCCCGGGAGGTGGTCGTCCCCGGGGGTCCCGCCTACCAGCCGATGGTCGACCGGTTCGGCCCCGGCATCCTGGATGCGGACGGGAACATCGATCGCCCGGCGGTCGCCGCCATCGTCTTCGGCGACCCGGAGGCGTTGGCCGACCTCAATGCCATCACCCATCCGGCCATCGGGGTGGCCATGATCCAGAAAAAGGACGAGCACGCCGACACCGATCACATCGTGGTCCTCGACATCCCCCTCCTGCGGCCCATCCACCGGGAGATGCTCAGCCTCGCGGCGGTGGTGGTGGTCGACACCCCGGTGGAGGTGGCCCTCGACCGGCTGATCCACCTCCGGGGGATGCCCAAAGCCGACGCCGAGGCCCGGATCGCCGCCCAGATCGACCGCCCCACCCGGCTGGAGGGTGCCGACCTGGTGGTGGACAACTCCGGGGACGAACGGCAGCTGGACGCCGAGGTGGACCGGGTCTGGGACGAACTGGTGAAGCTCCGGGACCGGCCCCCGGGCTGAAGACCGGCGGCGGCGAGGAGGCAGGTGAACGGGGTGATTCGGGTGGACAGGCTCCGGGCCCGCGTCGGGTGTCACACCCCACCTGTACCATCGACCTAATGCCCGATTTTGAGGTCGTTTCCCCCTTTTGCCCCTCCGGAGACCAGCCCGAAGCCATCAGCAAGCTGGTGGCCGGG
>DATARI010000058.1:0-15899 GCA_036264255.1 Acidimicrobiales bacterium | reverse complement strand
GGCCAGCGATTCGTCCGAGCCGTCCTCGGGGATCAGCAGCCACCCGATGGCGTAGAGGACAACGCCCAGGCCGCCGAACAGGGTCAGGGCGACAAACCCGATCCGGACGATCACCGGATCCACCCCCAGATAGGCGGCCGTACCGCCGGCCACACCCCCGAGCATCCGACCACTGGCCTGACGGCTCAAACGACGGGGCCGCTCGTTGCCCGGCGCCGCCCACGGTTGTTCATTGGTTGTTTCCATGCCGTCATGGTGAGCCGCCAAGGCGGTCTCCACCATCGGGACATACCCCGAACCCGGACCGGGCCGCCCACCTCCGCCTCAGGGTTTTCCCTGATGGTCGGCGAGAACCGGTCGTGGAAAGATACAGGGATCGCCGAAGGCACCCCGCCACACCCGCTCCCCTGGCTCCCGCCACCCCCTGACCCCGGCGCGAGCCGAACGATCCCCCGCCGACGCTACCGGGGGCGCGGGAGCGGCCCCCTCCGCCGAACCCGGGACAACCAGTACCTCGCCGGGGTCTGTGGGGGGATCGGCGAGCGACTCGGCATCGATCCGACGGTGGTCCGGGTGATCGCCGTCCTCCTGGTGCTGGGGGCCGGCACCGGTCTGCTGGTCTACATCGCCGCCTGGTTGATGATGACCCGTCAGGGGGAGGACCGATCGATCGCCAAGCGGATCACCTCGGATCCCGGCGAGATGCGACTGGCCATGGTGGTCGGGACGCTGGTTATCGCCGTCATCGTGCTGGTGGCCGCTTCCGGACTCCCGGGGGCGTCGAATCTCGCCTGGCCGGTGGCCATCAGCGCCGCAGGGCTCTTGTTCGTGTGGAGGGGCTCGAGCGCCGACGAGCGCGCCGAGCTCCGTCACGTCTTCGGACAGGTCCCATTGGCGGCCGAGCTCACCTCGGGTTCGCGGCGGGCGTCCGTCATCCGGATCGCCCTGGGCGTCGGCCTGGTGGCCATCGGGCTGGGAGGGCTCGGCGGGCTGGTCACCACCCGGTCCACCTGGGTGGCCACCCGCGGCTTCCTCGGGGTGTTGGCGGTGATCGTCGGCTTCGCCATTGTCTTCGGTCCCACCTGGCTCCGCACCGTCCGCAGCCTCACCGAGGAGCGCCGGGAGCGGGTGCGGTCACAGGAGCGGGCGGACATGGCCGCCCATGTCCACGATTCCGTGTTGCAGACCCTGGCCCTCATCCAGAAGGCGGCGGGAGACCCCCGCGAGGTCAGCCGGTTGGCCCGCGCCCAGGAACGCGAGCTTCGGTCCTGGCTGTTCGAGGACCGGCCTCCGGGGTCGTTCGACGAGGGCGCCACCACGGTGGCGGTGGCCACTGCCATCATCGAGCAGGAGGTGGAGGACGACCATGGCGTCGATGTCGACGCGGTGGTGGTCGGCGACTGCCCCCTCACCGACGACCTGCAGTCGTTGCTGGCGGCCGGCCGGGAAGCCGCCGTCAACGCAGCCAAGTGGTCCGGAGCCGCCACCATCTCGCTGTTCGTCGAAGTCGAACCGAGCTCGGTCTCGTTGTTCGTCCACGACCGGGGTTGTGGTTTCGACCCCGACGCCGTCCCCGACGATCGTCGGGGGATCACCGACTCGATCCGGGAACGGATGACCCGCCACGGCGGGACGGCGGTCATCCGCAGTGCCCCCGGGAAGGGCACCGAAGTCGAGCTGGTCATGGCTCGCCAACCGTGAGCGGAGAAACCGAAGGAGCGCCGGTCAACGGGAAGCGTCGCCCCCGGGTCTTCTTGGTCGACGACCATCAGCTGGTTCGCTCCGGGGTGCGGGCGGAGCTGGGCGACACCGTGGAAGTGGTCGGCGAGGCCGACGAGGTCGAGGCAGCGGTGGAGATGATCCGGGAGCGATCGCCCGAGGTGGTCCTGCTCGATGTCCACCTTCCGGGCGGAGGGGGTCACGCGGTCATCGCCGCGGTGTCCGAGACCCATTCCGACATCCGGTTCCTGGCCCTGTCGGTGTCCGACGCCGCCGAGGACGTCATCGCCATCATCCGGGCCGGCGCCCGCGGCTACGTAACCAAGACGATCTCCGGTCCCGAGCTGGTCGACGCCGTCCACCGGGTCGCCGAGGGGGACGCGGTGTTCTCGCCGAAGTTGGCGGGGTTCGTCCTCGACGCCTTCGCCGGCAATGACGAGCCCGACCCGAGTCCCCAACCCCATTTCGATCCGGAGTTCGACCAGCTCACCCCTCGGGAACGGGAGACCCTCCGCCTGATCGCCCGCGGCTACGCCTACAAGGAAATCGCCCGGGAGCTAACGATCTCGACCAAGACGGTCGAGAGCCATGTCTCCGCGGTGCTCCGGAAACTGCAGCTGTCCAGCCGCTACCAGCTGACCCGTTGGGCCACCGAGCGCCGTCTGCTCTGACCTCGGACTGGCTGGGTGGATCGGCTCAGCGTCGGCGACGGAGCAGGAACATCCCCAGGGCGGCGATGACCGCGATCACGATGGCGGCCTTGATCAGGAACCAGACGATGCTGAGCACCGAAGTGAGTACGAAAATAACCACGATGATCGCGATCGCTCCGGCCCCCACCAACAGAACGGCGTCAAATAGCTTGAGTCCCGAGCTCTCTTGTTGCTGCGCCATGCCGCAACGCTAATCCGCTGACCGACGGGGTGGGTGGCGGGGTCGGCGAGCCGGTGCGGGGAGGCGCCCAGTCGTGATGATGGTACGGTCCGCCAGTGTCCCTGCGTGCTCGACGACAGGCGCTCATTGACCGAGCAGACCTCCACGGTGACGACTTCTGCCACGCCTATGCCGACGCCGCCGACGAGTGGCTGACCGAACTGTTCGAGGCGGCCACCGGTGGGGATCATCGGGGGATCGCCCTGGTGGCGGTGGGTGGCTACGGCCGTCGGGAGCTCTGCCCTTACAGCGACCTCGACGTGGTCCTGCTCCACCGTGGTCACCGGGACATCTCCGCCACCGCCGACCGGATCTGGTACCCGGTGTGGGATGAGGGCATCTCCCTCGACCACAGCGTGCGGCGCCCCAACGAGGTACTGGACGTCGCCGCCGAGGATCTCCCGGTCGCCCTCGGGCTGCTCGACGCCCGGCTGGTGTGCGGTGACGCCAAAATGGCCGAACACATGGTGACCCGGGCGCAGGAACGGTGGACCAAGCAGAAGCCCCCCTGGCTGGGTGTCCTGGCCGAGCGAGTGGCCGAGCGTCACGAGGCCTACGGCGATGTCGGCTTCCTGCTCGAGCCCGACCTGAAGGAGTCCCACGGTGGTCTCCGGGACATCAGCGCCCTGGACGCGTTGATGCGGGCGGTGCCGGTGCTGGCCGACTACGTGGACACCGCAACCATCGGCCATGCCCACTCCGTCCTGATCCAGGTGCGGGTGGAGCTCCACCGGCAGTCGGGCCGGGAGCTCAACAAGCTCCTCCTCCAAGAGCAGGATCAGGTGGCGAGATCGCTCGGCGAACCCGACACCGACGCCCTGGTGCTGGCGGTCGCCACCGCGGGACGCACGGTGGCCTGGGAGGCGGACGACGCCTGGCGCCGGCGAAACGCCTGGACCCGGTCCCTCGACGGAGGGAAAAAGCGATCGCGTCGTCATGGGAGCACCCTCGAAGATTCACCCCCCGACGAGCCGGTGGTGGCCTCCGATCCCGACATCGGGATCGTCGATGGCGAGGTGGTGCTGAACGGCTCGGCCGACGTCGTCCACGACCCGTCGGTGGCGCTCCGGCTGGCGGCGGTGGCGGCCGAGCGGAACCTGCCCATCTCCCGGAATGCACTCAATCTGCTCGGACGAAAGGCTCCGCCGCCCCCCACTCCGTGGCCGGACTCGTTACGGGCCGACCTGGTCCGGGTCCTGGCCGTCGGGCGTCCGGCCATCGCCGCCCTCGAGGCCCTCGACCAACGCGAGCTACTCGCCCGCTACCTCCCCGAGTGGCGGACCGTACGCAACAAGCCACAGCGCAATCCCTACCACCGCTTCACCGTCGACCGGCACCTCCTGGAGGCGACCGCCAACGCCGCCGCCCTCGCCGACCGGGTGGAGAGGGTGGACCTGTTGCTGGTCGGCACCCTCCTCCACGACATCGGCAAGGGATTCCCCGGGGACCACACCGAAGTCGGGGTGAAGCTGGCCGCCGACATCGGGGCCCGCCTGGGTTTTCCCCCCCAGGACGTCGACGTCCTGGTCACCCTGGTGCGGTTGCATCTGCTGCTGCCCGACATGGCCACCCGTCGCGACCTCGATGACCCAGCCACCGCCCAGCGGGTGGCCGAGGAGGTCGGCGACCGGGCCACCCTCGACCTCCTGGCCGCCATGGTCGAGGCGGACAGCCTGGCCACCGGGCCCTCCGCCTGGGGGAGTTGGAAGGCCGGTCTGTTGGCCGAGCTGGTCGAACGTACGGCGAAGCTGCTGGCCGGCGAGGGCGTCACCCCGCCCACCCCCTGGGTCACCGACGACCTGCGGACTGTGATGGACTCGGTACGCACCCATCGCGCCCCTGCCCTCTCCATTGAGGCACCCAACGTCACCGTCATCGCACCCGACCGGCCCCGGTTGCTGGCCGAGGTCACCGGGGTGCTGGCCCTGCACGGCTTGAACGTGAGGGACGCCAACGTCGCCGGGGAGGACGGGATCGCCGTCGAACTGTTCACGGTCGAGCCCTCCCGGGGCCGGTGGCCTTCGGCCGCCCGGCTCTCGGAGGACATCGCCGCGGTGATGGCCGGCACCCTGTCTCTCGACGAACGTCTGGCCGAACGCAGCCGCACGTACCGGAACGGGCTCGGGGCTACCGCCCCCCAGCTGGTGGAAACGGTCATCGACGTCGACAACGACGCCTCCGACGTGGCCACGGTGGTCGAGGTCCGGGCCGAGGACATGGAAGGCCAGCTCCACCGGATCACCCAGGCCCTGGGCGACTGTCAGCTCGACGTCATCTCCGCCAAGGTGTCCACCTTCGGCCCGGCGGTGGTTGACGCCTTCTATGTGCGCGGGGCCGACGGCGGGAAGCTCACCGACCCCGATTCGATCGCCGCGGTCGAGCAGTTGGTGCGCGAGCGGATCGCTCAATCCCCTAGCTGAGAACGACCTGGGCCGGATCGAATAACTGCCTGGTCACGGGGGATGACTGCTATGCTCCCTGCGCACGCGGGGAGAGCTATGACAGCGAGTCAACCAAAATCGAATCGACCCGGCGGCACCGGGTCGGGGCGCGGTCGGGCGACCCGGCCATTGGTGGTGGTTGTGGTGGTGGTGGCGCTCCTGGTGGTGGGAGTCGGAGTGGCCGCCGTCGTCACCAAGGGAAGCCCGAGCAAGGCTGCCGCCTCCCCCACCTCAGTGGCCAAGGGAACGCCGGCGGTCGATGTCAACCAGCCGCTGACCCTGGTCGCCACCAGCCCCACCGACAACGCCACCGGTATCCCCAGCGATGCCTCGATTACGTTGCAGTTCTCCACCCCGCTCAGCCCGTCCCCCCCCCAACCCACACTCACCCCGGCAGTGGCCGGGTCCTGGCAGATGCTGACCCCGACCACCTTCGTGTTCGTGGCGACCGCCCCCTTCGTCCCCACTTCCACGGAGACCGTCAACATCCCCGGCACCATCACCAGTTCCTCGGGAAAGACGCTGGGGGCTGACACTGCGGTGCACTTCACCGTGGCCGATGGCGGCATGCTCCGCCTCCAGCAGCTGCTGGCCACCCTCGGCTACCTGCCCCTGAGCTTCACCCCCGCTCGACCGCTGGTCGCCCCCCAGGAGGCGGCTCAGGCCCAAGAAGGAGTGTTCGCCTGGAAGGCCAATGAGCCGGCCACTCTCACCGCGCTGTGGACCGAGGGGTCGGCCAACACCATCACCACCGGCGCGGTGATGAACTTCCAGAACAAGGAGAACATGAAGACCGACGGCGTGGCCGGCCCGGCGGTGTGGGGGGCACTCCTCTCCGATGTCGCCGCCGGCACCGTCAACACTGCGCCCTACAACTACGTCTACGTGTCGCTGAAGATCCCCGAGACCACCACCGTGTACAGCAATGGCGCCGCCGTCTACTCCAGCCCGGCCAACACCGGTGTCCCCGGAGCCGAAACGGCGTCGGGAACCTTCCCGGTGTATCTCCGCTACACGTCCACCACGATGTCGGGCACCAACCTCGACGGGTCCAAGTACAACGATCCCGACATCCCCTGGGTCAGCTACTTCAACGGAGGCGACGCCCTCCACGGCTTCATACGGTCCAGCTACGGAACCCCCCAGAGCCTGGGCTGCGTGGAGATGCCCTACGCCAATGCGGCGGTGATCTACCCGCTCACGCCCATCGGCACCCTGGTCACCGTCGCCTGACCCACCGCTGGGCCCGGCGAGGAACTAGGTCAGTCTCCGATCAGCGGATGGCGGAGGCCGAGCTCGGCGAGGGTGAGCTCCGGTTGGCGAGGCTCGAGCGCCCCCGGTGACGCACCGTCGATCCGGAAGACGTAGAGGTTCCAGTAGGGGGCCAGGTCGGCGGGGGCGATGTCCTGGTAGAGGCGGCGCTCCGCCTCGACACAGCGGGTGAACCCGGCTTCGGCGAACCGCTCGGTCCACCAGCCGAACGAGGCGATGGTCAGATGGCCTTCCACCAACTCCCCGTCGGCGTCGACGGCCAGATCGGCTTCCGGAACCGGGCCCGGGTAGTCAGGAGGGAGCTGGCGGTAGTGGGCCAAGCGCTCGGGACGGACCTTGCCCTCGAAGTGACCGTCGGGCCCCGACGGGTTGGGCCCGAAGGAGGGAATGGTGGCGTAGAGATAGCCCCCGCACACCCGCCGGAGCTCGGCCAACGCCGCCGGCACCCGGTCCGGTGGCAGGTGCTCCAGGATCTCGAGGGCGGTGACCAGCTCGAAGGCCCCGTCGGCCCACGGGAGGCCGGCGAAGAGATTACCCACCCGGACATGTCCCTTGGCCCCCGGGGTGGCGTGTTCGATGGCAAACGGGCTGAGGTCGCACCCCTCGGCGTCCACCCCCAGCTCCCGGAGCACCTCGACCAGGTAGCCGGTGGCACAGCCCACGTCGAGGGAGCGCCCGACCCGGAAATTCCGCCACAGCAGCCAGCCGGCGATATCGGCATTGGAGGCCACCCGGTCGTACCGGGCGTAGCCCGATCGGCCCTCCCGATCCCCGGAGGTATCCCGGCCCTCCCCGAAATAGCTCCCGCCGTAGGTACCGTCGACGCCGGCCGCCCGGGCCTCGGCCAGCGCCTGGCCGGTGTCCGCCGCCCGGATCAATTCCCTGCCGGCGGTACCCATCATTCGCCGGAGGCCGCCGTTGGCGACCGCCCCCCGGACCATGACCCGGCGGGCTCCGTCGACGGCAAATTTCCACCGACGCGGCGCCATGGGCAGAGACTAGTCGGGGGGAGAAACCACCCCCGTTTCCGGTCTATCCTCGCCCTTGTCCGGACTCGACCGAAGGGATCCACCATGAGCCAGATGCAGTCACTCGGAAATGTGTCGGCCGCCTCGTTAGTCGGCTCGCTGGGGGTCTTCACCCTCGACGACGTCCTGAGCCTCCTGGCCGACACCACCCAGACGGGCGAGCTCCAGGTGGTGGGATCCGAGGTGGACGGTCGGGTGTGGCTCGAGGAGGGGGAGCTGTCGAATGCCCATGTCGGCTCGGCACCCACCATCGGTCGGGCGGTGTTCGAGCTGGCCTGTGTGCCCGAAGGCTGGTTCTACTTCACCTCCGGCCTGGCCTCCTCCAGTGGCCAGCCGCGGGTCCCGGTCCGGACCATCCTCGAAGAGGTCCGCCCCCAGGTGAAGGAATGGCGGGAGCTCCTGGCGCTGGTCCCGCTGGAATCGACGATCGGGCTGTCCCCCGAACCGCCGAGCGGTGATGTCCAGCTCAACGGCGATCAGTGGCGGATGGTCACCTCGATCGGGAACGCCGGACACTCGGTGAAACGGGTGCTGGATGCCTTCGGCGACGAGCAGATGGTCGGGCTGCGCATCCTCCGGGATCTCCACGAGGCCAGCCTGATCACCCTGGACGAGGGGCCGGCCGAAGAGGAGCACCACGACCCGTCGACCCCGGGGACCTCGAGCGGGCCACAGCCGTCGCCCTTCGTGACGACCTCCTCACCCTTCACCCGGCCGAGCGACATCCCGCCGCCCCCACCCGACTACTACGAGACATCGAGCTACTCCGAGGCTCCGACCAGCAGTTTTCTCGAGGACTACGGGGATGATCAGGGCGAGACCCTTGCCGAGGTGGCCAGCGGTTCCCCCTCGCGGGATACCGACGGCTGACCGCTGAGGCCGGCCGCGGGGCCCGGATGCCTGTCGGATGGGGCGGTAGGCGGCGTGTCCTCTAGTTGTTGGTGTTGAAGGTGCAGTTGTTGCCGATATTGCCGGTCTGGTTGCAGTGGTGCACCACCGCCACGATGACGATGACGAGAACGATCCCGATGACGATGCCGGCAAAACCGATGATGATGCCGGCCAGCGCCATGCCCTCGCCCCGCTGGGTGCCGTTCGACCGTCGGATCTGGGAACGGGCGATGAAGCCGAAGACGATGCCCAGGATGGCGCCGAGCCCGTAGATCCAAAAGAAGAACGAGCACACCATGGCGGCGATGGCCAAGCCGTTGTTCTTCGGCGTCCCCGAATAGCCGTAAGCCTGACCACTGGGTGGGTAGCCGTAGCCGCCGCTGGGAGGCGGCCCGTAGGACGGTGCCGGAGCCGGACCGGCCGGTGGGTAGCCGGGATCCGGGTACGAGGCAGGCGCTCCGGGAGCGCCGGGTCCGGGAACCGATTCGGTCGGCTCGGGAGTGGGTTGCGGGGCGCCGGTGCCCGGTACCTGGTCAGGTGGGTACCACTTCCCGTCCGATGCCTGCCACCACCCTGGTCCCTGAGACGCGTCGCTCATGACTGGCTCCTTGATCGATGCCCCTGAGACGTTAACCCTGGACGGGCGGCCTCATGGTGATGACTCCCCGGCGAGCAGTTTGGCGGCCAAGGCCCGGAAGGCCCGGCCACGGTGGGAGACGTCGTGCTTTTCCCCCGGGGACATCTGGGCAAAGGACCGGCCCCCACAGCCGGCCGGGACAAACACCGGGTCGTAGCCGAAGCCGCGCTCCCCCGCCGCTTCGGGAGCGATGACCCCCGACACCTTGCCGCTGGCCCACACCTCACGGCCGTCGGGAAACGCCACCAGCGCCACAGTGTGGAAGGTGGCACCCCTGTCTTCGGGCCGGCTGGCGCCCACCCGGGCCAGCTCGGCCAACAGCTTGGCCACGTTGTCGGCGTAAGTGGCGTGTTCCCCGGCGAAGCGGGCGGTGTACACCCCGGGGGCGCCATCCAGCGCCTCCACCTCGAGGCCGGTGTCATCGGCCACCGCCGCCTCCCCGGTCGCCTCGACCAGGGCCCTCGCCTTCAGCCGGGCGTTGTCGAGGAGGGTCTCACCGGTCTCGTCGACGTCGGGAACCGATGGCGGCCGCGGAAGGATGGTGAGCCCGGGGACCGGCTCGAGCAACGCGGCGATCTCGACCGCCTTGTCGGGATTGGCGCTGGCCAATACCAGTCGAAGGGCCGGGGCGCTCATCGAGGAGCCGGGGGCACCGACAGCACCTCGGTCTGGAGATCGAGGAGCTGGGCGATCCCGTGCTCGGCCAGGCTGAGCATCTCGTCGAGCTCTCCCTTGGTGAACGGCATCCCCTCGGCGGTGCCCTGCACCTCGATGAATCGGCCCGACGATGTCATGACCACGTTCATGTCCACCTCGGCCCGGCTGTCCTCCTCGTAGGGAAGGTCAAGCATGCAGACGCCGTCCACCACCCCCACCGAAATGGCCGCCACCGCCTCGGTCAGCGGGTTGTTCCGGAGGGTGCCCTTCTGGATCAACCGGGTCAGGGCGTCGTGGAGGGCGACGTAGGCCCCGCAGATGGAGGCGGTGCGGGTGCCCCCGTCGGCCTGGAGGACGTCGCAGTCGACGGTGATCTGCATCTCCCCCAGCGCCACCATGTCGCAGACCGATCGCAGCGATCGACCGATGAGCCGTTGGATCTCCTGGGTGCGGCCCGACTGCTTGCCCTTGGCCGCCTCCCGGGACACCCGTTCCGCCGTCGATCCCGGGAGCAACGAGTACTCGGCCGTGACCCACCCCTTGCCGGTTCCCCGCATCCAGGGCGGCACCCGGTCCTCGATCGACGCGGTGCACAACACCCGGGTCCGGCCCATCGACACCAGCACCGAGCCCGGGGCGAAGACGGTGAAGTCCCGTTGGAATTCGGCCGACCGGAGCTCGTCGGTCTTGCGGCCGTCGGCCCGGAGACCGTCGGTCCGGAGACCGGCCATCTTGCCCTCGGTTGCATTGCTCACAGTCTGAATTCCTTTCCAATGGCGGCTTGTTCGACCGGGCGGCCGAAGATCGCCTCGGCTTCGGCCACCACCGCCGCCGCCTCGATGGTCGGCCAGCGATGGGTGAGGACGAGCCGCCCGGCTTCGGCCCGTTTGGCCTGCTCGCCAGCCTGTCGTCCGCTCATGTGACCGGCGGTTCCTTCGTGGTCGGTGGTGTAGGTCGCCTCGCACAGCACGAGATCGAGACCGGTGCCCAGTTCGGTCAGCGCCCAACCCGGCCCGGAATCGGCAGAGTAGCCCAGCGAGCGTCCTCCGCTGTCCAGTCGGACGGCGAGGGTCTCGACCCCGTGATCGGTCCGGTGGAAACCGCCGGTGATGTCCCCCACGCCGAACGGAAGCCCGTCGGCCACGGTGTGCCAGTCGAAAACCGTCGAGGCCTCGAGGTGGGCGCGGCCGGCCAGTCCCTCCGGCGCGAACACCGGGATGCCGGTCCGTCCGGAGATGAACTCGGCGTGCACGGCCAACCCGTAGAGGTCGGTCCAGTGGTCCGGATGGTGGTGGCTGATGATGATGGCGTCCAGGGAGGCGGGGTCACCGAGCCGTTGGAAGTTGGCGAAGGTACCCGGCCCCGCATCCAGCAACACGCTGGTGGTGGGCGAGCGGACCAGATAGCCGCTGGCGGCCCCGTCGGGGCCGGGCCAGCTCCCGTCACAGCCCAGCACCACCACCGAGAGCGCCGATGGTCGCCCCGCGATCGGATCGCTCATCGAATCAGGATAGGCAATCGCCCGGGGACGGCGAGATCCGCCGGTCAGAAGTAGATGGTGTCCTGGGCCCGCTTCTCGACGACGTCGAGGTCGTCGGTCCAGGCCCCGGTCGAGAGGTACTTCCAGCCACCGTCGGCCGACACCACCACGATGGTCCCTCGTTCGATGGAGCCGGCGGTTTTGACCGCCCCGGCCACCGCTGCCCCGGTGGAGATGCCGGCGAAGATGCCCACCTCGGTGAGCCGGCGGGTCCAGACGATCGACTCCCTCGGCCGGACGATCCGCTTCCCGTCCAGCAGCTCGGCCCCCCCGCCGTCCACGAAGATCGGGGGGATGTACCCGTCGTCGAGGTTGCGGAGCCCGTCGACCATCTCGCCGGCCGGTGGCTCGATGGCCCAGATCTGCACGTCGGGGTTCTGCTCCTTGAAATACCGGCCGCACCCGAGCAGGGTGCCCGAGGTACCGAGTCCGGCCACGAAGTGGGTGATCTCCGGGCAGTCCCGCCAGATCTCCGGCCCGGTTCCCTGGTAGTGGGCCAGGGGGTTGGCCGGATTGGCGTACTGGTAGAGGAAGGCCCATTCGGGATGGCTCTCGGCCAGGCCCCGGGCCATCTTCACCGCCCCGTTGGAACCCTCCGCCCCGGGGGACTCGATGATCTCGGCTCCCCAGACCTCCAGCAGTTGGCGGCGTTCGGGCGAGACGTTGGACGGGAGCACCACGGTGAGGTGGTATCCCTTCAGCTTGCAGACCATCGCCATGCCGATGCCGGTGTTCCCCGACGTCGGCTCGATGAGGGTCTGCCCGGGGGCGAGACGGTCGTCCTTCTCCGCCTGTTCGATCATGGACAGGGCGATCCGGTCCTTGACCGAGCCCCCGGGGTTCTGGCCCTCGAGCTTGATCAGGATGCGGGCATCGGGGTTCGGGCTGAGCGCGGTGATGTCAACCAGCGGCGTGTTGCCGATCAGATCGAGTACCGATCCGTAGACAGTCACGCCGGATGGACACCCGGGCCGTCGGCGGCGCCCCCGGCGACGGCCGGCAGGATCGAGACCTCGTCGGCGTCGGTGACCGGCGTGTCCAGTGCCGACAGGTACCGGACGTCGTCGTCGTTCACGTAGACATTCACGAATTTGTGGAGGGTGCCGTCACCGTTGATGACCTGACCGGAGAGACCGGGGTATTCGGCGGCCAGCGCAGTGAGGACCTCCCCCACGGTGGCACCGTCGGCGGTGACGTCCTTGGCTCCTCCGGCATGCGACCGCAGGACGGTCGGCAGATGCACTGTGACGGACACGGGTCCTCCCTCTCGTTCCTGGGTTGGGCTCGACGGACGAGCCGAGCCGCCGGCTCGTGACCAGCGGTAAATGTTGACTAGTTCACTTGGGATTGTACTGGGAGGCTACCGTCACCGGTTCTTCGGTGATGACCCCGTCCTCGATCCGGTAGCTGCGGACCACCGGGCGGATATCCCGGAGCGACACCAGGACGTAGTGCCAGGTCGGGTCGGGTGCCTGGGCCACATCGGTCGGTGACGGATACGCCTCGGTGTGGGTGTGGGAGTGAAAGACGCCGATGATCGAGTTGCCGGCCGACTCGGCGTCCCGGTCGGCCCGCAGGTAGTCCTTCGGGTCGACCTCGTAGAGCTTGGCGGAGGCGGCCACGTTGCGGGCCGGATAGCAAGTGACCACATCGCCGGTCTCGGGATTGCCACCCAGCAGGCCGCAGGCCTCGTCCGGCAACCCGGTCAGGCAGTGGGCGACCATCTGGTGGTGGACGGATTCAGTGATGCGCAACATGGTGGTGCTCAGGCTAGGTGACGCCACGGGAGCATCGGTGCTTCCCCCGGGGCAGGCCATCGGTGCCACCCAAGTGAGCGGGTGGGCACACCCGCCGACTACCGTCCGGTGAGTATGGCCGCCACCAAAACCAAACTCATCACCACCTCTCCCGGGCCCAAGGCATCCCCCAAGGGCGGCGCCGCCGCGTCCGGACGCGACCCCGGACGGCCGGTGGCCTCGAACCGTCGTGCCCGGCATGACTATGAGATCCTCGACACCGTCGAGTGCGGCCTGGTGCTCCAGGGTTCGGAGGTGAAGTCACTCCGGGAGGGACGGATCGCCCTCCAGGACTCCTATGCCCGGATCATCGATGGCGAGATGTGGCTGTTCGGGGTCCATATCCCGCCGTATGCCCAAGCCAACGGGTTCGGTGCCCATGACCCGGATCGGCGACGCAAACTCCTCCTCCACCGGCGACAGATCGATGAGTGGATGGGCCGGAGCCAGCAGCAGTCCCTCACCATGGTCCCGCTGTCCATCTACTTCGTCGACGGGCGGGCCAAGGTCGAGTTGGCCCTGGCCAAGGGGCGCCGCCAGTACGACAAGCGCCACGCCATCGCCACCCGGGACGCCAGCCGAGAGGCCGCTCGGGAGGCCCGGGCCGCCACCAAGGGCTCCGGCTACCGCTGATCGCCGGAGTGGCGGGCGGAATCCGACTCTCCCCTGACAGGTAGACTGGTGGTTCGGTCGATCACCGTGGTCGGCTCAGTTACATCAATCACACGGGGGTGACAGGCTTCGACTCTGGTCGTCGATGTGGAAGAAGCGAGCCGTGGTCTCCGGAGCCACGTTAAAGAGCCGGAACCAAAAATAAACGCCGAGCCTCAGCTCGCGCTCGCAGCCTAGAAACTGCGACGTCCGACCGGTCTCAGTCCTACGGACCGGAACCGGGCGCCATCAAGTAGGACTCACCTGAGCGGTTGCGCCGACAGACCACCAGGGACATTTCAGTCGGATACGGAACGTCACTGCCGCCGGTAACGGAGACGATCCTGACAATCTAACGCCGGCTGCGCTCGGAGAAGATCCATTGAGAAGCCAGAGGACGCGGGTTCAATTCCCGCCACCTCCAAGGGTGCTCACGCGAGACCGTGAGCGCCGTTGGAGGTGCGCCTGCATCCACGTACCGCTCGTATATGGTGCGCGCCCATTCAATGGCGTCACTCACACGAATTCCGGACGGCTGGGGCCTCGTCCAAAGCTCCAGATTCTCGGGCCGATTGTCATCGCGTACGCCATTGCGATGGTGAACGGATTCGCCATCCAGCAGGTATCGGCCAAGTAGCTGTTCGGCCACGAGGATGTGCTCGAACACATACGGACTACCACGAGAGCGAGGGTGGCCGGAAACCCGCACCATGATGTATCCGGCTTTGTGTCGGCTACGTCCTCCCTTCCAGTTGCTGTTTGCCTCTCCTGTTTCGGTTCGACAGGCTCCACAAGTCTCGGCCTTCACCTGCTTAGGGCGGCCGCACTTGCAGAGATCCTTGGCTCGACATGCTGGGCATCGAACGTGTCGGCTTGATGGTTGAAACACTCGATCGCACTCTGTGCAGCGCCGACACCATGGGTGTGACGTTAGTAACCGGGTGTCACAAGTATTCGAACCCCGTGTATGGCCGCCACCGCCACGATCGTCTGGCCAGACTTTCCGCAGTTCAGAGTTTCCTCGAGGATTCGGCCTGCCCTAAACCTCGGGCCCTGATGCCCCCACCCCCGATCACGAAGGTCGAACGCGGTCGGCGACAGAACCGTTGAGCTAGGCCCGGCGCCCAACCGATGCCGGCGACTTGCGGGTGGGCAACTCGGCCTCGACGTTGTCGGCCAGCGAGCACGGGTCCCCCACCGGGTCAAGCGAGTTGACGTTGGCGGCGATGGTGCTGAGGTGGGCACGGAATTGCGACTGGGCTTCAGGACCCAGAGCGGACAACAGGTGGGCTTCCGCCTCCTGCAGGCGGCCGTCGAGCGCGCCGAGGAGTTTGGTTCCCTTCGCCGTCACCACTATCCGCCGGGCCCGTCGGTCGACCGGGTCGGGCTGGCGTTCGATGAATCCCGCCCCTTCGAGGTCGTCCAGCAGATAGGTCATGACCGTCCGGTCGATACCCAGATGGTTGGCCAGGGCCAGTTGACTGCCGATCTCGCCCTCGGCGGCGGCCGCCATCACCTGGTAGCCGCGTGGGCCGCCCGGGAGCTCGTCCACTGCGGCATTGGCCGCCGCCACGTAGCCCCGGAAGACAACCCCGAGGGACCATCCGAGGTCATGAGCCAACGCCGCATCACACGGGGATTTGCCGTCTGGGCTGGGTCGGGGGCTGCGCTCGCTCACCCCTGCAGCATACCTGACTAGGCGCTGCCTCAGACGATCAGTTGCAAAGATGTTCTGTTTCACATATCATCGAGGTTTGAGAAGTTCGGATCGAAACAGGACGGAGCCAACAATGGACCAAGGTGATCAGCAGACAGCCCCCACGGTGGTCGTGGTGGGAGGCGGCTATGGCGGGGTGAGGGTGGCCAAGGCGCTCGACGAAACCGCCAAGGTGGTGCTGGTCGAACCCCGGGACGCCTTCATGCACAACATCGCGGCATTGCGAGCCTTGGTCGACCCGTCATGGCTCTCTCGAATCTTCTTCCGCTACGACAAGGTGCTGGCCAACGGCCGGGTCGTCCATGATCGGGCCGCTCTCGTGGATCCGAACCGGGTGGTGACTGCTTCCGGTGAAGAGATCGCGGCCGACTACGTGGTGCTGGCCACCGGATCGAGCTACCCGTTCCCGGCCAAGACTGATCTCGTCGATACCGAGGCCGCTCACCAACAAGTACGCGCCACCCACGAATCGCTGTCGAAGGCCGACCGGGTGCTCCTCCTCGGGGCCGGTCCGGTCGGCATCGAGTTGGCCGGCGAGATCAAGCACGTGTGGCCGGAAAAGTCGGTCACCCTCTTGGACCTGGCCGGCGACCTCCTCGGCGGCCCGTACAAGGCGG
>DATARI010000254.1:0-19842 GCA_036264255.1 Acidimicrobiales bacterium | reverse complement strand
GTGCGGGTGGTCTCCTCGTAGAGCACCCGTGCCTCCCAGCCGTGGGGAACGTGGGGAGTGTCGAGGTGGAGGACTCGCTTGCCACCGAGATCGAGGACATCCCCGTCGGCCAGCATCCGGGGCGGCCGGTCGGCCATCTCGTTGAGGGACACCAGGCACCCCATGGCGCCATGGGCCACCTCCGACTGGGGGGCGGCGGCCAGAAAGTCGTTCATCGCTCCGCACTCGTCGGACTCCACGTGGCCGAAGGTGATCCACCGGAGCCGGTCCACCGGGACGACGGTCGCAATCGCCTCGGTCACCGCCGGGAACATCGACCGGTGGCCGGTGTGGAAGAGCAGCGGCTCGTCGGCGTTGATGAGGAACTGGTTGAAGGTGAACCCGGTGGGACCGATATCGGGGACAAAGGTGGATATCCGGTAGATCCCGTCGGCGACTTCGTCGACCTTCGTGGTCATCTTGAACCCCCTTCGCATCGAGCGGCAGCTGCCGTCGGCTTTGCTTCAGGCATCATGGCAGATCCCTGGACTGGAGGGTCAAGGGCTATCCGTTTCCGTCGAGTGGTCGGGCAACCACCCGTCGGCGGGGCTCGCTAACGAGCCGGTTCGCCGAGTTGGCCCTCGGATTGTCGGCGTAGTCGCGTAGGACGTCGTCGGCACGCTCCCGGCTCTCCCAGCGACTGATGACGAACAGGTGTCCAGGATCATCGAGATCCTGCAGTAGTTCGTGACCGACGTAGCCGTCGTACCCCACCATGTCGACCCATATCTCCTTGGTGACCTCTTGCCCTTGGTATGCAGCCTCCGGCGGGAAATGTGATTCCCAAATCGAGTACACGGCCATATTTCGCGCCTCCTTCGTTGATCCTTCTGTTGACGCCTACCCTGACCGGGCTCCCACCACTCCTCGTTCACCCCCCGTTTCGAAGCTTCACCATCTCGACGGTGGGGGAAGAGGGAGTCAGGGCACCATTCCGGGTTCCACCGGGACCGATAGCGTGGCCGGCATGTGCATCGAGGACATCGAGTACGACTTCGACGGTCAACGGATGGTGGGGCATTTGGCCATCGACGAGTACCGTCCCGGGCCGCGACCGGCAGTGTTGGTCTGCCATGAGGGGTCGGGGCTCGACGAACACGTGAAAGGCCGGGCGGTGCGCCTGGCCGGCCTCGGCTATGCCGCATTCGCCCTCGACTACTTCGGCGACGGGAAGCCCCTCCCCGCCGGTGAGGCGATGACCCGGCTCGAGCCGCTGATCGGCGACCTCGACCTCACCCGTCGCCTCGGGCGGGCCGGGCTGGAGATCCTGTTGGCCCAGGAAGAGGTCGACCCCGAGCGGGTTGCCGCCATCGGCTACTGCTTTGGCGGGGCCATGGTGATGGAGTTGGCAAGGGACGGGGTCGATCTGAAGGCGGTGGCCGGGTTCCACCCCGGGCTCCGCGCCCCCCGGCGCGGCGAGTCGACCAAGGTGCGAGCCAGCGTGCTCATGTGTTGCGGGTCCGAAGATCCGGTGGTGCCCATCGACAACCGGGTGGCCTTCGAGATCGATATGAAGGAGTCGAAGGTGGCCGATTGGCGCATGGATGTCTACGGCGGGGTCGGTCACAGCTTCACCAACCCCCGGATCGACGCGTTGGGGATGCCCGGGTTCGCGTTCGACGCGGTGGCCGACCGCCGGTCCTGGCGTTCTCTGCTCGAGTTGTTGGAGGAGCGCCTCCGGCCGGAGTGAGCCCTGGCCAATGACCGGCCATGGGAGCGGGACCGATGGCCGACTCGCCGCCGGTTTGGGCGAGCGGTGAACCGGGAAGGTCGGGTGCGATATGAATGCCGAGCGAAGCGATCAGGCGTCCCAATCGCGGCCGGACGATCGGCATGCCTGAGCTACCGGACGTTGAAGGTTGGCGGCGGGCTCTGGCCGAAGAACTCCCAGGCCAGCGCATCCGTCGCCTGAGGGTGACCGACGGAGGCATTCTGCGCAACACCACGCCGCGGTCCGCCGCCCGGCAGTTGGTCGGCCGTCGGTTTTGTGAGCCCCGCCGGCTGGGAAAATGGCTCATCCTGCCCACCGACGGTCCGGTGATACTCGTCCACAGTGGCATGACCGGACATCCGTACTTTGCAGCCTCCGACGAGGCGAGGGAGGCTCACGAGCGGCTCACCCTGACCTTGGATCGAGGCGAATTCCGCTACGCCGACCTGCGCAAACTGCGCGGCCTATGGCTTGTCGACCACGATGCCGTCTCCACCGTGACCGGCCGGCAGGGGCCGGACGCCCTCACGGTCGAGTGGGAGACGTTTGCGGAGGTCCTGCAGGGCAAGCGCGGGAAACTCAAGCCTGCACTGATGGACCAGACAGTCATCGCCGGTCTGGGGAACATGCTGAGCGACGAGATCTGTTGGCAAGCCCGGTTGAATCCGATGAGCGGGATCGCCGATCTGGACGATGCCGAGATCCGCCGGTTGTATTCGAAGATGCGGCGGGTGTTGCAGACGGCCGTTCGGCATGGTCGCATTCCTCGTCTGCGCAGCTGGCTCAGCGGCGTTCGCGACGCCCCGGCTCCCGCCTGCCCCCGTTGCGGCACTCCGCTCCGTCATGGGCGGTCCAACGGGCGGACCACCTTGTGGTGCCCCCGGTGCCAGCCGAAGTGAGCCCGGCCGGCGACCGCGTTCGGCCGGAGTGAGCCCTGGCTAGGAACCCTGCTTGGCCGGAGATCCCTGGGCGGCCTCGTCGGCCTGCCGGCTCGGCGGCCCGCGGAGGATCCAGGCGAAGCCGACCGCCACCCCACCCCCCACCACCGGGCCGACCACGTAAGCCCAGAAGGCGGTCCAGTGTCCGCCGATCAGCGCCGGCCCGAACGAGCGGGCGGGGTTCATGGAGGACCCGGTGATCGGCGCGGCCCACAGTCCGGCCAGGACGATGTAGCCACCGATGGCCAACGCGGCGTTGGCCCCGATGTTCCGGGCCCCGGAGGCGGTGCCGAGGATGACGCTCACCAGACCGGTGGTCAGTACCACCTCGATCAGCGCGGTCTTCCAGCCGCTGAAGTCGGCGCCGGGGGTGGTGGCGCCCAGCTTCCCGATGTTGCCGAAGATGCCCCGGAGGAAGGCGGCCGCCAACACCGCCCCGACCAGCTGGCCGACGATGTACATGGGCACCCGGGTCCAGGGAAAGTTGCCGCGGAAGGCGAAGGAGAGGGTGACGGCCGGATTGAGGTGGGCCCCGCTGATGGTCCCCATGAAGTAGATGACCGCCATCACCATCAGCCCGGGCACCACCACCTGGGCATCGAGGGGGACCTGGCCGTGACTCTGGGCATCGACCACCGGGGCCCCCGCCGCCACCAGCACCAAGAAGAACGTCCCCAGCATCTCCGAGAAGATCCGGCGCCACTCGTAGGTGGGATCGCGGAAGTCACGGGTCCACGCCGTCTGGAGCCCCACCGGTTCCCGGTAGACGAGGGGGAGGGGCTCGGGGGGCGACGGGGGTGTCTGCATGGGGCTTGTCGAAACCTACTCGCGACCACCGCTGGATCAGCGGACGCCGGGTGCCATTCCCCGCCCTGAACCTCCCTTCCGACCCGGCCGGGATCGGCGGCAGGGCTAGCCTTCGGGGGTCACGCTGCGCCCGGTGCGCCGGCTGACGGGAGGAGTTCGAGATGGTCGAAGTCGAGCATTGGAAGGACGAGCCCGAGGACGAGGACATCGCCGGGGCGAAGTCCTACCTGTCCCTGTTGGTGGGAGCGACGGCGGCGGGCAAGCTGAGCAAGGCGTTGCGTAAACAGCAGACCCTGCAGCACTTCGCTGCCAAGGACATCTTGCGAGCCGCCGGCCTCGCCCTGCTCGGCTCGGATGACTCCGAGGTGGTGGCCGATATGAAGAAGATCAAGGCCGGGGAGAAGCTGGCGCCGGTGCTGCTGGTCCAGGGCACCCCGTTGTGGGTCGCCGACGGCTACCACCGGGTGTGCACCAGCTACCACCTCAACGAGAAGTCCCCGGTTCCCTGCCGGATCGTCCCTCGAGACCCCAAGGCCTGAACCCAATTCTCGGGGCCTGAATCTTCGCCCCGACGCTGCTACCGTCGGAATTGATGATCGATACCCTCCTCTTCGGACGCACCGGGCACCAGAGCACCCGGGTGATCTTCGGTGCCGCCGCCCTCTCGGCCATGCGTCAGGACCGGGCCGATCAGGTGTTGGCCACGGTGCTGGCCGCCGGTCTCAATCACATCGACACCGCCGCCTCCTACGGCGACTCCGAGCTCCGGCTGGCCCCGTTCCTGGCCGACCACCGGCCGGATTTCTTCCTGGCCACCAAGACCGACGAGCGGACCGGGGATGGTGCCCGCCGCGGGCTGGAACGGTCGCTCACCCGGCTGGGGGTCGACCAGGTCGACCTCATCCAGCTCCACAACCTGGTCGAGCCGGACGAGTGGGAGACCGCCCACGCCCCCGGCGGGGCGGTCGAGGGGCTGGCCCGGGCGCGGGAGGAGGGCCTGGTGCGCTTCATCGGGGTGACCGGCCACGGGGTGCGCATTCCCGACATGCATCTGCGCAGCCTCGACCGCTTCGACTTCGACTCGGTACTGTTGCCCTACAACTTCTTGATGCTCAGCAATCCGGACTACCGTACGTCGGTGGAGCAGCTCCTCGAGCTGTGCGGCCAACGCCAGGTGGCGGTCCAGACCATCAAGTCGATCGCCCGACGGCGTTGGACCCCCGATTCCACCCAGCCCCACTTCGCCTGGTACGAGCCCCTCCCCGAGGGTGACGCCCTGGCCCGGGGGGTGGCCTACGTCCTCGCCAACCCGCAGTTGTTCCTCAACACGTCGAGCGACGCCACCCGGCTGGAAGCCATCATCGCCGCCGCCCAGGGCGACCATGTGGCGCCGAGCGACGAGGCGATGGAGGCCGACGCCGCGGCGTTAGGGATGGTCCCACTCTTCGACGGGGCCGAACTCGAACGCATCTGAAGTTCGGGCCGGGCGGCCGCCCTACTGTTCGAGCCAGCGAGTGACCACGGTGACGTCCTGGTCGCCGAGGTTCTGCTGGACGATCTGTTCCCACTCGTGGGCCAGCGAGGCAAGAACGGAAAGGCGTTCGGGATCGACTTGCTCGAGGGCGAGGTGGACATCCTTGAGGGCCAGTACCAGCGGGAACTCGGGCGAATAGTTGTCGTCCTGGATGCGGGCGAGTTTGCCGGCCATCCACGGCGACACCAGCGGGCCTCCCTCGAAGGCGTCCCGCACGCTACTCACCTCGACTCCCAGCTGGTGGGCCAAGGAGAGGGCGTTGGCCACCCCTTCGGCGGCGAACGCCAACAGGGTGTTGTTGACCAGCTTCATGCGGGAGCCGGTGCCGACCGGCCCGAGCCATACCGTGCGTTGCCCGATGGCGGCGAACACCGGATCAGCAGTGGGTCGCGCCTGCTCGGAACCGGAGGCAAAGATGAGGAGCTTCCCCTCCTCGGCCGGGACTTTGCTTCCCGAAACCGGGGCGTCCAGGAACAGGACGTCGGGGCGCTGCTTCTCGACAATCGCATTGATCGCCTCGGTCCCGTCGACCCCGATGGTGCTCATCTGGGCCCATACCGCCCCAGTGGGGAGCGCCTCCAGCATGCCATCGTCGACGGCGATCGAGGTCACCGCCTTGGCATCGGTGACCATGGTGATGACCATGTCGGCGGCTTTGACCGCCTCGGCCGCCGATCCTGCGACCTCCGCCCCCTGATCGGCCAGGTCGCCGGCCGTGTCGGGCTGGCGGTTCCAAACCACGATCGGGATGCCGTTGCGGATGGCCGATCCGGCCATGGCCCGGCCCATCGTGCCCAGTCCCAGCACCGCGAGCTTCGGTGTCTTTTCCGTCATGACGACCTCCCTGTGCGATTCGATCCATGCTCGCGCTGCCCGGGGCGTTACGACAAGGGTGGAAACTACTGTCCGGCTCGGCGGGGGAGAACGTCCACCCGTCGTCGGCGGCCCCGACGACCCAGCCGTCAATTCGGGGGGCGTGCCGGCCCCTCCTGGATCTCTCTGCCCGCCTCCAGCAACACCGCCACCAGTCGGTCGACGAAGGCCACCTGACCCTTCGTCAGCTTTTCCCGGGCGACGGCGGCTGCCATCCACGCGGCCCGGTCCACCTCGGGAAACGATTGGCGGCGGCCTGACTTCGGGGGCCACTCCGTCTCGAAGCTGTTGCTCACCACCTCGTCGACCTCGAAGGCAGGGGCGTGGACGGCCCAGGCCCGGACCAGCTTCCCGCTCGGCTGCCTGATCTGGCCGAGATCCAGGCGGGGACCGGGGGGAGCCGGGACGCCGATCTCCTCGGCAAACTCCCGCTCCGCCTCCACCAAGGGCTCGTCGTCTTCCTCGTACTCGCCCTTCGCCACCGACCAGGCGTGGAGATCCTTGCGGGCCCAGAACGGCCCCCCGGGGTGCACCACGAACACCTCGAGGATGCCATCGTCCGACACCCGATAGGGGAGGAGTCCGGCACTCAACTTCGGCACGCTCACCTCGATTCCTCGGTTCAACGGCGGCCGGGCGACCGCCCCGCCGGCCGTCAGCTCACCGGCCGGCCACCGCCTGATCCAGGCCGTCGGCGTCGAGCTCGGAGAGGACCTGGTAGTCCAGGTCCTTGGTGGGCCGCCACCAGACGGGATCGGGGCAACGCCAGCCCTCGTTCCGGAGCACCCGCTTGAGCACCTTGCTGGTGGAGGTGACCGGCAGGTCGGAGGCCACCCGCACGAACTTCGGGGCCGCCTTGGTCCCGAGGTCGGTCTGGGCGGACAGGAACTCGCTGAAGCCGTCCGGGTCGAACTCGACACCCGGTCGGAGCAGCACCGCCGCCATCACCTGGTCTCCCACCGCCACGTCGGGCACCGCGTAGACCGAGGCGAGGACGACGTCGGGGTGCCGGACCAGGATGGCCTCCACCGGGGCGGCGGCGAAGTTCTCCCCGTCCACCCGCAGCCAGTCGTAGTCCCGACCGGCGAAGTAGAAGAAGTCGTCGGCGTCCCGGTAGGCGAGGTCGCCGGTCCAGTACCACCCGTTCCGCAATCGGGCGGCGTTGGCCTCGTCGTTGTGCCAGTAGCCCTCGAAGCCGGTGCCGCCGGTCTTGGACACCAACTCGCCGATCGCCTCCTCGGGGTTGAGCAGCCGGCCGTGCTCGTCGAGCCGGGCCCGCGGGCACTCCTCACCGGTCTCGGAGTCGAGGACCAGGGTGCCCTCGAGCGCCCGGCCGAGTGCGCCCCGCGGGGTGTCGGCGGTGCGGGACACTGAGGCGCCTCCCTCGGTGGAGCCGTAGGCGTCCTGGACCTTGCAGCCGAACCGTTCGGCGAACCGGGCGATGTCGGCCTCCGCCGCCTCGTTCCCGAACGCCCGACGCAAGGGGTTGTCGGCATCGTCGGGACGCTCGGGGGTGGCCAACACGTAGGACAGCGGCTTGCCCACGTAGTTGAAGTAGGTGGCTCCGAACCGGCGCACATCGGGGAGGAACTCCGAGGCGGAGAAGCGCTCCCGGAGGGCGACGGTGGCCCCCGCCGCCAATGCCGGGGCCCACCCGGCCATCAGCGCGTTGGAGTGGAACAGCGGCATCGGGATGTAGCAGACGTCGTCGGCGGTCAGCTCGAACATCTGGGCGACGATGGTGCCGATGCGGGCCAGCCGACCCTGGCTGCAGAGGCAGGCCTTGGGGGCACCGGAGGTGCCGGAGGTGAACAGCAACAGACCGAGCGAGCTCTCCTCCACCCCGGCTTCGGACGGGTCGGGAAGAGGTGATCCCGCCGCCGCCGCCAACCGGGCGCCGTACGGGGTGGACGGGTCCGGGTCGATGTCCCCCTCCGGGGAGTCGATGACCAGGATCCGGTCCGGCGGGAGGGAGGGGCCGAGGTCGTAGCCGTCGACCAACTTGGTGTAGTGGCCGTCGGTGACCAGGAGTTGGCACTGGGTGTGGGAGAGGTCACGGGCCAACTCGTCCCCCCGGTGGGTGGGATTGCCGCCGACCACCACCGCCCCGGCCAGGGCGGCGGCCCCCATCCAGAAGACGTACTCGGGCACGTTGTCGAGCAGGAGGGCCAGGTGGAAGGGCCCGGGAGCCCGGAGCTGGGTCAGCACCGCGGCGCGGGCCGCCTGGGCGGCCACCACCTCCGCGTAGGTCCAACTCCGGTCGCCGAACAGCAGTCCGGTGCGGTGGTCGCCGGCCCGTTCCCGGATCAGCTCGTCGATGGTCGGCACCGTCCCCCTTTGTTCTCGGGGGCCACCTTAGGCTTGGAGGCGACCCCGGTCAGGCACAAAAACTGGAACACGTTGCAATTTAGCCGGTGTCCGTGTTACGTTGCCAATGCGCCCGGAGCGAGGATTCCCACCCCCGAGAGCGCCGCGTGGGGAACGAGAGGAGCACCACCACCATGGAGTTCGGAGTTTTTCTCAACGGCTATCTGCCCGGCCAGGCGGCCCACGATCCCACTTTCGAGCACGAGATGTTCATGCGGGAGATCGCCTACGTGGTCGAGGCCGACAAGTACAACTGGAAGTACGCCTGGATCGGCGAGCACCACACCCTCACCGAGTACAGCCACATGTCGTCGCCCGAGGTGGTCATGGGGTACCTGGCCCACGCCACCGACCGGATCCATGTCGGCACCGGCATCATGAACCTGTCTCCCCGGGTCAACCATCCGGTGCGGGCCGCCGAGCGGGTGGCCATGCTCGACCACCTCCTGGAGGGCCGCTTCGAGTGGGGTACCGGCCGGGGGGCGGGCAGCCACGAGATCGCCGCCTTCAACATCCTCGACAAGAACTCCACCAAGGCGGAGTGGAACGAGGTCATCCGCGAGATACCCCGGATGTGGGAGCAGAAGGACTACCTGTTCGAGGGGGAGCACTTCACCGTGCCCTATCCCCACAACGTCCTGCCCAAGCCCTACCAGGGCAAGGGTCACCCCCCGATCTGGGTCGGCTGCGGAAACCCCGGCACCTTCACCCAGGCCGGCGAGCTCGGCATCGGCGCCATCGCCTTCAACTTCGAGCCCATCTACAACCTGAAGGGCCGGATCGACGCCTACAAAGAGGGCATCGCCAACTGCACCGAGCCGCTCGGCCAGTTCAAGAACGACAACGTGATGATGACCAACGCGGTCATCTGCCTCAATGACCGCAAGAAGGCCCGCCAGATCGCCCTCCGCCGCGGCCGGGGCTACCTCTACTCGCTGGTCTGCAACTATCACGACACCATTCCCCACCAGGAAGGGGTGCCGGTGTGGCCGGAGCGGCCCCACACCATTTCCGACGAGTCGATGCTCGACCATCTCATCGAAGAGGGTTGGTTGCTGTGCGGCGAGCCCGACGAGGTCGCCGAGCAGGTGTCCCGTTACCAGTCGGTCGGCTGCGATCAGGTGGTGTTCGGGTTGCCGTCTGACTCCTTGATGGAGGACGAGGTCCACGAGATGCTCGAGGTGTTCGGGACCAAGGTCATCCCTCAGTTCGATCCCGATCCCGTGCACTCGACCACCCGTTACCGGCAGACGGCGGAGCGAAAGTACTCCGACTTCAACTTCCCGGTCCCCGAGGTGAGGGTGGAGGAGCTCCCCACCAACGCCCGGATCCAGCTGGACGGCTCCCGCGTCAACTGATCGATCGGGGCCGGCCCGGCCGGTGCTACGCCCCTTCAGGCCGACCAGGCATCCAGCAACAGGTTGACGGTGGTCAAGGTGGCGACCAATGGGAAGGTGTTCTTCAGCACCGACTCCGCGTAGTCCTCGGGGATGCCGGCCACCGCGTCCCGAGGCACCACCACCTGGTAGCCGAGGTTCACCGCCTCGATGACCAGTCCGAGCACGCCGAGGTTCACCGACAACCCGGTGGCGACCACCGTCCGGACCCCGAGATTGCGCAGCCAGGTGTCCAGAGAGGTGCCGATGAACGGGGAGACGCCCGACAGCCGGGACGACACCAGGTCGGACGGTGCCGGCCCCAACTCGGGGACCAGCTCGGCCGGGGGAGTGCCGGCCAGCATGTGATCGGGGTTGCGGAGGGCGGCCGCGATCAGTTGGGTGTTCACCGCCGTCCCCGCCCGGTCGGGGCGGAACTCGGCGGTGCAGTGGATGACCGGTACCCCCAGTTGGCGAGCCCTCGAGACCAACCGGGCGGTATTCGGGATCACCCCGGCCTTGGCGGCGGCGTCGGCCAGCTCCGGAAAGGCGCTCAGGTCGCCGACCACCCCCCGCTGGATCTCCATGGTCAACACCGCGGTGTGGGCCGGACGGGCCACGTCGGCGAGGTCGATCGGCATTGTGGCTCAGCCCGCCCCGAGGATCATCCCGGCGCCGGGAGCGGGAGGCACGACCGAGGCGTCACGAACCGGTCGAGGTCCTGTCCCCGCCGGTGTCGGTCTCCTCAGGGACGTTCTTGACGATGTCGGCGGCCCACCGGTAGTCGGGCTTCCCACTCGGCGAACGGAGGATGGCGTCCACCACATGGAGCTGGCGGGGGACCTTGTAGCCGGCGATGGCCTCCCGGCAATGCTGCTGGATGGCGTGGAGGGTCGGGCGACGGCCGGGGCGGGGGCAGATGATGGCGGCCACCCGTTGCCCCCAGCGATCGTCGTCGGCTCCGACCACGATGGCGTCGAACACGTCGGGGTGGGACCGCACCGCCGACTCCACCTCCTCCGGGAAGATCTTCTCGCCCCCGGAGTTGATGCACACCGAGCCCCGGCCGAGGAGGGTGATGGATCCGTCGGCCTCGATGGTGGCGAAGTCGCCGGGCATCGAATAGCGCCGGCCCTCCACGGTGATGAACACCTCCGCCGACTTCACCGGATCGTTGTAGTAGCCGAGGGGGACATCGCCGCCCCGGGCGATCTTCCCGATCACGCCCGAGCCGGGCGCCACCGGCTTGAGGTCCTCGTCGAAGACGACGGTGTTGCCGAGGGCGGTGATGGTCGGACCGCTCCGCATCGCGGTGTTCTCCTTGCCCACGATGGTCATCCCGTTGTTGCCGGTCTCCGACGAGCCCACCGCGTCGGTGATCATGATGTTGGGGAGGTGCTTGAAGAACTCGTCCTTCACCGGTGAGGAGAACAGGGCGGCCGACGACACCACCGCGAACAGGGTGGAGATGTCGTAGGCGGCCCCGGGATCGTCCAGGGCCTCCACCAGCGGTTTGCCCATCGCGTCACCGGTGATCATCACCGAGTTGACCTTCTCGGTCTCCACCAGGTGCCAGACCTCGTGGGGGTCGAACTTGGCCATCAGCACGATCCGGTTGCCGGTGAAGCTCTGGCCCATCACCGCCCACTGGGTGGCGCCGTGCATGAGGGGGGCGATGGGCAAGAAGGTGATCTGGGTCCCGCCCTGGGCCTTGCCCTTCTCGACCATGGCTTCGGGACCGGGGACCCGGGTGTTGGTGAGCGGGTCCACCCCGCCGCCGAGGGCGAAGAAGACGTCCTCGTGGCGCCAGACCACCCCCTTCGGCATCCCGGTGGTCCCCCCGGTGTAGAGGATGTAGTGGTCGTCGTTGGAGCGGGGGCCAAAGTCCCGCTCGGGGGCGCCGGAGGCCATCGCCTCTTCGTAGGGGACGGCTCCGGGTGGGAGGGGCTGGCCCGAACCGTCGTCGACGGTGATGACGTGCCGGAGGCCGGGCAGATCGGGGAGGAGGTCGGCCACCCGGGGCCCGAACTCGGCCTGGTGCACCAGGGCCACCAGATCGGCATTGGAGAAGAGGTAGCGGAGCTCCTCTTTCACGTAGCGGTAGTTGATGTTGATCCACACCGCCCGGAGCTTGAACACCGCCCAGGCCGTCTCCACCCACTCCACCGAGTTGAGGGAGTAGATCCCGACGTGGTCGCCGGGGCCGACACCGTTGGCGGCGAGGTGATGGGCGAGCCGGTTGGCCCGGGCTTCCATCTCGGCGTAGGTCCGGCGCTTGCCGTCGGCCACCAGGTATTCGTTGTCCCCGAAGGCGTCGACGGACGCTTCGAACAGGTCGGCGAGGTTGAACGTCATCGGCCGCTAAGTAGAACACGTTTCTGTTCTGGCGGCAAGCAGGATGGGGGCCGGAAATGCCGGTGCCGGGTACCGGTCATCGGAGGGAGGACCCGAATCAGTCGGCGACATCCGACCCGGGTAGCGCCGGCGACGAGACCACCTGTCGGATCGACTGCGCCAGACCCGGACCGTCGAGGCCGAAGCGGGCCAGGATGCGGTCCGGCTTGTCCTGGGGGATGTAGGCGGAGGGGATGCCGAGCACGGTGACCGGCGGGACCTCGAGGTCGACACCGTCGTCGCCGGGGATCCCCGGGTCGCGGCAGAGCTTGGTGAGGGCGTCGGCCAGGTACATCCCGGCCCCGCCGTGGCGCATGCCGTCCTCGGCGGTGAACACCTGGCGATGGCGGGCGGCGTCCTCCAGCATGGCGGGGTCCGGGGGCGAGACCACCCGGACATCCCAAACGGTGATGTCGATCCCCTCGGTGCGGAGCTTGTCGGCGGCCTCCTCGGCGGCGGCCACCATCTTTCCGACCGCCAGGATGCAGGCCGACCCGTCGCCCTGCCGCAGCCGGCGGGCCTGGAGCCCGGAGCCGACGGTGCCGCCGGCCACCACCGGCGCCGGGGTCTTGGGGAAGCGGATGGCCGAGGGTCCTTCGAGGGCCAACGCCTCGTCCAACATCACCTCGACCTCCGGGGCCGAGGAGGGAGCGAAGACGGTCATCCCGGGAATGGACAACGCCAGGGTCATGTCGAGCAAGCCGTGGTGGCTGGGCCCGTCGTCGCCGGTGATGCCGGCCCGGTCGAGAGCGAAGACCACCGGGGCGTGATGGAGGCCGACGTCGAAGTTGGCCTGATCGAAGGCGCGGGAAAAGAAGGTGGAGTAGATGGCCACCACCGGCCGGAGGCCGGCCATCGCCATACCTGCCGCCGCCGTCACAGCATGCTGCTCGGCGATCCCGACGTCGAAGAACCGGTCGGGGAACCGGGCCTCGAACGGGAGCAGCCCGGTCGGGCCGGGCATCGCCGCGGTGATGGCCACGATCCGGGCATCGGCTTCGGCGTTGCGGAGGAGCGACCGGGTGAAGGCATCGGTGAAGGTGAGCGGCGGGATGGCGGGCACCTCGTCCAGCTCGGCGGCGGGGACGTCGCCGTGGGGGTCGTCGGTCTTGGTGACCGACTTCACCTTGAAGTCGTGGAGGTTCTGGATGTCATCCTCTTCGGCCGGCGCGTAGCCCCGCCCCTTCTGGGTGAGCACGTGGATGACGATGGGCCCTTCCCACTCCGAGGCGTTGACCAGTGCCTGCTCCACCTCGGCGATGTCATGGCCGTCGATGGGGCCGGCATACCGGATGCCGAGGGCCTCGAAGAAAGTGTGGGGGGTGACGACTTCCCGCACGGCGCTGGTCAACCCGTGGACACCGGAGTAGGCCAACCCGCCGACCGCCGGGATGCCGCGGAGGACGTTGCGGATCCGTTGGCGGGCCTGGACGTAGGTCGGATTGAGCCGCAGGTGGGTGAGGCCGACCGACAGGCGCGACACGGTCGGGGCGTAGGACCGGCCGTTGTCGTTGAGGACGATCAGAACTTTCTTGCCCGAATGGCCCAGGTTGTTGAGGGCCTCGTAGGCCATGCCGCCGGTGAGGGCCCCGTCGCCCACCACCGCCACCACCCGGCGATCGATCCCCTGGATCTCGAAGGCACTGGCCAGGCCGTGGGCGTAACTGAGGATGGTCGAGGCGTGGCTGTTCTCCACCCAGTCGTGCTCGGACTCGGTCCGGTTGGGATAGCCGGAGAGGCCCCCGCCCTGACGGAGTTGGCTGAAGTCGCGTCGGCCGGTCACCAACTTGTGCACGTAGGCCTGGTGCCCGGTGTCCCAGAGGAGGACGTCGCGGGGGGAGTCGAAGGTGCGGTGGAGTGCGAGGGTCAGCTCCACCACGCCGAGGTTGGAGCCGAGGTGCCCGCCGGTGGTGGTCACCGCACTCACGATGAACTCCCGGATCTCCGCGCAGAGGGCCGTCAGCTCCTCCTCGGAGAGCGTGCGGAGGTCGGCAGGGCTGTCGATGTGGGAGAGGAGGTTGGGCATGAGCGGTCTGGCGTTCACGTTACCAGCGCCCGGGTGCACAAGTGGGGTCCGGAAACACCGGAGAACTCAGTGTTTTCCGGCTCACTCCCAGCTCACAGGTGCCGTCCGCCGACCATGATGATCGCCACCACCCCCGCCAGCCCGGCGATGACCCCGAGCCCGACGCCGAGCCCCCAGGTGTCGGCGAGGAGTCCGATGATCGGCGCTCCGGCCACCCATCCCAGGTACCCGGCAGCGGTGAAGGCACTCACCGTGGCGGTGGGCCGGGTGGCGACCGTGGAGACGTGGGCCATCAACAGGGGCCAGAAGACCGCAGAACCACCGGCGGCGAGGGCGAGACCGATCCCGGCCAGCAACCGGGTCCCGGCCAACGCTTCGAGGGAGAGACCGGTACCGGCGGCGACCGCCCCGGCGATGACGCCGAGCCGCGGACCGATCCGCCCCAGACTGGGACCGCCCAGTCCGCGGGTGAGGATGGCGATGACCTGTCCGAGCCCGTAGGCCGACGCGCCCACCAGCGCGGTGACGGCCAAGTGGGTCCGGAGGTAGAGGACACCCCAGGTGTCCACCCCGCCCTCGACGATCTCGGCGGTGGCGAAGACCGCCAGCAGCACCAGGAGGCCATCGGCATGCAACTGGCGGAGTGACTGGACGAACGAGAGATGGGCGCGACCGGCGGTGCTGGCGCCCTCCGGTGCCACCGGTTGCGGGGTCGAGCGTTCGGGGTCCGACCCACGCCGGTGGACCCAGACGGCGAGGGGGACGGCGACGATGGCCACCATCGGCCAGACCCACCGCCAGGAGATCTGGCCCTGGACCAGTGACCCGAGGGCGATGGCGCCGAGCAAGGCCCCGACGTTGAAGATGCCATGGAAGCGGACCAGGCGGCCGGGGCTGTCGCCCAGGCGGGACGCCGACGCCGCGTTCATCGTCATGTCCACACAACCTCCGGCGGCCATGGTGGCGATGAAGACGACGATGAACTCGGTGCGGGTGCGAGCGGCTCCGGTGAGGGTCAGGAGTACCGCCCAAACCAGGAGGGAACGGACCAGGGTGGGGACCGCGCCCCATCGCTCGGCCCGGTTGCCCACCACCGCCCCGACGATGCCGCTGACGCTGACGGCCACCGCCAGTAGGGACCCGAGCTGGGCGTCGGACAATCCGTAGGTGCTGCGGACGTCGGCGGTGGCGACCGCCCAACTCCCCCAGAACATCCCGAAGACGACGAAGGTGCCGCCGATGGGCAGCAGGGCAGTGCGTTGGTCGCGACGCACCAGCGAGGCGGGCGAGCTCACGAGTACCAGTCTGGCCGCGGAGTCCGGCGCTCTGAGAGGGTGCTGCGGGTTCGAGCGGTGACCGGGGAGAGCGTCCGGATCAGCGGGCGCTGGCCAGGAACGTCTCCCGGTCCACCACCACCCGGCTCACCTTGCCCGCCGCCACCAGCCCGGAGGCATCGGAGACCGACACGGTAAAGGAGAGCCGGCGGCCCTGGATGCTGTCGAGGAGCGCCTCGGCCCGGACGTCGCCGCCGATGCCCACCGGGACCAGGTGATCGAACTGCGCCCGTTTGGCCACGCTGGTGGTCCCGGCGGGGAGGTGTCCGGCCAGCGCCAGGCAGGCCGCCTCTTCGCACAACGCCAGCAACCGGGGGGTGGCCAGGACGGGAACATCCCCGGAGTGGAAGGCCGCCGCGGTGTCCTCGTCGGTGACATGGAGTTCCACCCGGGCGGACAAACCGATGTGCAAAGCCACGCCGGTACCATACGGGAGACAGCCCCGGGTCGGCCACCGGATCCGGGCGCCCAGTGAGGAGGCCGCGGTGATCGACACACCTGTATTGGAGCGCGTGCTCGGAGAAGCCCTCCGCCATGGCGGGGAGTTTGCCGAGGTCTTTGCCGAAGACCGCTCCAACTCGTCCGCCCTTCTCGACGACGGGCGGGTGGAGGAATTGTCCTCCGGACGAGAGCGGGGCGCCGGCATCCGGGTGGTCACCGGGGACACCACCGGGTTCGCCCACACCGCCGATCTCAGCGAGGCCGGGCTCATCAAGGCGGCCGAAGCCGCCTCGGCGGTGGCCCGCACCGGGGGTGGGGGCACCCACACGGTGGCGGTGGGTTCGCTGGAGGCGTCGGGAGGCAGCCGGCGAACGATGGACCGGGAACCGACCGTGTCCAAGGCCGACACCCTCGAGCTGCTGAAGCGGGCCGACGAGGCGGGCCGCGCCAGTGGTGGGGCGATCACCCAAGTACAGGCCGGCTACGGCGGCTCCCGTCGCCAAGTGTTGATCGCCAACTCCGACGGGCTACTGGTGGAAGACCAGCAGCGCCGCACCCGGTTCTCGGTGGCCTGCGTGGCCGAAGGGGACACCGGGCTCCAGACCGGTCATGAGACGACCGCCCACACCGTCGGCTACGAGCTGTTCGAGGACGTCTCGGTGGAGGATCTGGCCCGCCTGGCCGCCGGCCGAGCGCTGTCCAAGCTGTCGGCTCGCCCGGCACCGTCGGGCGAGGTGCCGGTGGTGCTGGCCGGGGGGAGCGGCGGCATCCTCTTCCACGAGGCCTGCGGACACGGGCTCGAGGCCGACCACATCGCCAAGAACGCCTCGGTCTACGTCGGCCAAGTCGGAAAGCAAGTGGCCAGTCCGCTGGTCACCCTGGTCGACGACGGCACCGTCGGTTCGGAGTGGGGCACCTTCGGGTTCGACGACGAAGGCCGGCCGGCCCAGCGGAACGTCCTGATCGAGAACGGCATGCTGACCGAGTACCTGTGGGACTACCTCCGGGCCCGGAAGGAAGGCCGGGTGTCCTCGGGCAACGGCCGGCGCCAGACCTACCAGCACCTGCCGATGGTGCGGATGACCAACACCTTTCTCCTGCCCGGCGAGGATGACGCCGACGAGATCGTGGCCCAGACCCCCCACGGGGTCTACGTGGCCAAGCTGGGCGGGGGACAGGTCAACACCACCACCGGCGACTTCGTGTTCGGCACCACCGAGGCGTACCTGATCGAGAACGGCCGGATCACCGAGCCTCTCCGGGACGCCAACCTGATCGGCAACGGGCCGGAGATCCTCAAGCGGGTGGACGCGGTGGCCACCGACTTCGCCATGACCCCCGGGACCTGTGGCAAGGACGGCCAGAGCGTGCCGGTGGGCTGCGGCCAGGCCACCCTCCGGATCACCGGGGTGACCATCGGGGGGACGACGGAATGACGACGACCACGGCATCCGACCTCCGACGGGAGGAGGGGACCGACGACCTCGTGGGCCTGGCCGACCGGGTAGCCGGCTGGGCCCGCTCGGGCGAGGACGTCGAGGTCTATGTGGCCCGGGGTGACGAGACCGAGATCCGGGCCTATGACGGCGAGGTCGAGTCCCTGACTTCGGCCACCTCGGCCGGGATCGGCGTCCGGGTGGTGGTCGACCACAAGTTGGGCTTCGCCTGGGCCGGCTCCCTCCACGAGTCGGTGCTGGCCGAGACGTTCGACGAGGCCCGGGACAATGCCACGTTCGCCACCCCCGACGACCACGTGCAGCTGGCCGTCCCCGACGGGGTGGCGGCGGTGCCCTTCGACCTCTGGGACGAGGGGCTGTCCTCGGTGCCGACCTCCCAGAAGGTGGAGTTAGCCCTGGCTCTGGAGGCCCAGGCCCGCGGCGCCGATCCCCGCATCCGGCAGGTGTCGTCGGCCGACTACGGCGACACCTCGGTGGAGGTGGCCCTGGTGTCGACCACCGGCATCCGGTCGTCGAACCGCAAGACCCAGGGGTTCCTCTCGGTCGGGGTGATCGCCGGAGACGGCGAGGCCAGCCAGACTGGCGGCGGGTTCGACACCGCCCGGGGCTTCGACGGCCTCGACCGGGACAAGGTGACAGCGGAAGCCGTCGAACGGGCGGTGCGGATGTTGGGCGCCACCAAGGGGCCGTCCGGACGTTCAGTGGTGGTGTTCGACCGGCGGGCGGCCTCCACCCTGCTGTCGGTGATCTCCTCGGCGCTCTCGGGAGAAGCGGTGGCCAAGGGGCGCTCCTTCTTCGCCGGCCGGATCGGCGAGCAGGTGGGGGCTCCCGGCTTCACCCTGGTCGACGACCCCACCAACCCCAAGGCCTACGGGGCGGCGTCCTACGACGCCGAGGGTCTGGCCTGTCGCCGTAACGAGCTCATCGTCGACGGGGTGCTGAAGGGCTTCGTCTACGACACGGTGGCCGGATCCCGGGCGGGGGTGCCTTCCACCGGCTCGGCGGTGCGGGGCGGCTTCGCGGGGACCCCGGGGGCGGGTTGCCGGGCGCTGGCCCTGACGCCGGGACCAGAAGGGTTCGACGAGGAAGGGGTGCTGCAGTCGGTGGGAGAGGGGCTCTTCGTCCAGTCGATGACCGGGGTCCACTCGGGGGTGAACCCCATCAGCGGCGACTTCTCGGTGGGGGCCGAAGGTCTGATGATCCGGAACGGGAAGCTGGCCGAACCGGTCCGGGAGATCACGGTGGCCTCCACCCTCCAGCGCATTCTGCAGTCATTGGTCACCGTCGGGGCCGACGTCGAGTGGCTCCCGGGGATCGCCGCCGGCCAGACGCTGGCGGTAGCCGACATGCAGGTCAGCGGGATCTGAGCCGCTGACCCAACCGGGTTACTTGGCGGTGGCCTTGGTGCAGGCGTCCATGGCGCTCGGGGTGGCGGTGTAGTAGATCGAACCGGCGAGATCCAACCCGTAGGGGCCGCTGCCGGCCGCCGTCTGGCTCTGGCCCACCCACAATGCCGGGGTGGTGGCGGTGGCGCCCCCACTGGCGGGGGTGCCAGAACTCGGGGTGGCTGCCGTCGCTCCGACCGCCAGGGTGAAGGTCTGGATGACGAACAGCCGGGGGAACGAATCGAGACCGGCGATGAAGGCGGTCATCTGGGCGTAGTTACCGGTGATGTGCATCTTGACCGGGACGGGGGTGACTCCGGTGGTGGCTGGAGTGGTGCCCGCGGCGGGAGGAGTGGTGGTGGTGGGGGTGCCGGCGGCCCCGGTGTTGCCGGTCCAGGCGAAACTGGGGATCGAGGTGCCGGAAGAGCCGACCAGCGCAGTGAGCTGGTTGTAGAACGAGGCCTGCTCGGCGGCCAGGTCCCCGGGCGTCAACACACTGGGGATCTGGACCGAGATCTTCTGCAGGCTCGTGCACTTGGTGGGCAGTTGCTGCTTCTCGGTTTGCAGACTGGTCAACTTCGCCTGCAACTGTTGCTGCTGGGCCGCCAGTTGCGTCTTTTGGGTGTTGAGGGAGGAGAGCTTCGAGCTCTGCGGGGAGATCAGCAGCGCGTACAACAGGATGGCTACGACGAACCCGAGCACTCCGACCATGATTGGCTTCTGGTACTCCCGGACGGTGTTCATTGCAGGCTCGCATTCTTGGCCAGACTGGCGGCGGGGGTCACCGAGATCGTCGAGGGGAACGACACGGAGCCGTCGGTATTGGTGGTGATCGAGGTGGGCACGGGGTTGGCGAACAACTTGGCGGCGTCATTGGCAATGGCCGATGTCCACAGCGACGGGCTGGTGAGTCCGGGCCCGGGCCCGTTGAGCGCGGTGGCCACGAACCCGATGGATGCCGACACGGTGCTGGAAGCGGCCGGGGTGGCGGTGGTGGGCACCGCGGCACCGGTGGTCGAGGCCGTCGCCGAGCCGTTGCCGGTGGTGCCGACAAACGACTGCACCTGGAGCTTGGGCGGCGTGATGGAGATCAGGTTGCTGAGCGCGTTGGGCCAGTCGATGGATGCGCCGAGGACGGCGGTCCGGCGGGCCTTGCCCTG
>DATARI010000223.1:0-10133 GCA_036264255.1 Acidimicrobiales bacterium | reverse complement strand
CATCACCCCTGGCGGAGTCGAAATGATGAGACGTGGGGGCCCCGAAGGCACCGCAAGAGAGAGCCGACTCGCGCTGGCACGACCGCTATCCCCATCAATCCCGGCCAACCGGATCAATCCCGGCTAAAAGGACTCCGCCATGCCGACGATCGGCGCGTTCAGATGTTGGCTGCCGGTCGAACCGTAGAACGGGGAGTCACCGAAGTTGAAGATCCCACCGTCTCTGGCCACCAACCAATAGCCCCCGCCTTCGGGGGAAGCGGCGATGCCGACCACCGGTTGATTCAAATGGATGCCGCCCGTCGAGCCGAAGAAGGTGGCGTCACCGAACCCAAAGACTCCACCGTCGGCGGCGGTCAGCCAGTAGCCATGACCGTCGATGGTAGGAGCGATGCCCACGACCGGCTGGTTGAGGTGCTGACCCCCGGTCGAGCCGTAGAAGACAGCGTCACCGAAGGCGAAGATCCCACCGTCGGAGGCCACCAGCCAGTAGCCCCCGCCGTCAGGGGTGGCAGCCATGCCCACGATCGGCTGGTTCAGATGGGTGCCGCCGGTCGAGCCGTAGAAGACCGCATCCCCGAAGGAGAAGATCCCTCCGTCGGAGGCCACCAGCCAGTAACCCCCGCTGTCATGGGTGGCTGCCATGCCCACAATGGGCTGATTGAGGTGCTGCGCCCCCGTCGACCCGGCAAACGAGGCGTCACCGAAGTTGAAGATGCCTCCGTCCGAGGCCACCAGCCAGTAGCCCCCACCGTCACCGGTTTCGGCCATGCCCACGATCGGCTGGTTCAGATGGGTGCCGCCGGTCGATCCGTAGAAAAGGGCTCCCCCGAAGGTGAAGATCCCTCCGTCGGAGGCCACCATCACGTAGCCCGCACTTTTCGGCAGGACCGCGCCAGCCGGTGCGCTGGTGAGACTGGCAAGGCCGCCGGCCAGGAGCGTGACGCCGAACAGCGCAGCCGCAGCCTTGCCGAACAGCCTCCCGGTGGCCCTGGCCCACCTCGGATTCTCGAACATCGATGCCCTCCCCCTCTACCCCGACGCGAACCCCCTCGGGATACGGATACCCCCATGCTCCCGGGATTTAAACGAAAGTTTGCGTTCCGTTCACCCAAGGGAAAGGTCGGCGGCGGAGCTCTGCGGGCAGTCCGCACTCTCTACGGAGTCAGTCCCAGACGACCTCGCCGTCCATCACCACCCATGGCTCCTCGGTGACCACGAAGTCGAGATGGTCGACGTCAAGGAAGTTGGCGATGTCCTCCATCACCTCGGGGAAGTCGTCTTCGGTCATGTGGGCTTTGTACTCGTCCATGGAGGGGAACCACTGCACGGTGACCCCGTCGTAGCCGGAGCGGTCATCGTCGCCCCGGTAGTCGTCGAGGGGCCGGGGGTGCTGCTCGTAGCGGATCACGTGGCTCCCGCTCTTGCTCCGCGCGATCAGCGGTCCGTGGATGTTCTTCCAGTGGGTCTGGAACTCGGCGGGGGTCAACCCCTCTTTGCGCTTCAACAGACAGGTCAGCTTCACCATCGACGTCGCTCCCTCGGTCGGCCCACCACCGCGATGGGTCGGCCCGAGGCTTCACCACCGGGGCCCCTCGACGCAAGACGGATGCCGGAGCCGGCCCGGCTTCCAGGGAGCCGACCTCTTACTTGGCCACCGTGGCGGTGAACAGCTGCGTGTTGTACGGCATCATGATCGGCTCGTCCAGGGTGTCGGCGAAGGCGGCGACCTCGGCCAGGAAGGCGGATCGCTGGTCGTCGGGGAGCACCCGAACGTAGCTGCGGGAAGCCACCTGGTCCACCAGCCCCCGGCGGTCGAGCGGCTGGGTGAAGTGGAACTCGGAGCGGGTGACCGGTCCGAAACGGTGGCTGGCGTCGATGATCGGGGAGAAGTCCATGCCCACCGGATAGGGCATGCACCGGTCCCACCAGGTCATCCGGCTCAACTCGACCATCACCGGATCCTTCTCGTCCCTTTCGTTCCAGACCAGCGACAGCACCCCGCCGGGCCGGAGGACCCGGGCGATCTCGGCCAGCGCCCGCGGGGCGTCGAACCAATGGAAGGCCTGGGCCACCACCACCGCCTGAAGGCTGTCGGCCATCAGCGGGATGGCTTCGCCGACCCCCGCGACCACCGGCACCCCGGGGACGACCTGGGTGAGCACCTCCCGCATCGACGCCGACGGTTCCACCGCGATGCAGGCGGCGCCGAAGGGAAGCAACTGACGGGTCAACTTGCCGGTGCCGGCGGCCAGGTCCAGCACCCGGGTACCGGGGCGGATGCCGGCCCGTTCCACCACGAAGGAGACCAGGTCATCCTGGTAGCCGGGGCGACCCCGCTCGTAGACATCAGAGGCGGCCTCGAAGCCGACCCGGCCCTGGGTGTCCCGAGCGGGCCCGGTGCGTTGGCCGGCTCCGCTCATCACCGCCGATGCTATGGCATTGATAGCGTGCCGGGGTGTCCGTTCACGACCCGGTGCCCGACCCGACCTCGGACTTCGGCGATCCGATCCCCCTGCCGCGTTCACCGGCGCTCACCCCGGTCGTGCCCCCCTCGAAGCGACGGCCGTTGGGGCGCCAAGCCCGCGGCTGGCGGCGGCGCAACTGGCTCAACACCGCCATCCAGTACGGGTGGGACTGGGTGGCCCTCCACGGAGCCACCGGGCCCACCAGCGGGAAGGCGGCCCGGTTCGGCGCCTTCGGCGAGGGGAGCTATGTGGCCTTCCCGCCGGGGGCGACATTCGGCGAACGGTGGATCCACATCGGTGAGGGAACGCTGATCGGTCCCTACGTCAGCCTCTCCGCCGGGATGGTTCCCGGTCAGCAGATGGTCACCGATCCGGTGGTGAACATCGGGGACCGGTGCATGATCGGCCGAGGCAGCCATATCGTCGGCCACTTCAGCATCGAGATCGGCGACGACGTCTACACCGGGCCCTATATCTACGTCACCGACCAGAACCACGGCTACGAAGACCCCGACGAACCCGTCCACTCCCAGATGCCGACCGACAAGCCGGTTCGGATCGGGTCGGGGTGCTGGCTGGGGACCGGGGCGGTGATCCTCCCCGGGACCACCCTCGGGCGCAACGTGGTGGTCGGCGCCGGCTCGGTGGTGCGGGGCACCTTCCCCGATCACTGCGTGATCGCCGGGGTCCCGGCCAAGGTCGTGCGGCGCTACCGGCCGGGAGCCGGCTGGGTCAACGAGTCGGCACCCTGACCGTTCGGGCGTCGACCGGGGCGGGGCGGTCCGGTCGGGGAGTCCGGTACCGGCGGTGGCGTGGGCGTGGGTGGATGGCGTGCGCACCGGGTGGCGATCAACTGGCAGGATGTCTGCCGGAACATCGCTCCCCGTGGCATTATCACTACTGAGGGTGGTAATATAGCGGTGTTGGGCCTACTCCCCTAGGTAGGTCGGCAGGCAGGACAGATGAACCAGGCACGGGGCCGCAGATCAACGAACTCGGATCGCACCGTGTCGAACGCCGCGCCGCAGCCAGCGGTTCGACGGGGCGGGGATCACCCATGAAGGATGCTGCTTCCCCGTTCGAGGAACCGTGGCCCGACCACGAAGCCCAATCAGTGGTCACCGCCATCCGATCGGCCGTCACCGCCTCCGGTGAGAACCGGTGGGGTGGCACCCGAGGCACCGATCGCCCACCGACGGGGGTTGCCCGAGATGCCGGGGACATCGAAGGTTCCCTCGGCGAAGCCGGCCGGCAATGGGCCCTGGCCCACCAATCGGCATCCCTCATGCGTACCCGACTCGCCGCCCTGGAAGCGTCGATGGATGCCGAGTTGCATGCCGGCACGGAAGCGGAGCGCTCCGCCTACCTCCGGGCTTGGCGGACCGTCACCGACGCCGCCACCTGGACCTCGCTGAACCAGTTGGAGCAGGCGGCGTTGGTCGACCCGCTGACCGGGGTGGGCAACCGTCGGGCACTCGATGTGATGTTGACCCGGGCCATGTCGGGAGCCCGCCGGTCCGGTTCGGAGCTGGTGGTCGTCGCCCTCGACCTCGATGGCCTGAAACGGATCAACGACTCGCTGGGTCATGCCGAGGGCGACAGGACCCTTACCTCCTTGGTGGACGCGGTCGGTAGCGGTCTCCGGGCCTCCGACGCCGTGTTCCGGACCGGCGGCGACGAGTTCGCGGTTGTCCTTCCCGGTACCGGACTCGGCCATGTCGATGCGCTCATGCAGCGGATCTCGGCCGGGGACACGCCCCAGTTCACCTGGGGGGCCGCCGAGCTCACGGCCGAGCAGCAGCGACCGGCGGAGCTGCTCGACGCCGCCGACACCGACCTCTACCGTCACCGAGGGGTGGAGCGGGACCGGGCGGCGGTCGGGGCGGGGGCCGTCGTCGCCACCCTGGGAGGTTCCCACCGAACGTTCCGCTCCCGGGTCTCACGGCGGGTCGGTGTGGCGGCAGCCGCCGGCCTGGTGGCCATCAGCGGAACCCTGGCCACCATCTCCGCCCTGTCGCCTGCCACCCAGACCGCCCTTCCGCCGAAGCATGGGGGCAAATCTCCCGTCCCGTCGGGCGGGTCGGGCGACCCCACCCCGACCCCGACCCCAACGACGGCTCCGACGCCGACGACGACCCCGACCCCGAGTCAGTCGACGCCGTCCACCGTGGCTCCCACCGCGGCCGTCGCCGCCACCGGAGGGAGTTCGCCGGCCGCGGTCACCACGGGGAGCACCCCGCCGACTGCCCAGCTCACCTCCGCCGTCGGTGCCGGCCCGACTCCCACCCCGACCCCCACCGCCGCCGCCGGCCCGTCGGCCAGCCCCAGCCCCACCCCGCCGGTCGTCACCACCCCGCCCACCACCGTTCCCGCCGCCCCGGCACCCATCAGCCGGGGCAAGTCGGACAACTCACTTCCGGCGCAGGCCGTCGCCGCGCAGACTGCTGCTACCCAGGCGGCCACCGCTCGGGCGGCGGCTCGGGCGGCAGAGCGTTCCGGGGACCCGGTTCTCGTTTCGGCGGTGGCTCAGGCCACCACGGCAGTGGCGGCGGCCTCGGATGTGACTCCAGCCGTTCAGCCCACCGTTGCCCAGGCGGCAGCAGGTTTGGGTGACGTCGCGCCCCCCGCTCCGGTCAGTAGGCCTCAGGCGACATCGAGCGCTGACCTGACCCCGCCGACTCCAACCCTCGGTCAGCAAGCTGGGGAGCGGGCCCCGGTGCCTCCCCCGACTCCGGTCACCGGCCAACGCCCGGGGGAGAATCCCCGGGGCGGTGGCCACTCCTCGTCTCGACGGCATTAGGGGCTGGGATCGACCCCTTGACCGACCGTACCGCCGGCGTCAGTGCCCCGCTTTATGCGGTGGTGGCCAGGGGTCGGGTCGGGGTGAGTTGTGGTTGGGGCGCCAGGCAAGAAGGAGCCACCCCCCTCCGATGCTCCCGCTCGATGTCAGGCGTCCGAAAGTCGTCAAAGCCAGGGCCGGCAGGTTGGCACAGGCTTCGGCGGTCCGTCCGCCCGACATACCGGATGGTATGAGGGGAATCGAGAGCCCGAAGGGGGGCAGCCAGCCGACGTTCGATCAATCCGGGAACGGGGAACCCGGATGGTGCTAGGCACAGGGAACGCCGACAACGTTGAGGTTCGAAGCCGCTCGGGTTGCGCAAAGAGGCCCGTCCGCCAGTCAGACCCCTCATGCACACCTCCCGCGCGTTCTCCGTCGGCTTTCACGCCGTTTGCCTCTGTTGAGATAACGCCGGACCCCCTGCAACCTGGCGAAATTCACCTGGTCAGGATCTGTTCGCAAGGTACGCACTACCAGTGAGTTCCTCACTACGGACGGTGGTAACCTTCAAGTTATCGCCTTGATGGGTCGATACCACCAGGTAGGACGGCAGATGACACAACCACGAGGCCTTAGAAGTACCATTTGGCATCAGGCGGGGGCGGATTGTCGGCAGTTCCCGATCCTTCGACCCAGCGGGAACCACTCATGAACGAAGCCGTCTCTCCGTTCGAGGAGCCGTGGCCAGACGACGAAATGCGGTTGGTGGCCGACGCCGTCCGGGCGGCGGTTGCCGCCCCCCGTCCTGTGACTACCGACGCCCCCAGCAACGGAGCTGACGGACCTACCGGGAAGTTCGCCGCCAACGAGTTCGTCGAGCGTGCGCTGGTCGAGGCCGGCCACCGCTGGGCACGGGCCCACCAGTCGGCGTCGCTCATGCGCAGCCGGCTCGACGCTCTCGAGGTCTCCATGGATTCCGAAGTGGACGCCGGAACCGACGCCGACCGGGCTGCCTATCACCGGGCCTGGCGGACGGTCATCGACGCCGCCACCTGGACCTCGCTCAACCAGCTGGAGGAGGCCGCACTCCTGGACCCTTTGACCGGGGTCGGCAACCGACGGGCTCTGGACCTGATGCTCACCCGGGCAATGTCGGGGGCACGCCGGGCCGGATCCGAGTTGGTGGTGGTGGCGATCGACCTCGACGGTTTGAAGCGGATCAACGATTCCCGCGGCCACGCCGAGGGCGACCGCACCCTCACCTCGCTGGTGGACGCCATCGGCGAGGGGCTTCGCACCTCGGACACCGTGTTCCGAACCGGTGGAGACGAGTTCGCGGTGGTCTTGCAGGGGATCGGGCTCGGTGAGGTCGAACCCCTCATGCACCGGATCTCCGCCGGGGGGACCCCGCAGTTCACCTGGGGTGCCGCCTCGCTCGCCGCCGACCACCAACAGCCATCAGAACTGCTCGACGCCGCCGACGCGGATCTCTACCGCCGTCGGGGCGTGGACCGCGCCCTGGTCGGGGCGGGAGCGGTGAGCCTGGCCGGCGCCGGCGCAGTGGTGGATCTCCGCCGTCCCAAAGGATCAGCCATGTCCCGGGTCTCCCGGCGGGCCAGCGTGGCGGTGGCCGCCGGCCTGGTGGCGATCGGTGGGACCCTCGCGGCGGTGACGACCCTGTCGCCCGGCACCCAGACGGCTCTGCCCCCGAAGCATCACACCACGACGCCCACCACGCAACCCTCTGGCGGCAACAATCCCCCCGGTGGCGGCACGACGTCCACGTCGGCTCCTACCAGTCCGACGTCACCCTTCTCGATCGTCCCGCCATCCAACTCCGGGACCGCGGGAGGGGGCCTGGTCAGTTCGATCACCCCAAGCACCACCGCCCCAACCACGGTCGTACCTATCCCGTCGGGTCAAACCGGTCCCTCCGGCACCACGACGCCCTCCACGACTCCTCCGACCACCCCTGGCGGGACCACCCCCCCGACTCCAACGGGCGCGGTATCGGGTCTGGTGGTCGGTCTGGAGACGACGGTGAACAGCACGGTGTTCGGATTGGTCAGTGCCCTCGGACTCGGGGGACTGGTCGCCGCCCCGAAGAAGTAGCCGGGCCGTACCGCACCTTCGTCTTACCGAGACACGCCACCGGGCTCGGCGATAACCGGTTTGGCGATAACGGGCTAGCCCGCATGAGCAAGGCGCGTCGCTGGTGCAATCAGCCGCGGCCAGACGCTCTTCGCCGGCTTACCGGCGCACCCACTCAGCAGACGTTGAGGAAGTGATTCAGTGGGCTACAGGGCGCAGTCGTCGGGGTGGTCGTCGGCGGCGGCGGTTGCGTCGTGGTGGTCGGCGGCGGCGGCGGTTGCGTCGTGGTGGTCGGCGGCGGTTGCGTCGTGGTGGTCGGCGGTTTCGTCGTGGTCGGGCTACCGCCGCCCGAGGAACCCGAGGAAGTGGTGGTCTGGGTGGTCGTCGGCTTGGTGCCGCTACCGGCGACCGAACCGCCGGAATTCGGCGGCGCCGGTGAGCCTCCTCCGCTGCTGCTCACTGCCGGCGGTGTGGTGGCTGCCGGCGCCTGAGCGTGCGAACCGGAGGAACCGGAGGAGGAGGAGTTGGGCACTGTGGCCAGCGGACCCGCGGTGTTGCCGCCCGCCAGCAGGCTCGAAGAGCCGCCACCTACCACGCTTCCCGCCGACGCCGGGGTGTTGGGGGCCTGGCTCTTGCCGGACGAAGAGCCGGTGGTGCCCGACGAGATGTTGGTGCGCAACTCGCCCCAGTCCTTGGCACTGGTGTTGTTGGTGCTGGAGGACTGCACGCCGGGGAGGGAGGCCGATACCGAACTGCCGGCTCCGCCGAGGATGACCCCGACCGCCAGGCTGATCACGGCGCCGGCGATGACCAGCGCGGTGCCCAGACGACGACGAATGACATCGCCGATGCCGAGGGTAGCCACTTCGGCCACCCGCCCGGCATAGACAAGACGGGAGGTGACCGGCTCGAGCCAGTCGGCGACCGTCCCGGCCGCCGAGGTCAACAGCTCCTCGCCCTTGGTGGAGGGCCGGGACGAAGCCCGGAAGGGGTTGATTTCCTCCCCGGCGGCATCAAGCGCCGCCGGGATGTAGCCGCTGACGGAGGAGGCGCCGGGCGAATGCCGGCCGCGGGGCGCTGACTTGGGCACTTTCACTTTCTTATCCATGTGTCAACCCCCATTGCCGAATCGTCACCACGGGGCCAGCGACTCCGAGGGTGACCGATTGGTCATATGTGCCCCCGTTGGACCCACCGACCGTGATTGTACTTGTAAGGGTAACGGTGGAGACAGCGCCCCCTTGCGAATCAATTGCCACGTTCAGCGGGGAATTATGCCCGGTGATGGTGGTCCCTTCCAGGGGTTTTGGCATCGTGACGCCCGGGGCGATAGCCGCCCACCAGTCGGATCGGTTCTGTTCGGCGGCATGGATGCCCCCGAAGTACGCCTGCAACGAGGCCGCGGTCAGGCCCAGGGGGTTGGGGGACTGCTGGAAGGCCTGGGAGGTCTGGCCGGTGAGGGTCATGGTTCCCATCGGGGTCGAATTCTGGTCAAGGGTCAGCCCCTGGGCCACCAGGGCGGGGGGTGCCGGCGTGGTGTAGTTGATGGTGGCCACCGAGGGGGCCTGGAGCGGGGCGGTGGTGGTGGTCGTGCTCCCCTTCTTGGTCGACTTGGTCGGCGGAGTGGCTGGATTGGGGACCAGGGCGGCGGACACCAGGAGCCGCTGCGATGTGTAGAACAAAGCGTTGGTCGGCCAGCAGGTGTCGAGCACCAAGGTCGGCCCGGCCGAGTTGGTGATGTCGTCCCCAGCGTTGACCACCTTGCTGCCGGTCACCTGGAACGTCCACCGCTGGCACTGGTTGCGATAGGTGATGAGATCCCCGGGCTTCAGATCCCCGAGGTGCACGAAATAACTGACGTCATGGGCGAGCAGGACCGACGAGCCGTTCTGACCCGGCCAGACCGAAGCCGGGGCGTGTCCTGCCGCCACGTTCAACTCGGCATCGTCGGTTCCCTGTTCGACCGGCGCCGTCAACGAGAGGGTGGGAACGTCGATCACCCCGGCCAGTTGGCCCTGCTGGGGGGTTGACTCGACACAAGCGGCGCCTGGTTGCGCAGGCGTCTTCACCTGCGCAACCAGTTGCGCGTTCGCTTTGTGCTTATGGATGGTCCATCCGGTCGCATACCCGACGAAGGCCAGCGAGGCCCAGATCAGCACCGCCCCCGTGGCCGTGGCGGCGATCTTGAAAGATCGCTTCATCCACGGCCGGGCACGAAGCCACTGCAACCACGATGTATGGCCATCGGTCCATGCTCGCCGACGGAATCTGAGCCCCCTCCGCGCCCGGTGAGACAGACGTGAGGTGACCTCCATCGCTACCGTTGGTCGTCACCTCGGCGAAGCGTCGCCATGGCGTGGGTGGCCCGACTCACTGCTGAGGTCAAGCCACGGCGCCAGAAGAGGGCACAGCCGAGGAGGAACACGATGATGGCCAGCGGAATGGACCCGGCCCACGGCTCACCGGTGTGCACCGCAGTGACCCCGGAGATTGCGCCGGTACCGCTACCGCCGCCAGTGCCAGACCCACCGCCAGCGCCAGATCCGCCGGTCGTGGCGGTGCTCGAGGCGCCGGTGAAGGTGAACTGGTCGCCGGTGTTGGTCGGGCTGGTCCCGTTACAGCTGGTCACGGTCACATCCACGGTGCCGGGGGTTCCGGGCGGGGAAGTGGCGGTGATGGTGGTGCCGTTCACCACCGTGAAGGTGGCAGCGGTGGTGGTGCCGAACTTGACGCCGGTCACGCAGGTGAATCCGGTCCCGGTGATGGTGACCGTGGTCCCACCTGAGGACGGGCCG
>DATARI010000188.1:0-20099 GCA_036264255.1 Acidimicrobiales bacterium | reverse complement strand
CCCCCCGACGCGGTGGTCCTCGACATCGGGTTGCCCACTATCGATGGGCTGGAGGTCTGCCGGCGCCTGCGGGCGGCCGGCGACGACACCCCGGTCTTGATGCTCACCGCCCGCGACGCCATCAGCGACCGGGTCCAGGGCCTGGATGCCGGGGCCGACGACTACTTGGTCAAGCCGTTCGCCCTCGCCGAGCTGCTGGCCCGGTTGCGGGCGCTCCTCCGGCGCCGGAGCGATGACTCGAGCGAGATCCTCCGGTTCGCCGACCTCAGCCTCGACCCCTCCAGCCGGGTGGCAACCCGGGGGGATCGCGAGTTCACCCTCACCCGGATCGAGTACGACCTGCTCGAGCTGTTGCTCCGCCATCCCCGGCAGGTGCTGACCCGCGAGGTGATCCTCGACCGGGTGTGGGGCTACACCTTCGACTCCGGCACCAACTCCCTGGCGGTCTACGTGGGGTACCTGCGCCGGAAGACCGAAGAAGAGGGCGAACCCCGGCTCATCCACACCGCCCGGGGTGTCGGTTACGTCCTGCGAGAACCTTGACCTTCCGCACCCGGCTGGTGATGGCCGCCACCATCGCGGTGATGCTGGCGGTGGTCGTCGGCTCCATCAGCGCCTACGTGGTGGCCCACAACTCACTGGTGGGGTCGATCGAGACCACCCTCAACCAGGACGCCCAGGCCATCCTGGTCCAGCAGACCAACGCCCTCAACAACGGTTCGTACCTCCAGCTCCCCAACGCCTGCAGTACCTCGACGGTGGGCGAGTGCGAGCAGGTGGTCTACGCCGACGGTTCGATCAGCCCGGCCGACCCCCAGGTGCTCCCGGTCAACGATGCGGTGAAACGGGTTGCCGCCTCGGGCGGGAGCGGTCCGGTTGCCAACTTCTCCTTCACCCTGAGCACCGGCAAGACGACGACCCACGTGCGGGAGACGGTTGTCCCCCTTCCCGGTGGCTGGTTGTACCGAGGCAATACCACCAGCGATGGGCGAAGCCTGATCGAGCAGACTCCCCCGGGCGGGGGGGCGCTCCAGGTCACCCTGCCCCTCACCGGGGTCGACCAGGAGTTGGGCCACCTGGCTCTGGTGCTGTGGATCATCGCGTTCTTGGGAGTAGCCCTGGCGGTGCTGCTGGGCCTCGCCGTCGGCCGCGCCGTCCTCGGGCCGCTCAACAGCCTCACCTACACCATCGAGGAGCTGGCCGAGACTACCGATGTGTCCCGAAGGCTGGACCCGGGAGGGATGGACGAGCTCGGCCGCTTGCGACGGGCGTTCAACCGCCTGTTGGCCGCCCTCGACTCCTCCCGCGACGCGCAGCGGCAGCTGGTGCTCGACGCCTCCCATGAGCTGCGGACCCCGTTGACGAGCCTGCGGACCAATATGGAGGTGGCGCGCCGGATGGAGGAATTGGATCCGGCCGAGCGCGAGGTGCTGATCGGCGACGTCCTCACCCAGCTCGACGAGCTGACCACCGTGGTGGCCGACCTGGCCGAGTTGGCCCGGGGTGAGCAACCCCCGACGACGTCGGAACCGGTTGCCCTCCACGAGGTGGTGGAAGAGACGGTGGGCGTGGCCACCACCCATGGGCGGAGCCGGAACGTGACCTTCGCGGCGTTCATCACTCCCACCTGGGTGATGGGCTCGAAGGCCCGCATCGAGCGGGCGGTGGGCAACCTGCTCGACAACGCCCTCAAATGGAGCCCGGATGGTGGCTCGGTGGAGATCAGCTGCTCCGGGGGGACCGTGATCGTCCGGGACCATGGCCCGGGTATCGAGGATGCCGATCTGGACCATCTCTTCGACCGCTTCTACCGGGCACCGAACGCCCGGGGACTGCCCGGCTCCGGATTGGGCCTGGCCATCGTCGCCCAGGTGGCCCGGGAAGAGGGGGGAACGGTGGCCGCTCAGCAGGCCCCGGGCGGGGGCGCCCTCTTCCGCTTCACGCTGCCGGAGATCAGTCCTCCCGAGACCAACGGGCACGACGCATAGCCACCAGGGGTTTTCGCGCCCGGCTCACATGGCGCCGGGAGCCCCGGGCGACTAGCCTGCCGCACGACATGGGATCACTGATCAAGAAGCGCCGTAAGCGCATGCGTAAGAAGAAGCACAAGAAGATGTTGAAGGCCACCCGCTGGCAGCGCCGGGCGGGTAAGTAGCCCTTCTCCGGCGGTTTCCGCGGGATCGAAGGCAGTCGTTCCGCCCTACCTTGTGGGTCGCGGCCGAGGCCTCCTCTGCCTACTTGCCGAGCAATTCAGCCACGTTGTCGCGGAAAAAGCCCGGCGCGTCCCCCGGTGAGCTGCCGGCTCTCGCATAGTCCTCCAGCGGCGAGGCCGATCCTTCCGAGTGCGGATAGTCGCTGCAGGCCATGAACAGGTCGCCGCATTTGGCCATCAAGCGGGACGGCTGCTCGTAGGAGAAGGACGAGACCCGCACCTGGCGCTGGAAGTACTGGCTGGGGCGCAATGTGAGCTCCACCGGCGGTTGCCCGTTGAGGGTGGAGGTGAAGTCCCAGCCGCCGTCGAGCATCAAGAGGTACTGGGGCACCCAGATCGACGAGAGCTCGACGATCCCGATCCGGAGCGCCGGAAACCGGTCGAGCACGCCGTTCACGATCAGGTCGGTGACCGCCACCGCCGGAGGTACCCACAGGAAGATCGACTCGAGGGTGGGAACGAAGGCGTCGGCGGCGTCGGTGTAGAAGGCGTCGTCGAGGATGCGGGGCTGGTCGGCGACATGGAACACCGGGGTGACCCCCTGGTCGATGAACGCCGCCCAGATGCGATCGTGGTCGGGATGGGAAAGGGGCCGCCCATCGACCGCCGATGGGGAGACCATCCCGAGGTGTACCCCCGCCGCCGACAGCTCCGAGAGTTGGGCATCCAGCCAGTCGGGGTCCCGGAGCGTGAGGTGGGCGACGGGATGGAGGCGACCGGCGCCGTCGGCCGCCACCGTGGCACACCATCGGTTCCAGGCGGCCATGTTGGCGGTGAGGGCCGGGAGCGCTTCCGACAAGCGGCGTTCCCACAACAGCCCGAAGTTCGGGAACAACACGGCTTGGTCGAGTCCCATCGCCGTCAGTTGGGTGACCCGGGCCGATGGCTCCCAGTAGGCCGGCGGGAGCGCCTCGTCATAGGAGTACTCCGGAGGCAGGTGATGCCGGGCCCGCTGGCGGTACCGCCCGAGGGCGGCGGTGTCCCCGGGCACCTGCACGTCGGCCAGGCTCAGCCGCTCGCCCCGCCAGGTGAGCCAGGGATAGCCGAGGTCGTCATCGACGATCCCGAGCGCCTCGTCCCGCCTGTCGGGGTCGATGTGATCGGACCAGAGGGTGCGGCTCTCGTAGAGATGCTGGTCGGAGTCGGTCACCGCGCTCACCGGGCCAATGTAACTGCACTGGCAGCGGCGTGGCCATGGTGGGGCACCATCCGGGCGGCTCGGGATCGAGGCGAGGGTGGGACCAATGCCTCTGGTGGCCACGTTGTCTCGATGTCAGGGTGGAAGCATGTGGATCGATACCAAGGGCTCGACGGTGCTTCCCGCCTCCGAATGTCTGCGCCGGCTGGCTATGACGGCCAAAGCCGGTGGCATCGGGCGAATCGGGGTGACCACCGATCAGGCTCCGCTGATCATCCCGGTCAACTTCACCCTTCGGGACGGACAAGTGTTGGTCCGAACGGGAAAGGGGTTTTTCACCGAAGCAGCCAATGGCCACCTGGTGGCGTTCGAAGTCGATCGCCTCGACCTGGTGGCCGGAACCGCCTGGAGCGTCCTGGTTCGCGGCTTGGCGACGTTGACCGAGGCGCCGACCGAACTCGAGCTGGCCGCCGCCGCCCACCCGCTGGTACCCGAGCCGGGCGACATGGTCCTGGTCGTTCGGCCCGACATCCTTTCCGGCCGTCAGTTCGAACTCTCGTCCTCCGCCTCCGGTCGATTCGTCCCAGAAGCCACCGGCTCGAGCTCGGCTTCGGCCAGCATGGCAATATCCAGCGGCTGACATTGGCAGGATGCCACCACGGGCCTGGCACCGGCTGTCCGGCTTGGCACCCAGCCGGACGTCGACCGTAACCCTCATCAGCACGGGCGGGCGTGCAAGACTCGCTCCCCGTGGGACCGAGACAGCCGGGCGGGGCGGGGACATCGAAGCGATCGAGCCTGGCGGCGATCGGGGTGCTGATGGCGGTGACCCTCGCCGCCAGCGCCTGCGGGAACAAGCAAGGAGCCAATGGCGTGACCAAGTCGGGAGGAACGTCGGCGTCGAAGGTCTATCAGGCCGAAGCCGCCGTCACCGGCCCGGTGACGACCGGCCATGTCATCGAGCCCCTCTCCGCCCACGCCCTTGCACTTGCCTCCAACGGTTATACGGAGCAGGAGTTCTTCGTCTCGGGAACCGCTCACGCCTTCGACGCCACCTCCTCACCCCGGAACGGAAGGTGGTCGATCGCCCCGACGACGTCGGCGGCCTATCAGACCCGGATCCTGGTGCGGCGACCGACCGATCCGGCCCACTTCAACGGCACGGTGGTGGTGGAATGGATGAACGTCTCCAGTGGCGAGTCGGCCCCCGACTGGGACTACCTCAATCCGATGCTGATGCGGGACGGCTATGCCTACGTCGCCGTCTCCGCTCAGTCGTTGGGCGTCGACGGGGGAACTCCCATTCTCGGTTCTGCCACCGGCGGCTCCAACGGCGGGCTGATCGGCGCCGAGCCCGCTCGGTACGGAACCCTCCACCACCCTGGCGACCAGTACGCCATGGACATGTTCGCCCAGATCGGCAATGCCCTTCGCACCCCAAAGGGCCCGGTCCTCGGCGGTCTTCGTCCCCGGCACGTCGTCGCCACCGGAGAATCCCAGTCCGCCTTCTACCTGACGACCTTCGCCGACGCGCTGCAACCCCTCACCGGTACCTTCGACGGCATCTTCATCCACAGCCGGGGCGGCACCGGCGCTCCCCTCAGTGGGTCGTCGATCACCTCGAACCAGGGGGTCGCCGGCCTCCAGATCCGCACCGACCTGAGCGTGCCGGTCTTCATGTTCGAGACCCAGACCGACCTGATCCAGCTCGGTTACGCCGCCGCCCGTCAGCCCAACACCAGTCGGATCCGGACCTGGGAGGTGGCCGGCACCTCCCATGCCGACCAGTACCTGGTCGGGGCGGCGGCATCACTGCTCGGCTGCACCACTCCCGTCAACGATGGACCCCAGCACGAGGTCGTCCAGGCCGCCTTCGCCGCCTTCCACACCTGGGTGGACAACGGCACCCCGCCGGCTGAGCCCGCTCCCTTCCGTTTGACCGGCGCCAACCCGGCGGCCCTGGCCCTCGATAGTCACGGCAATGTGATCGGCGGCGTGCGGACTCCGGCGGTCGATGTCCCGGTCTCCACCCTTAGCGGCGCCGCTCCCGCCGGGGCGAGTGTGCTCTGCGCGTTGTTCGGGTCGACCACATTGTTTTCCAACGCCACCCTGGTGGGCCTGTACCGCAACCCGAGCAACTTCGTCGCCTCCTACCAGGCCAGCTTGGACACCGCCATCAAAGGCGGCTTCATCCTCCAAGCCGACCGGGCGGGACTGCTCGCCCAGGCCCAGCAGCTTCAGTTCCCGGCTTAGGCGGCTCGCGGTCCCCGCCGATCCATCACGGTCCGCCGACCGAGCCAGGGGGGGTCAAGAGCTCGATCGGCGGACCGGACGGTCACGCGGCGCTCCTACTTGAAGAACCGGAGCAGCTCCGCGTTCACCTCGTCGGCGTGGGTCCAGGCCAGACCGTGAGGTGCACCTTGGATGACGACGTACTCGCTGCCGGAGATCAGCTCATGGGTCCGGGGCCCGGTGGCGTCGATCGGCAGGACCCGGTCCTCGGTGCCGTGGAGGACCAGCACCGGGATATCGATCTTGGGCAGGTCACCCCGGAAATCGGTCGTCCAGGTGGAGACACAGGCGACGGTGCCGGCCGGCGATGCCGCCGAGGCGGTATTCCAGGCATCCCGGACGGCTTCCTCGCTGATCCGGGTGCCGAGGTTCTGGTCGAGGTTGTAGAAGTTCTGGTTCCAACCGGTCAGGAAGGCCAGGCGGTCGGCGATCAATCCCTCCTTGATCTGGTCGAACACTTCCTGGGGCACGCCCTGAGGGTTGTCGTCCGTCTTGAGGAGGAAGGGGGGAACCCCCGAGACGATGGCGGCCTTCTTCACCCGGGCCGACCCGTAGGTGCCGAGATAACGGGCGATTTCACCGCCCCCCATCGAATGACCGGCAGGGTAGAAGTCTTGCAAGTCGAGGGTGGTGACCAACTTGTCGAAGTCAGCGGCAAAGGTGTCATAGTCGTAGCCGGTGGTCGGCTGGCTGGACTTACCGAATCCCCGGCGGTCATAGGTGATGACCCGGTTCCCGTTGGCGAGCAAGGCACGCTCCTGCCGCTCCCAGGCCCGCCCACTCAAGGGGAAGCCATGGATGAGGACGACCGGGCTTCCCGAGCCGTGGTCCTCGTAGTAGAGGTCGATCGGCATGGAGTTCTCTTGTCCGACGGTGACGTAGGGCATGGCACCTTCTCCTCGGTTTGGACATCAATGCTTGTAATCCCATATAAGCAAACCATCCGCCGATTGCGCTGACAGGAGTAGCCACTACTCCATCTACCCCAAGGCCCGGAGGGCATCAGTTAAAGTCCCTGTTCCGTTGGTGTCCGACGACCTCGGGGGGCTTGCCATGACGAACATGAGGGCCTTGCAGGTGACCAGCCATGGCCGACCCGGGGACGTTTTGGCGGTGCGGACCATCGAGCGACCCGAACCGGGCCCCGGAGAGGTACGGGTGAAGGTCGGGGCGGCCTCGCTCAACTTCAACGACATCGACCGGTGCCGGGGGAAGCTGGTCTCGGTACCGACGCCTCCGCCCTTCACCCTGGGAATGGACGTGTGCGGAGTGGTGGACAAGGTCGGTGAGGGCGCCGTTTCCTGGCTGGGCAAACGGGTCGTCGCCATCACCAAGACCGCGCTCGGCGGCATCGCCGAGTACGCGCTGGCCGAGACGACCTCGGTCTTCGACGCTCCTCCCGGCTTCGACGATGCCGAAGCCACCGCCTTCCTGCTCACCTTCCAGGCTTCCCACCTGGCCCTGTTCCGGAGAGGGCGGCTGCGGGCCGGGGAGACCCTGGTGGTGCACTCCGCCGCCAGTGGATTGGGGACCGCCGGCATCCAGCTCGGGAAGGCGGCGGGGGCCAGGGTCATCGCGGTGGCCGGCGGCCCGCAGAAGGCGGCATTGTGCACGGAGCTGGGCGCTGATCTGGTCATCGACCACACCGCGGAGGACTTCGTCGAGGCGGTGCTGGCCGCCACCGGCGACGTCGGCGCCGAAGTGATCTACGACCTGGCCGGAGGCGACGTCGTCGAGCGTTCGTGGCGGTGCACCGCAAAAGGAGGGCGCTACCTGGCGGTCGGATTCGCCGATGACGACGAAAACGGCATGACCGGACGGCCACTCCGGATGGCCTGCATCGGGAACATCGACATCGTCGGGGTGATGCTCGCCTGGGTGGATTCGGTCGACCCGGGCATGCGCCGGTTCGGATTCAACCCCTTCGGCAGGAACGTGGCCGACGAGATCCATGGCGATCTGCTCCGCTTGGCTGCCGAGGGGCGTATCCGGCCCTTCGTGGGTCGGCGGGTCGGCATGGAGGGCGCCGGCGAGGCGCTCGACCAGCACGAGGGGCGTCGCTCGGTGGGGCGGACGGTGGTGGAACTTCCCCAGTGACGATCAGGGGACGAGGATGATCTTGCCGTGGGTATGGCCGGCAGCCAGGGCCCGATGGGCGGAGACGGCTTCGCCGAACGGGTAGGTGGCGGCCACCAGGACCCGAAGCTTGCCCCCCTCGACCTCCCGCACCAGCTGGAGGCGGGCGGCAGCCCGGATTTCGGTGCCGGGGTCGGCGCCGGGCGCGCCACCGATCACCTTCAGGCCGAGCTCGAAACCCCGCTGGAACCCGGCCATGGTGACGATCCGATTGCGATCGGCAACCAACGCCACCGAGGTGTCGATCGCTTCGTCGGTGCCGACGGTATCGATGGCGGCATCGATCCCTTCGGGGGCGAAGACATGGATGCGCTCGAGGAGACCGTCTCCGTAGACCACCGGCTCCGCCCCCAGCTCCCGGAGATAGGGGTGGCCGCTTTCGCTGGCGGTGGCGATCACCCGGGCGCCGGCGCCCACCGCCAGCTGCACCGCCATCAGCCCGACCCCTCCGGCGCCGCCGTGGATGACCACCGTGTCGCCGGCCCCAACGCCGACCACGGTGAGGGCGTGGACCGCGGTCGACCCGGTCAGCATCAACCCGCTCGCCGGTTCGAAGGGCAAGGCTGACGGCTTGGGCACCACACTGGACGTCGGCACGATCACCGACGTCGCGTAGGCACCGTCGATGGGAAAGGCAATCACCTCATCGCCGACCCGGAGCGGGCCGGCCGGCCCTTCGGCGGCTTCTCCGACCGCGGCGATCACGCCGGCGGCCTCCCGCCCCAACCGCATCGGCAACTGAGCGGGGTCTCGCCCGAAGGCACCGCTGTAACGCTTGTAGTCGACCGGGTTGGTGCCGGCCGCCCGTACCTCCAGCTTCACCTCTCCCGGTCCCGGCGGGTTGATCGGGGTCTCGATCACTGCCAAGACCTCAGGTCCGCCGAACCCGGTGGCCACCACGGCGTCGGTCAGCTCGGTATCAGCCATATCGTTCCCTTCTTGCCGGGTCGGCGCACGGTGAGTGCCTCGTCCGAGGGTACCCGGGGCCGATTGTCGGCAGTGCGCGATGAACCAGGAATCCAGGAATGGAGTACCCGATACTCCTGACGGCCTGACCCATCGATGGTTTGCTCACCACATGGAGTTTCATCACGCCGCCCCCTCGGAGCCACCAGGGCGCTGGGTGGGCTGTTGACCCCGTCGACGACACCATCCGGGGACAGCTGACCGATGCCGATCAACCACAAGCGGGTACCACGGGTGCAGGTGGTCATCGCGTCGCCTTTGGAGGCTGATCTGATCGGCCAGTTGCGGTCGCTTGACGACCGGCTGGAGATCCGATGGGAACCGGACCTGCTTCCTCCGCCTTACTACCCGAGTGGTTATCGCCGGCCCACTTCGTTCCCGCGGAACGCCGAACAAGCGGCAGGCTGGCGGGCCTTGATCTCGGAGGCCGAGGTCCTTTTCGGCATCCCCGGCGGCAGCCCGGAGGGCTTGGCCGATGCCGTCAGGACCGGACCCAGGTTGCGGTGGATCCAGGCCACGGCCGTCGGCGCCGGCCAACAGTTGGCGGCAGCCTCCCTGAGCTCCGAGGACCTGGAACGCGTGACGATCACCAGTGCCGATGGCGTCCAGGCCGGCCCACTCAGCGAATTCGCCCTCTTCGGTCTCTTGGCATTCGCCCGGGATCTGCCCCGATTGCTCGAAGACAAAGAGGCCCGCCGCTGGAGCCACTACCCCACCACCGAGTTGCGCGGGCGGACCGTGGTGATCGTCGGAGTCGGGGCGGTAGGCACCGAAATAGCCCGCCTCAGCCATGCGTTGGGCATGCGCACCATCGGTGTCACCCGCCAGGGCATCAGTGATTCGCCCTATCTCTACGAGGTCAGGCCGCCAATCGATTTACCTCAGCTGCTTCGTCGGGCCGACGCGGTGGTGATGACCCTTCCACTGACTGACGAGACCTCCAATCTGCTCGACTCGGACGCGATTGCGGCAATCAAGCCCGGGGCCATTCTCGTGAATGTCGGGAGAGGCGGGGTGGTCGACGAGCCCGCATTGATCGATGCTCTGGCCAGCGGCCACCTCTCGGGCGCCGCCCTCGACGGGTTCGCCACCGAACCGCTGGATCCCGACAGCCCGCTCTGGGAGCTGCCCAATGTGATCATCAGCCCCCACACCGCGGCGCTGGCCGAAGCCGAGAACGCCCGCATCGTGTCAGTGTTCGCCGACAATCTCCGGAGGTACCTGGCCGGCGACCCGCTGCGAAACCGGGTCGACCCATCCCTCCCCTATTGAGTATTGAGGGGGCGACGGCGACCTGGCGGTCACCAAAACGGGTCAGCTGTCGGCGCCCATTACGCCCTCGGCGCGTAGGTCCAACCTGGCCACCGCGAACCCGTCGGCCAGCACCGGGCTGGCCTCGAGCCAATGGGCCCAGCGACGGAGATCCTGCTGCGCCCCCTGATGAAGGTCGGAGGGATAGTCGAGTCCCTGCACACCCGCCACCACCGCGATCGCCTTGTCGGCCAGGTCGAGATAGTCAGCGATCCAACGCATTCGATCCGACGGGTTGCTGGTTTCGCCCTCTGCACACTGGGTCCCGGTTCGGAAGCTGGAACCGCCCCTCGGTGTCGCCTCCTCGGGCATGGCGCCAGACCTGGAGGAGGGTCGGGCTCCGTCGCTCATGTCGCTTTCCTCTCCCTAGGAATTGGGCCAACGCAGAGCGGCCCGGGTGACCTGCACCATGTCGAAAGCGGTGAGGCTTCGCTCGTACATCAGCATGAGCTCGAGTGGCACCAGCACCGTCTCTTGCACATACGACAGCGTCACCGTGTCCCCCTGGACGATCTCGAGGAGCTGATCGGCCAGAATCTGCTGGGCGATCCGCCACGACTCGTCCGTCCCCTCGGTGGGCTCGACCGGGTCTCTGGCTCCGAACCGGCGCCGAGCCTGACGCACGTGACTCAGATCACCATGGGCAAAGACATTGAGCCACGCCCAGGCCGGCACCGCCTCCCTCCGCCGGGAAAGATGACCGGCGTAGTAGCCGGAGAGGAAGGCCTCGGCGTCAGCGATCAGTCGGCCACTGGCTGCCGCCACCGCCTGCTCCTCGTCGTTCCGTTGCCCAAACCACGTCATGCCAATCCTCCACAATCGGCCCCCTGCGAACTTTTCCTCATCACCGACCCCCCTCCGGCTTGCCACCGCGTCCCACCTGGACACCGCCGCTACCCGCGGTTCCAATCGGGCAAGACCACCAACGCGCCCTGGATGGATCGACCGGCCTCGAGAAGTTCCACCGTCGGGGGCAACTCGTCAGAGATCCGGTTGACGTCGAGCTCGCTCAGCTGGGCGGTGACTTGCGGCACGGCTCCGGCGTCGACCATTGCGTCCATACCGTCAGCCAACCACCAGACAATCCGGCTGACAGGAGTACCGGCTACTCCAATTTTCCGTTGAGCTCGACGGCAATGCCGTACGCCTGGATCTTGCGGTAGATGGTGGCTCGAGAGATGCCCAGATGCCGGGCGGCCCCGACCTTGTCACCTTGGGCCGCCATCAAGGCTTCGACGACCGCATCGCGTTCCAGCCTTTCCCACTGGGTCAGCACCCGACTGCTGGTGGTGTGGCATTCCGCCGGTAGGTCCTCGGGTCGGATGTCGCCCGTCCGTCGTCGGCCCAGGACCAGGCGGATCACTCGCTCCAGCTGGGCGATGTTTCCGGGCCAAGGGGCCCGCAGCAGCGTCTGAAGCGCGGACGAGGTGAACACCTGGGACCGCCGGGGGGCGTACCGATCGATCAACGCGGGGACAAGGTCCCGGATGTCCTCGAGGTGATGGCGAAGGGCGGGAACCGCAACCGACACCGGGAACTCCTCGAGCAGACCGTCGAGATCAGGGGTGGCGGAGGTGGCTACCACCCACGGGGTGGGTCCGGCGTTGGCCGCCAGTTCGGCCAGCAGGTGGGCCAGCGTCCGCTGCACATCCGGACTCAGTTGGTCGACGTGGGCCAGGACGATCGTGGCGTTCGGATCGAGGAAGACCGGCTGAATCTGGCTGAGCCATGGGGTGGCCTCGGCTTCCGCCACATCGATGACGACCAGGTGACCGGTGGAGGACCAGCGGCGGTGGGCGGCCTCGGCGATGGCCCGCTTGCCGACCCCCGGCTCTCCGGTGATGAGCAGCCAAGTGCGCTCCCGGCATTGAGCGCCGACACTTTCACAGACCTGGAGCCAAGCCGAACTGCGCCCGGCCAGGCCAGGCAACGGCGCCGATCTGCCGCCTGCCGTGGCTCGCGGCGAGGGGTCGGTGCCACCTCCGAGGCTGAGCTCGACCACCGCTCCGGCGAGCCCGGCATCGGCCATGACCGGCCGGAAGCGCAACCTCGCCGGCTGGCCCCCAGAGAGGACCACCTGAGCGGTGGCCTCGTGCCGGGAGCTCATGAGTTCTGCCGCCCTCTCCCGAACCAACGCGTGGTCTTGGTGGTTGAGCAGTTTGGCGGCGCTCTCGTTGGCGATGACCAGATCGTTGCTGATGGTCAGCACCGCCTGATTGGCCCGACGGTTGGCCGCCAAGAACGTCTGGAGCAGGGCCCGCTCCCGCCTTGATCCCTCCTCGAGGAGCCGTTGCTCGATCTCGGTCGCCGCCTGCTGGACCAGGGCGGGCATCAGCGGGCTGGCGTCGGAACTCCAGCTGGTGACGTCGATGACCCCTTCGGTGCGGCCGGTGATCGGATTTCGGATGGGGGTGCCGGCGCAAGACAGGGTTTGCAACTGGTCGGAGAAGTGCTCGCTCCCGAAGACGTGGGAGGTCCGTTTTTCCTCCAGGGCGGTGCCGATGGCGTTGGTGCCCACGAACTGCTCGGCATAGCTGAACCCCGGAGCCAGCCACACCGCGTCCAAGGCTTGGTTGAGCGAAGGGTCCCCGACCCTCCGGGCGAGGACATTGGCGTGGGAGTCAGTGAGGACCACGCTCACCGACATATCAGCCAACGTGGTCTGCAACCGGTCGAGTACCGGCTGGGCGGCGCGAGCCAGTCGGCTGTCGGGATCGATATCAGCGCGGTAGGGGAGCTCCCGGAACTCCATGGGCACCCCCCAGAACTGGGACCGCCGCCATGAGGTCAGGATCGGGTCCCGGACCGGGACATCGTCCAGCTCACGGGCCTCGAGGAAGTGCTCCCGGGCCCGGGCGATGAGATGGGGATCTTCGGGTAGGTGGGTCACCCCGCTGCCCTCGGTCCACCCTGCATGGGCCCGCTCCCTCCTGTCGACAGGCACTGGATCCCCCGTGGCGACGCTGCGTCAACGATGCTATCCCTCCTGCTGGGAACGGCCGGTGGGCGCCAGGGCCCGTCTCAAGTTGAGACTCCGCATCTGTTGGATCGGGTGTCATATGGCAATTGGGCCGACCACGGCCGACATCAGATCCCCACCAGAAAGGAAATCCCATGGCGATGTCCCTAGCCGACGGCAACATTTCGAGCCGTGGACTGGTTCGCCGGCGGGAAGCCGGGCCGGCCACCGCCCGCGCCCTGCTCACCCCCGGCGAGCTTGACGCCGCCCTTCGGGCGGCAACCGGTCGATCCAACAAGCAGATCGCCGGTGACATGTACCTCTCGGTTCGAACCGTCGAAAACCGCCTCCAGCGGGTCTACGAAAAGCTCGGGGCCTCCGGGCGTCACGAGTTGCTGGAGCTGCTGGGCGTCCGGGTGACTTTCGATCTGGTGGCGTAAACGGGAGGCGATGTTCGATTGGGTGGGCGGCGTGGCTCGTGGATCCCGGATAACCGCCACCGCCACGGTCACTACGCTGCGCCCCATGAAGACCGTTGCGTTGACGACACCCGCGTTGGTCGTCCAGACCGACAGGCTCAACGCCAACCTCACCGCCATGTCCCAGGCGCTCCCGGGCAGACGGCTGCGTCCCCACGTCAAGGCGCACAAATGCACGTCGCTGGCGGCTCTGCAAGCGGAATCGGGCCATCCGGCGTTCACCTGCGCCACCATCGCCGAGATGGAGGGCATGGCCCGGGCGGGGCTGGGAGACGATCTCCTGTTGGCCAACGAGGTGGTCGACGCCACCCGACTTGGTGCGCTCGCCGATCGGGGCGCCCGGGTGACCGTGGCCGTCGATTCCGAGCCGACGGTCGAGGCGGCAGCGTCGGCCCGGGTGCCCGAAGTGTTGATCGACGTCAATGTCGGTCTCCCCCGCTGCGGTTGCCAACCGGCCGATGCCGGGCGATTGGCCGATCTGGCCCGGGGTCGCGGCCTGGAGGTCCGGGGCGTCATGGGCTACGAAGGCCACATTGTCGGGCTGGAAGACCGAGCCGTGCGAACGGAGATGTTGGAGGGGTCGATGGCACTCCTCCTGGCCGCACACCAAGAGGTGGGGGGCGAGATCATCTCCGCCGGTGGAACCGGCACCTACGACCTCAACCATTGGGCTACCGAGATCCAGGCTGGTTCCTACGCGCTCATGGACACCGCCTACGGCAAGCTCGGCCTCCCCTTCGGCCAGGCCCTTTCCGTCTTGGCCACGGTTATCTCGGTGTCGCCGGAGTGGGCGGTCGCCGACTGCGGACTCAAGGCATTGGGCATGGACCACGGGAATCCGACGATCGAAGGGTCCAACGTGATGTTCTGTTCCGACGAACACGTCACCTTTGCCCCGGGTCACCCGGTGCGGGTCGGCGACCGCATCAACCTCCTGCCCGCCCACGTCGATCCCACCGTGGCCTACCACCAACACCTTCACCTTCTCGACGGTGACGACGTCGTGGAGAGCTGGCCGGTGGACTTGCGGGGTTGGTGACTTCGGGCGGGAGATGGCTCCGCCATCGACCCGTCAGGCGTCGGGGGCCCGGGGAGCTGGACTTTGGTGGTGCGCGAGTAGGCGAAGCGAGTTGCCGCTTACCGAGCGAGGTGTGAGGATTTCGACAGGCACCACGACGGGCACGCCGCCTCGTTGATTCGAGGGCCGGCTCTCTCACCTGGGAGTACACACCATGTCGCAGACGACCCGTCATCTGACCGGATCGGCCAAGCCCGGCGAGCCCAACGATCGACGTCCGGCGCCCGCGCCCCCACGCCCGCCCGGCTGGCGGCTCTGGCTCTTACCGATCGGCCTCCTCATCACCCTGCTGTTGTTTTCAATTCCGAGCATGACCAGCACCCCGACCACGAACTTCAGCTACACGAAGTTCGTGTCCCAGGTCGACGCCGGGAATGTGCGGACGGTGTCGGTCAACCCCAGTGGGGCCATAACCGGAACGCTGAAGGGAGGGGACAACTACACGTCCCAGATCCCGACGGCGATCCCCCAGAATCAGCTGGCATCGACGCTCAAGGCCCACAACGTGGACGTCACCGGGGTCGGGCAGGGGTCGTCACTGCTGACCGATCTGATCTCGTTCCTGCCGCTGCTGCTGTTCATCGGCTTCTTCATCTGGATGGGCCGCCGAGGGAGCCGACAGCTCGCCGGGGGGCTGATGGGTATCGGGGGATCCAAGGCCAAGGTCTACGACGAGGAGAAGCCCACCACCCGATTCAGCGACATCGCCGGGTACGAGGGGGCCAAGCGGGAGGTGGCCGAGGTCGTCGACTTCCTGAGCCACCCCGAGCGCTACGAACGGGCCGGCGCCATCGGCCCGCGAGGGGTGCTGATGGTGGGCCCGCCGGGCACCGGCAAGACGCTGATGGCCCGAGCGGTGGCCGGTGAGGCGGGCGTCCCCTTCTTAGCTTTGACCGGCTCGAGTTTCGTCGAGCTCTTCGTCGGAGTGATCTGAACGCACCCCAGTTCGGCCAGGAACGCCCGTATGCCGAGGGCACCCAGGAGGTCATCGACCAAGAGGTGAGTCGCCTGCTGTCCGAGGCCGAGGACAATGCCCGCGGCCTGTTGAGCGACAACCGGGCGGCTCTCGACGCTGTCGTCGCCGCGCTCCTCGAACGGGAGACGATCTCCGGTGACGATCTCAAAGACATCGTCGATCGACTCCGGGTCCCGGCTCAGGGCACTTCCCCCCGGTTCAATTCGACCTCGAACGACTCCGACGGAAAGACTCCCTGAATCTATTGCGGGTGGGAGGCTGAGGCCGATCGTCTCCAGGTGGTCAGCGTTGCCACGTCGGGCTCCGCTCCGGGCCGTTGCCCGCCAGCGGCTTAGGATGCCGAAGCGTTGGTCGAACTCTCAGGGGAGCGCATGTGACGGAGGAGCGGGGGGAAGTGCTGGTCAACCGGCTTGGAGATCCACTCCGGGTTCTTGTCGTCGGAGCCTCCAGCGGAATCGGGGCCAGTACCGCGACTGCCCTGGCCGACTCGGGGGCAAGAGTGGTGGGCGCCGCCCGGCGAGAGACGCGCGTAGCCGAACTCGAAGGGGTGACGGCGGTGGCTTGTGACGTCACCCTTCCAGAGGACTGCGATTCTGCGGTGGCGACGGCGGTCGAGGCATTGGGCGGTCTCGACGCTCTGGTCTACGCGGCCGGAGCCACCCAGCTCACTCCGCTGGACGCCACTGGACTCGATCAGTGGACCGAGTTGTTCGGCATCAACCTGTTCGGGGCGGCCATGGTCACCCGGGCGGCTCTCCCCCATCTCCTGGCCGAGGGCAGCGACCGCCGGGCCGTCTACCTCTCCTCCGACTCCCTGGAAAAGCCGTACCCGGGGATGGTTGCCTACGCCGCCTCCAAGGCCGGGCTTCGGGCCTTCTGCCAGGGCCTGACCAACGAGTTCGCCGGCCTGCGGGTCACCGAAGTCATGGTCGGCCCCACCATCGACACCGAGGCCGGGAATCGATTCGACCCCCATGCCCTCGGCGACTGGTTCACCCGCTGGACCGAAGAGGGATACATCCGATTCGACTATCAGCTTTCCGTCGAAGTGGCGGCGGTCATCGTGGAGACCCTGGGGAGCCAAGACCCTGGCACCCGGGTCACCGCCGCCAAGGAGTTCAGCTGATGCCGGTCGTCGTGATCACCGGCGCGGGAGGCATCGGCCTGGCCTGCGCACGCCGGCTGGGAGCTGGACACCAGTTGGTCCTGGCTGAAGCCGACCCGGCCCGTCTCGACGTGGTGGTGCCGACGCTGAAAGACGAGGGATACGACGTCCACGGGCAACCGACCGACGTCACGGACCCGCCCTCCGTCGAGGCACTGACCAAGCGGGTGGCCGACTTCGGTCCGATCGCCACTCTTGTCCACACCGCCGGGCTGTCACCCACCATGGCCTCCGGCCGACGCATCCTGGACGTCAACCTCCGGGGGACCGCGCTGCTGATCGACGGCTTCGGAGCGTTGGCCGTCGAGGGCACCGTCGGGGTGTTCATCGCCAGCATGGCCGGCCACCTCTGGCCGATGGACCGGGACCGGGAGGCGGCGGTGGCCACCGCCGACGTGGCGGACCTCATCGGCGCGACCGGGCTACCCGAGGATGTCGACCCCGCCACCGCCTACGGGGTGTCCAAGCGTGGTGTCATCCTCCGGGTGACGGCGGCGGCACCCACCTGGGGACGGAAAGGAGCCCGTATCGTGTCGTTGAGCCCGGGCGTGATCGCCACCGGGATGGGCCATCAGGAGACCGCCGCCGAGCCGACCATCGCCGAGATGATCCGACAGAGCCCGGTTCCCCGGCTCGGGACCCCGACGGAAATCGCCGCGGCGGTGGCCTGGCTGGCGGGACCGGACGCCGCCTTCGTGACGGGAACCGACCTCCTCATCGACGGTGGGGTGGTGGCGGCGTCCCACGGCTGGAGCTACTCCGGGGACGTCCCGCCGACTGCGGGAAGTGGGAGCTGCTAGACCATGGAGCGTCCGTCGTCCAGCCAGTATGAATATGATATCCAATGGAGGTCCTGATGGAAGATGTGCTGCAGTATCAAGGCAAACGAGCCGTGGTGACCGGGTGCGCCTCGGGCATGGGCGCCGCCACCGCCGCCGTCCTGGCGGAACTGGGGGCGGAGGTGATCGGCCTCGACGTGAACGACGCCGAGGGGGTAGCCAAGTTCATCCCGGTGGATTTGAGGTCTAAGGACTCCATCGACGAGGCGGTGGGGGCCATCAGCACTCCGGTCGACGCCATCTTCAGTGTGGCCGGCCTCCCCGGGCCCCCGTTCTCCGACCTCGATACCGTCCTGGTCAACTTCATCGGCGCCCGCCACCTCATCGAGTCTCTGGTCCCGACCATGCCTTCCGGCTCCGCCATCGCCTGCGTCGCCTCCAATGCCGGACTCGGCTGGCAGGACGACATCGCCAATCTGAAGGGAGCCACCGACAGCGACGGCTTCGATGCGGCGGTGGCCTGGTGCGAGGCCAACCCCGACAAGATCGCCAGCGGCTACGCGCCGTCGAAGAAACTGATCAATGCCTGGGTCGCCTCCCGGGCGGTCGACCTCATCAAAGTCGGGATTCGATTGAACTGCACCAACCCCGGCCCCACCAACACGGCGATGATGCCCAGCTTCGAGGATCAGTACGGCAAGGACATCATCGATGCGTTCGTCGGTCCGTCGGGTCGCCGTTCGACACCGGAGGAACAGGCGTGGCCCCTGGTCTTCCTCAACAGCCCCCGGAGTTCGTACGTGACCGGGGAGGCGCTGTACGTCGACGCCGGTTTTCTCGGCGCCATGGTCACCGGCAGGCTCGACGAGAGCTGAACATGCCGCCCACAATCCGAAGCCGGGACGCCGGCCGATGACGACCACGCCATTGGATCCCGAGTTCGCCTTTCTGGCCGACCTCGATGTCGGCTTTGGCGGGGAGACGTTCGACCTCCTCGGCATCCGTTCGAGCTTGCAAGAGCTGATCCAGCCGGTCCCTCCCGTCGACGGGGTGGTGGCGGAGAGCCGGATCATCCGGTCGTCGCCGCCGTTGACCGTCGAACTCTTCTCGCCCGACGCCGCCGGCCGCCACCCGGGTGTGCTCTGGCTTCACGGCGGCGGTTACATGATCGGGAATGCGGCTATGGATGCACTCCGGCTCCAGGGGTGGGCCGCCCGCTTCGGTTGCGTCACGGTGTCCGTCGAGTATCGACTGTCTCCCGAGGACCCCTTCCCCGCCGCCCACGACGATGCCATGGCGGCGCTGGGCTGGGTGGTGGAACACGCCGCCGAGTTGGGGATCGATCTGGACCGTCTGGTGGTCGCCGGGGCCAGCGCCGGAGGCGGCCTCGCCGCGGCAGTGGTGCTGGCCGCCCGGGACCAGGGCGTGCCCCTGGCCGGCCAACTGTTGTTCTATCCGATGATCGACGATCGCCAGCAGACCTCGTCGAGCCAGTGGGAAGCCCCCATCTGGCCCCCCACCGCCAATCGGTTCGGATGGCGGGCGTACCTCGGCGACCTCTCGGGTGGCGACGTCCCTCCCTATGCCGCTCCGGCTCGAGCCACCGATATGACCGGCTTGCCGCGCTCGTTGTTGATCGTCGGCGGCGCCGATTGCTTTTTTGACGAAACCGTCGCCTACGCCTCCAGGTTGGTCCACGCCGGAGTCTCGACCGACCTTCGGGTCTACGCTGGGGCTCCTCACGGATTCGACCTCATGGTCCCGGGGGCCCGGGCGACGGCAGAGGCCCTCCGCGACGCCGACCTCTGGCTGGAGAGCGTCTTCACAGGGTGACGGACCCGGTGAGATCGCATGTTCCGGTTGCCGAATGGACCAGGAGCCAATTTACCGACCCGGAGAGCGAGGAACGATGACAGCGGAGATTTCGGGGGCCCGGTTGCTCGATCCAGAGGTAATCGACGATCCCTATCCGTTCTATGGGCAACTCCGCACCGAAGCACCGGTCTGGGCGATACCGGGCACCGATCTGTTTACGGTCAGTACCTTCGAACTGTTGACAGAAGCCGCCAATAGAGTCGAGGACTTCTCGTCCAACATCACCTGTCTGCTGTATCGCGACGACTCGGGCCTCCCTTGCCGCCTGCCCTTCGGGTCTGCCGCCACCCAAGCGCTCGCCACCGCCGACCCTCCGATGCACGCGCTGCATCGGAGCACTGTCTTTCCGGAACTGGTGGCCAAGCGTATGGACGAGCTCGAGATCGATATCGTCGAGCTGTCCGACACATGCGTGACCCGGGCTATGGAGAGCGAATCGGTCGAGTTCATGTCTGCCATCGGCAGTGTCATACCGATCTCCACGATCAGCCGCCTCATCGGCTTCGAGGACAGCGACCTTGGTCAGCTCCTGAACGCGGCGTTCGACTCGACGGCAATGTTGGGTTCGACCCTGTCCATGGATGAGCTGATGGGCCTCATCGCCCGGATCGGCGAAGTCCAGAGCTGGATCGCTGACCAACTCTCTGCGGCGATGGAACGGCCGGGGGACACCCTTCTCGGCGCGGTAGCGCGAGGCGTCGTCGACGGGGTGTTCAGCGCGTCCGAAGCCGCC